>CAZBLQ010000124.1:0-11971 GCA_964492635.1 uncultured Oleiharenicola sp.
CCGGCCTTTCCAACTGTGGTCCGGCCATCGGCCTTGCCGCGAACATCACCGACCGGGCGAGCATCCGCCGCATGCTCGACGACGTCGCCCTCGCCTACGGTGGTTTCGACTCCATCTGTGTCACCGCGGGGGTCTTCGTGCCGAGCAACACCACCGGGCACATTCCTGACGACAAATGGGCGCTCACTTTCGCCATCAACGTCATCGGCGCCTACCTCGTCGGCGACGAGGCCGCCAAGACGTGGAAGCGACAGGGCTTGCGGGGCAATCTCGTCCTTACCACCTCGGCCAATGCTGTCGTCGCCAAGAAGGGCTCCGTCGCCTACGACACCTCCAAGGCTGCGGCCAACCATCTTGTGCGCGAACTGGCCCTGGAGTTGGCGCCGCTCGTGCGCGTCAACGGCGTTGCTCCGGCCACCGTGGTACAGGGGAGTGCAATGTTCCCGCGTGACCGCGTCATCGGCTCGCTCGCCAAGTATAACATACCCTATTCCGACAAGGAGGAGACGGAGTCGCTCGTGACCAAGCTCGCCCAGTTCTACGCCGATCGCACTCTGACAAAGTCGCCCATCACTCCCGCCGACCAAGCCGAGGCTTACTTCCTGCTCGTCAGCAACCGCCTCAGCAAGACCACCGGTCAGGTCATCACTGTCGACGGCGGCCTCGAGGAGGCTTTCCTGCGCTAAATAATACTCAGTTGTGACACAGAGAACACAGAGATTCACGGAGTGCACTGAGATGGATGCTCAGTGTCAGCGGCTCCGTTCATTCCCGGTGTTCTCTGTGCCGGCTCCGTGCTCTCTGTGACAAAATCCTACTCCAAACCCATTCACTGCGCGGCAGTTGACCTCGGCGCGACCAGCGGTCGCGTCATTGTCGGCACCTGGACCGGCAAAAAACTGGACCTGACGGAGGTCCATCGTTTTCCCAACCAGTTTCGCTCGCTTGGCGGACATGACTACTGGGACCTGCCGGCCCTCTGGACGGAAATAACCATCGGACTGCGGGCGGCGAAAAAGCGTTTCCCCAAGCTGGCCTCGGTCGGCGTGGACACGTGGGGCGTGGACTACGTGTTGGTCAACGACGCCGGCCGCATGGTTTTTCCGACCCATGCCTACCGCGACGCCCGCACCCAGCCGGGCCTGCAGCGCCTCGCCAACACCCGTGCCGCCCTCGAGCGCATCTACGCCGCGACGGGCATTCCGAATGTTTTCTACAATTCCAGCCTGCAGTTGGAGGAAACCGTCGCGCATTGCCCGGCAGTCGCCGATGTCGCCACCCGCTGCCTTTTCCTCCCGGATTATTTCAACTACCTGCTCTCGGGCCGCATGGAGAACGAGATTTCCTTTGCGAGCACGACACAACTGCTCGATGTGCACGGCACCGACTGGTCGCGCGCTACCCTCGATCATTTCCATATCCCGGCCACCTGGTTCACCACGCCCATCATGGCCAACACCGTGCTCGGTCCGGTGCGGGATTTTCCAGAGTTGAAAGGCGTGAAAGTGGTCGCGGTGCCCGGCCACGACACGGCCTGTGCCTACGATGCGATGCCGGCCGACTCGGCTGGGGGCGATCTCTACATCAGTTCGGGCACCTGGTCGCTCGTTGGCTTTGAGAGTGACCGGCCGGTGTTGGGGCCCGAGGCACTCGCCGCCCGCATTTCCAACGAGCGCATCGGCGACGGACGATATCGCCCGTTGACGAACGTCATCGGCCTGTGGCTTCAGGAGCAGACACTCAGGGATTTCACGGCTCGGCCGAAGAATGACCGGGAGTGGGGGACACTCATTGCCGCTGCGGGCAGGCTGCCGGCCCCGGGGCAACTGCTCGACGTGACCGATCCAGCCTTCGTCAACCCGCCCTCCATGCGCGCGGCGATCGACGCCCAGTTGAAAAGGAGAAAACTGCCGCAGCCAAGGAACCTCACAGGTTATACGCGGCTCATCTGTGACTCGCTGGGCCAGGGACATGCCGATGCCATCCGCGCCTTCGAGCGGCTGGCCGGCCGGAAATTCCGGCGCATCCTCATCGTCGGTGGTGGCTCCAAGAACCGTCTGCTCTGCCAGGCCACCGCCGATGCCAGCGGGCTGCCCGTCCGCGCCTTCACCCTTGAGGGCACGGCCACCGGCAACATCGCCAGCCAGTTGGTCGCTCTCCGCGCGGTGCGCAATCTTGCCGCGTTTCGCACCGTACTCGGCCGGCAGCTCAACCCCACCATTTATTTGCCTCGCGCGCAGGCGCGGGGACAGACACCGGGCCGCGAGCACGCGACAACGGTGCCGATGCCGCCGCGATGAAAGCTGGATCAGCGATCCCGCCTTGCAGCTTAACCCGCCCATCCCTCTCACGCTTCACTTCCTCTCCCCATGAAATCAACCTCCCGCCAGAATATTTCCGCCGCCTACCGTCTCGCCCGGGAAGCCTACGCCGCTCGCGGCGTGGACACCGACGCGGTCATCAAACATGCCCTGGCGGTGCCAATCTCGCTCCATTGCTGGCAGGCCGACGATGTCCGCGGCCTTGAGACGCCACGCGAAGGCCTTGACTCCGGCGGCATCATGGCGACGGGTGGCTATCCCGGCCGGGCCCGCAATGGCGACGAGATGCGCGCCGACCTCGACCTGGTGCTCAAGCTGCTCCCCGGCAAACAGCGCCTCAATCTGCATGCGTTCTATGCCGAGACCGGCAAAAAGTCCGTGGATCGCGACGCCATCACGCCCGCGCATTTTGCCGGCTGGCTGGACTGGGCGAAAGGACACCGCATCGGCCTTGATTTCAACCCGACCTACTTTGCCCACCCGATGGCGACGTCAGGCTTCACCCTCTCCAGCGCGGACCGGAAGGTGCGGGAATTCTGGATTGATCACGGCCGCGCCTGCCGGCGCATCGCCCAGCATTTCTCCAAGAAACTCGGCTCGCCCTGTGTCCTCAACCACTGGATTCCCGACGGCACGAAGGACCAGCCGGCCGACCGCTGGGGCCCGCGGGCGCGGCTGGTCGAGTCGCTGGACGCGATGTTGGATGATCCTAGGGTCAGCGCGCAGCACTGCGTGGACGCCGTCGAGGGGAAGCTCTTCGGCCTCGGCAGCGAGGACTATGTGGTCGGTTCCCACGAGTTCTATTCTTCCTACGCGCAAAGCCGGAAGATCGTGCTGTGCCTCGACCTCGGCCACTATCACCCGACCGAGTCGGTGGCCGACAAGGTCTCGGCGCTGATGCAGTTTCATCCGCGCCTGCTGCTGCACACCAGCCGCCCGATCCGCTGGGACAGTGATCATGTGGTGATTCTCGACGATCCGGTGCGGGCCCTTTTCACCGAAATCGCCCGAGGCGGGGCCTTGCCCCGGGTATTCGTTGCGCTCGACTTCTTTGATGCCAGCATCAACCGCATCGCCGCCTACGTGATCGGCGCCCGGGCCACGCGGCAGGCGATCCTGCTCGGGCTGCTCGATCCCGCGAAGCTGCTGAAGGCCGCCGATGCCGGCGGTCGCGGCCACGAGCGGCTCGCCCTCATGGAACAGGCCAAGGCTATGCCTTGGGGCGCCGTCTGGGACATGCTCTGCGTCCGCGCCGGCACGCCGCCGGCGGAAACGTGGCTGGCCGACGTGGCGCGCTACGAGGCAAAGGTTTTGTCCAAGCGTGGCTAAAAGCCACCGGAATTTATCGCCACAAAAAGCACAAAAGCTCAAAAGGTTTTCATCCGATCCTCATGCTGAAGAATCAGTCGGGGTTTGCGACTTTTGCGCCTTCTGCGGCCAACCCTGCTTCGGTTCGCTTATTAAAATTATGGTCAGCCATTTCCAGTTGCCCTCATGAACCTCGCCCACCGAGTCCTGCCCGGCACCGATAAGCGCGTGCAGCTCATGGCCACCTGCCTGTGCGACGCCTTTTACGACGACGTCGCGCGCGCCACGGTCGAGGTGCTCGAATACCTCGGCTGCACGGTCGAGTTTCCAGAGGGACAGACCTGCTGCGGTCAACCCGCCTTCAATGGCGGCGACTGGCCGGCTTCGCGCAAAGTGGTGCGTCACACGGTGCGGACCTTCACGGGTGACGTGCCGGTGATTGTGCCGAGCGGTTCGTGTGCGGCCATGATGTTTCACGGAGCTTCGCTGGAGTTCGAGAAGGAAAAGGATCTGACCGACGTCGAGGCGCTCGGCCGGCGCACGTGGGAACTGGCGGACTTCATCGTGAACGCGCTGGGCGTGAAGACCTGGCCGGGTCGCGTCAAGGCCCGGGCCGCCTTTCACCGTGCCTGCCACACCCGGGGGACGAACAGCAGCGAGGCGATGGTCACGCTGCTGGCGTCGATTGCGGGTCTGACGGTTTTGTCCATCGGCGAAGGCGAACAATGCTGCGGCTTTGGCGGCACGTTCTCGGTTTCATTTCCCAATATCTCCAGCAGCATGGGTGATCTCAAGCTGGAGCACATCCGCGCGGTCCAGCCCGACATTCTCGTGTCGGGCGACATGAGCTGCATGATGCACCTCGGCGGACTGGCCGAGAAGGAAGGCAAACCGATCAAAACCCGGCACGTTGCCCAGGTGCTCCGCGACGCCCTGAAAAACGGAGGACTGATTTGAACTTTCTTACTGTCGGAGCGGCTTTACGCCGCGATCTGCAGGTAGGGCCGGCGCTTGTCGCCGTGCCGTTTTGCGAGCGGCTCGTGGCCTGCCGCAAGCGGCAGCCCTACAGTTTTGAAAGAGCCGCTCCGACAATCTGACGCCATGGCCACCCAGCTGATCGACCAGTATGCCCGCCGGCTCGCGCCCGACACGCGGGCGGCCGTTTACGATGGCTCGAAGAAAGGCCACGAGAAACGCACGCAGGTGCTCTTCGACCACTTGCCCGATGCCAACCGGCTGCGCCACCTCGCGGGTGAAATCAAGCAGCATGTCGTGGAGAATCTCGACACCTATCTGCCGCAGGTGGAGGCGAAGATGCAGGCCAACGGGGTGAAGGTCCACTGGGCGGCGACGGCGGCGGCGGCCAATGAGGCGGTCCTCGCCATCATGCGCGGCCGCAACGCGACCAGGATCGTGAAAGCCAAGACAATGGTCTCGGAGGAGACCGAACTGGCTCATTTCCTCGAAAAAAACGGTGTCGAGTGCCTCGAGACCGACCTCGGCGAGTTCATCGTCCAGATTGCCCACGACCATCCGTCGCACATCGTCAAGCCGATCATTCACAAGAACCGGCGCGAGATCGCCACCTTGTTTGAGCAGAACGGGCTTGGTGCCTACAACGACGACCCCGAGACCATCACCCGCCGCGCGCGCCAGCATCTGCGCGGCAAATACCTTGCGGCCGATGTCGGCCTCACCGGGGCGAATTTTGTCAGTGCCGAGAGCGGCCGGCTCGTGCTCGTGACCAACGAAGGCAACTCGCGCTTCTGCCTCGCCGCCACCAAATGCCACATTGCAATGGTTGGCATCGAGAAACTGGTGCCACACGACCGCGACCTCGGCCTTTTCCTCAACCTGCTCGCCCGCAGCGCCACGGCCCAGCAGCTGACCGTCTACACCGAGTTCATTTCCGGCCCGAAATCCGCGGTGCAACCCGACGGTCCGGAGGAGATGCACGTCATCTTCGTGGACAACGGCCGCACCGATGTGCTGGCCAGCGAGTGCCGCGATATCCTACGCTGCATCCGTTGCGGCGCCTGCCTCAACGTATGTCCCGTCTACCGGCAGGCGAGTGGCCACGCCTATCGCAGTGTGTACCCCGGTCCGGTGGGCGCGGTGCTCTCGCCGCTGCTGGCCGGCGAAAAATTTCCCGAACTGGCGGACCTGCCCAAGGCGTCCTCGCTGTGCGGCGCGTGCAACGAAGTCTGTCCGGTCAACATTCCGATCCCCGACCTGTTGCTGCGGCTGCGCGAGAAGGGCAAAAGGGAAGGCGCGCCGCTGGCCGCTGCCGGTACGCCGCCGATGGGGGCGTGGGCGCTGCTCGCCTCGCAACCCACGGCGTGGAAGGCCGCCCTGTTCGGCGGCAAGCTGATCAATTATCTGCCCACCAAACTCCTGCCGATTCCTGCATTGCGCGCGTGGGAGGAAAAACGCACGTTGCCCGAGTGGCGAGGCGGGAATTTCAGAAAATGGCTGAAGAACCGGACCAAATGATTGCCACAAGAAACACGATCAAGATCGCCGGGGCATTTGAAAAATGGAGGCGGGACGATCAGTCCCGCGAGGTACTGACATCGCCATCGACAAACCACCAAGCAGTTTTCACAGGAGGAAGCAGAGATGGCAGAGTAACGCTTCGTCGGCCTGATATATTTCTCTGTTTCCTCTGCGGCCTCCTGTAATAAATCATGTCCTCTGACCGTGAAACTATCCTCTCCCGTGTGCGCAGCGCGCTGGCCCCGCTCACGCAGCGCGCGGCCCTGCCCGACTGGGAAGCCGAGTTGGTGATCATGCGACAAGCGCGCGGCCAGGTGGATGCCTGGACGCTTTTTGCCGAGCGGTTACGTGGCGTTAATGGCGCGCCGCTGACCGGGGTGGCTGGACTCGTCGCCTTGCTGGAGAAAAACAACTGGTGGCACGGTTACTGTGATCCGGTACTCTGGCCGCAGTTGGCGCCGGCCTTTCCCGCCACGATCAAGGTGGAAACGGCTTTCGACCGCACCCGGGTGGATGATTATCAATTCGGCATCACGCGAGCGTCGGCGGCCATCGCGGAGACCGGCACGCTGGTTTTGACCGATGCGGACACTTCCAGCCGGCTCGCGGCGCTGGCGCCGTGGGTACATGTGGCGGTGTTGACCCGCGACCAGATTTTCCACGATATTCCCCAGGCGGTGGCGGCATTGCCGGCCGACCCGAACATCATCTGGTGCACCGGCCCGTCAAAGACGGCCGACGTCGAGGGCATATTAATAGAAGGTGTGCATGGTCCGGGTATTCAGGTAGCGCTATTACTCGATTAACCCTGCATCCTCATCGACTTGTCGCGCCGGCTTGTCAGCCATGGCGCAGGCGGAAGGCGTCCACGGTCCCGGCCTCCAAGTCGCCCTGCTGCTGGGCTAGCACTACTCCGTCAAGTAACAGACCATAAAATGGGCGTTTTCTGAGGAGAAGTAACCTAAGAGGTTACGCAATACCATTGGCCAGGGCTGAGAGATAAGTAATCAAGTAGTGCTAGGGGCTGTCTCTGACGCGGGACAGTCGTTTGGTGGACTGCTCAACGCCCTCCTCTTTCTCAACCGGCGCGATGATCTCCTTCAACTCGTCCACGGCGGCCGCCAGCTCGTGTCGCGCCGAAAATGCGGCGTCCGCACCCCAAAGACAATCCATGCGCATAGATAGCGGTGAATTGTCAACGGATGAGTAGCGGCCACTCCGGCGTTCGGTTACTCTGGATTGTCTTTCCACCACATGACCCACGTCACCGCTGCTTTTCTGGCCAAGTTCAATCCCCGTCAGTCTTCTTCCGTCGCCATCGCCCATGCTGATCGCGCCGTAGTCAAACGCGACGGCACAACCGTGCCGTGGGATCCCGCCAAGGTCACCCGCGCCATCGCCCTCGCATTCTTTGAGGTGAAGCACGGCAACGCCACCAACCCGGACCGGGACGATCCGGCTGCGCATTACGGGCTGGAGCGCGACGTTTTTCTCAAGGCGCAGCGCATCGCCGCCCGGGTCGCCCTCATGCTCGAGCTGTATTACCGTTCCGGCCGCCACCCGACCATCGAGCAGATCCAGGACAACGTGGAAAAGGGCATCGCCGCCGAGGGGGAATGGGAGGTGGCGCGTTCCTACATCATCTATCGCGAGCGCAAGGCGGCGCACCGGCTCAACCAGTATCCGGAAAATGGCCTGAGCGACTACATCGCCTGTGCCAAATACGCCCGCTACCGGCCCGACCTCGGCCGCCGGGAGATGTTCACCGAGGCGGCGCGGCGCGTACTCGGGATGCATCTCCAGTTTTTCGCGGACAAACTCACGCTGCGGGTGCCCGCTCCGGGCGATGACTCGCCCGCGCTGCCGGGCGACCGCCGCTTTCTGGCCGAGTGGCTTTCCGGCGGCACGCTGTCCGACACGATGCACCGCGCGTTCGGCGCCGTGGCCCAGAAGCGCGTGCTGCCCTCGATGCGCTCGCTGCAGTTCGGCGGCGAGGCGATCCTCCGCAACCACGCGCGGCTCTTCAACTGCTCGTTCAGCCCGGTGGACCGGCTGGAATTTTTCCGCGAATACCTCTTCCTGTTGCTCGCGGGCACGGGGTGCGGCTTTTCGGTCCAGCGCCACCATGTGGACCGTCTGCCCGTCCTGCCCGTGCGCCGCGACGAGATGGAACTGGAGGTCCGGCACCACGCGGTGAGCGACACCATCGAAGGTTGGGCCGACGCGCTCCATCTGCTCATGCGCAGCCACTACGAGGGTTTCAAGGCCGAGTTCAACTTCTCCCAGGTTCGTCCCCGCGGCAGCGCACTGCGGACCTCGGGCGGGAAGGCGCCCGGCCACCTGCCGCTCAAGCAATCGCTGCTGGACGCCGAGACGGTGCTCGCGGGCGCGACCGGCCGCCGGCTGCGGCCCATCGAGGTTTACGACATCTGCATGTACGCGGCGCGTTCCGTGCTCAGCGGCGGCATCCGCCGTTCGGCCACCATCTGCCTCTTCTCGCCGGATGACGAGGAGATGATGGCGGCCAAGACCGGCAACTGGTTTGAAAAAACCCCGCAGCGGTCCGCCTCGAACAACTCCGCGGTCCTTTCCCGTTCCCAGCCCGACGACACGATCTTTCGTCGGCTGTTTGCCGCCCAGAAGGAATTCGGCGAGCCGGGCTTTTATTTCGCCGACCATCCGGACTACGGCTGCAACCCCTGCTGCGAAATCGGCCTGCATCCGGTCGTGGGCGGTGAACTGGACGACGAGGTGGAGGTCGCCAAGCTGCGCGCGCTCGGTTACACCGGTTCGCTGGAGCCGGGAACGCGGCTCAGCGGCTGGCAGATGTGCAACCTCAGCACAATCAACGGGGCGGGGCTGCAAACCGTGGACGACTTCCTGGTCGCGTGCATCCACGCCGCGGTGATCGGCACGCTGCAGGCGGCTTACACCCAGATTCCCTACCTCGGGCCGGTGACCCGTTACCTCAACGAGCGCGACGCACTGCTCGGTGTTTCCATCTGCGGGTTCATGGACAACCCGGAGATTCTCTTCAATCCCACGGTGCTGGAACGGGGCGCGAGGCTCTGCCGGGCGGCCAACCGCATTGTAGCCGGCGTACTCGGCATCCGGCCGGCCGCCCGCGTGACCTGCGTCAAGCCCGAGGGTACGGCGTCGCTGCTGCTCGGCGCGGCGTCAGGCATCCATCCGCACCATGCGCGGCATTATTTCCGCCGGGTGCAGGCCAACCGCCGCGATGCTGTCTACCGCCACTTCGCCGCGAGCAACCCGCACCTCACGGAGGCCTCGGTCTACCGGCCCGATACCGACGACGTCATCACGTTTCTGGTCGAGGCACCGCCGCACGCCATCCTGCGCGACGAGGTCAACGCCATCGAATTCCTCCATTTCGTCCAGGTCGTCCAGCAGCACTGGGTGCTCAACGGCGAGGCGGAGTCGACGCGCTCACCCGGCCTGCATCACAACGTCTCCCACACGTGCACGGTCAAGGCCGGCGAGTGGGCCGAGATCGCGGATTTCATCTGGCGCCACCGCGAGCATTTCACCGGCGTGGCCCTGCTTGGCCATGACGGGGACAAGCGCTATCCGCAGGCGCCGCGCGAGGCGGTGGCCACCGAGGAGGACGTGGCCAAGTGGAACCGGCTGAGATACCAGCCGGTGAACTACGCCGCGCTGATCGAAACCACCGACGAGACCGCCCTGAAAGAAGTCGTGGCCTGTGCTGGCGGTGCGTGCGAACTGGCGTGACCGGGCTCCGGGGGGTCGAGGGCAATATACGCTGATGCTTCGTCAATTGATGCGGAGCTTGTGCCGGTTGGCGCGCGCATAATGCCCGCTCATGGAGGAAGCATTCATCCACACTCTGCGCTCGCAGCGCGCACAAATCCGCGCCCGCTGGGAGGCCTTGTTGCGCATTGAGAAGGTGAACACCCCGCTGGCGAATCCCGACACGCTCGTCTTTCTCTTCAACCAGACGCTTGACGAGGTCTTCAAGACGCTGAGCCATCCCCATGCCCGGCACCCGGATATTACGATCGAATGCGCCAGCGGAAATAATCCGCTGCTCGCCTATTTCCGCGCCGGCGAGCAGGCGCTGCTGGAGGCGCTCATTCTCGCCCAGGTCGAGTCACGCCACCTTGAGCCCAGGAAGCGCGATGCCGACGTCGCGGAACTCAAGCAGGTGTTGCGGACCATTGCCCGGCGCGAGATCGGAACCCTGGACGGGTTGTTCCACCAGTATCGGGCAAACCACGCCACCAAGACAGGCTAGTTCCTTGGCCGGGAGGCCTGCGTAAGGCGCATGGTCAGATTCTCCACGGCGCTCACAGCGTGCGGCAGAAAACCGGCGGGAAAGTCATTTCATGCGCTGGGGGTCCAAGATCCCAAAGCAGCTTGCTTCCGCTTGAATGGAGGCGGGAGTATCATGCTTCGCCAAGGCTACGGATAACAGGTCAGTCCCGCGGGTTGCTGGTTGCGATGCCGGAGCCACACGGGGCTACAAGCCCCGCCTTGTTCCAATCTACAAATGCCTGAAGCAAGTCTTCGCTACAGCGGCGATACGGCCATACCCTGTTCGATTTTATCGCCGGAAACGACAGTGCAGATCGAAACCTTCTCCTTCACGCTGTCGACCTTGATCTGCCCGGTCTCGGTGAAGCTGATGTCCAGTGTCTCGCCCGTGGCGGGGTCGCGCAGGACTTCGGAGGAACCGACTTTGAAAACCTGCCCGACGGCGACGCCCTCGCGCGAGCCGCGGTTGAAGTAGACCTGCTTGCCCTTGACGAGAATGACGTTGCCGGTCCACGGGAGGCCCTCGAGCTGGGAAATGCAAAATTCCACGGCCTGGTCAATGGCGGCTTCCATGGCCTTGCCCACGTTGGTCTTCTTGAAGCCGCCAATGTCGCCGTTAAACGCACCCCGGGAGAGACCGACGCTCAGTCCGCTGCTCTTGACCGTGCCCACCACCTTTTTCGAGGCCTTCACCTGTCCCGTGGTGGAATCCACCATATAGATGACCGCGTTGATCTCGGATGTTTTGCTGCTTCCCCCGATGCGAATGCCGGCATAACCGATGCCGCCACCGCCGCCCTCGGTGCCGTCCTGAAAATGGGTGATCTCGCCTTTGACGAGGAGCTGCGCGGGTGTCATGTTGCCTTTGACCGGGGCCTTGTCACCACCGGCGGTGCGGCCGCTGGCCGCAAAGTCCTGCTCGGCCATGGCGGCGTTGCGCATGTCGGCCTCGGCAATCACAATGAACCGGCCGGTGTTCTGCAGCGAGTCGGTGAGCACGGCGCCGAAAGTGTCGCTCAGGGCGAACTGGCCCGAGTAGTTTGCGTGATTCTCAAACTTGGTGACGGCAATGGTGTAGCGCAACCCGCCCTTGGCGGGAGCGGCGGCAGCGCTGTCTTGGGCGCGGGCGGGCAGCAGGCATAGGGCGGCGACGAAGGCGAGAACGGCGAGTTTTTTCATGGGTCGGACCGGGGGGCTGAGGTTGAAAATAACGACGGAAGCGAACGAGAAGAGTGATTAGCAGCCGGCAAGGTGTGGGCAACAGAAATTCATCCCTGCCGGCCCGGGCCTTTTGTTGCTTTCCAAGCCCCACCACTGCCGCAAAATGGACAAAACACCCCAGTCCTCGTGGTTTCCCTTTCGGCAAATTCTGTGCATCCTGCCCAAACATGATTCTCGATTTCGAAAAGCTCACGCCCCGCGAATCCTACCCGTGGATGATCAACGCGATCAACCCGCGCCCAATCGCCTGGGTCTCCACCATCTCGGCCGACGGCCGGACCAACCTCGCGCCGTTTTCGTTTTTCCAGGGCGTGTGCGCCAGCCCGCCCACG
>CAZBLQ010000125.1:0-11880 GCA_964492635.1 uncultured Oleiharenicola sp.
GGCGGACACGGGAAATTCCACCGTCCGTAAAATCACTCCGACTGGGGTTGTCACCACGCTCGCCGGGCTGCCCGGGATTGCCGGCCTGACCGATGGCACCGGGAGTGACGCGTTTTTCAACCAACCCCAGGCTCTCGCACTCGACACGGGCGGCAATATCTACGTTGCCGACACCGGCAATGCCACGATTCGCAAGATCACTCCGGCCGGAGCGGTGAGCACCATGACTCTGACTCAAGGCTCGACTCCGACGCCCACACCTACCCCAACGCCTACGCCAACCCCAACACCGATGCCAGCTCCCAGCGGAGGGGGCGGGGGCGGCGGCGGGGCGATGGATGGATGGCTTGCGTCAGCTCTCGGCATGATTTGTCTACTGCGGTGGTGGCGAAAGAAAAACTGACTGACCCGAGAGTGTTCCCGTGGGCCACGGTGACCATCGCGCTGCTTGCGGTTCTGGCCCTGGCCATTCCGGCGGTCACTGAAAAACTCATCTATGATCGCACTCTTGTTTTCCGGGGGCAGGTCTGGCGTTGTTGGAGCGGTCATGTGGTGCACTACGGACTCAGTCATCTTTTCTGGGATCTGGCCGTGTTTCTGCCCGCGGGGTGTTGGCTGGAACGTTTGTGGGCAAGGGGTACGCGTTGGTTCTATGTCGTGTGTCCGCTGGCGATCTCCGGCGTCTTGCTCGTCTTCGAACCCTCGCTCATGCGCTACGCCGGACTTTCCGGACTTGCGACCGGCACGCTGGTCCTGCTCGCCGGCTGGCAGTTGACCGGGAAAAATCATGAACCCGTCTGGTTCTGGCTCGGCGTGCTTGCTCTCGTTGGGGCCAAGATCGTGCTCGAGTTGTTTACGGGCGCGCCGCTGATCGTGAGCGGATTTACGGGCATCCGCACCGTGCCGCTTTCGCACATCGGCGGACTGGTATGCGGGATTGTCTTTTTGGTGATCGCCCGCCTGAAGCCGGCGGCTTGATCTTCCAAGCTGGAGCGGAGCAATCGGGTGCAGGAAGCCGTCCTCTCATTCGCAATGCCTTGTCATGAACCTGCAACCGGTGCTTCGGCTTGTGTTGCCGTCCGCAGCCACACAGATTGCCCGAGTGAACATGCCCCGTTTTTTTATCAGCAGTTTAGGCTGGCTCGTTCTGCTGGTGGCAGTGGTGCGGGGTGGCGAGCCATGGAAGCTTTGCACGCCCGGTGCCTCGCCCGAGGCGGTCGAACTTTACCGGTTTCTGCACGAGATCTCCGGTCGGCATACCTTGGCCGGACAGCATTGCGTGCCGCTGCTCGGCTCCACGCGGTTGCCGGCGGCATATAAGATGACGGGTCATTACCCGGCCGTGTTCAGCCAGGACTTTGGCTTCAGCGAGCCGGGCACATGGGACGGCATCAACTACCGTCAGCAAATCGTCGATGAGGCCATTCGCCGGCACGAGGAGGGTTTCATCATCAATCTTATGTGGCACGCCGTGCGGCCCCTCGACGACGAGCCGGTTGATTTCAAGCAATCCATCCAGGGCCGGCTCACCGAGGAACAATGGCAGCAGCTTCTCACGCCGGGGACGGAGCTCAACGATCGCTGGAAGTCGCAGGTGGACGTCGTTGCGTTTTTTCTGAAGCAATTGCGCGATGCCGGCGTGCCGGTGCTCTGGCGCCCGTATCACGAGATGAACGGCGACTGGTTCTGGTGGGGCGGCCGGCCCGGCGGGAACGGCTATGCGAAACTCTACCGGATGCTTTACGACCGCCTGGTGCACTTCCACAAACTGACCAACCTCGTCTGGATTTTCGGCGGGAACGAGGTTCGCGAGAAGGTCGGTCCTTACGCGGATTATTTTCCCGGCCACGACGTGGTCGATGTGCTGGCGACCGACGTCTATTCGACCAATTACGCCGGGCATGATTATGACGACTTGCTCGCCCTGGCAAACGGCAAGCCCATCGCCCTGGCGGAGGTTGGCCCTTTGCCGACGGTGGAGATATTGAAAAAGCAGCCCGGCTGGGCGTGGTTCACCGTCTGGGGCGACATGGCCGGTGCGCGGCAGGATCGCGCGGCCATCGTGTCGATGCTTGGCAGTGAGGAAGTACTCACGTGGGACGAACTCCCGTGGGTGAAGATCAAGAATCCCGTGATTCACTACCCGGTGATAAAATGAATGTGATCTTAACACCTCAATCGACGCTGCCTGGCCGAACGAGGGCGGCCGGACAAGGTCGTGGCCAGCGAGGCCGGGCGGGCTTTCCCTTGGGGCAAGCCGGCCACAGGATCTCTTAAAATATGAAACTTAAAACATCCGGTGAAGTGGCGGCGGTCGTGTGGCTGGTCAGTCTGGCTGCAAGTACAGTTGCCTCGGCCGCAGAGGGCGGTTCCACTCGGTTCATGCCTGCGAACAACTCCGCCATGATCTACGAGGGGCGATATGCCACGGATGCTTCCGGCGCGGTGCGCCTCGGTTTTCCCGGCGTGGCGGCGCATCTGCGGTATCGCGGCGCAAACCTGACGATGCGGGCCCGGGCTTCGCAGGACGATATTTATTTTGACGTCAGCATTGACGGAGCTGAGCCGGCAATCCTCCGGTTGCATGGCGGCGAAGGAGATTACGTGGTGCTGCAGAACGCAGCCGGCGGTGAGCATGGGGTTGTCCTCACGCGCCGCAACGAGAGCTGGCAGGGCACGTGCGAGATTTTGGGCTTCGACCCGGGGCGTGGCGGAGAATTGCTGCCGCCTCCGGCGTTGCCGGAGCGGAAACTCATGTTCATCGGCGACTCGGTGACCTGTGGGGAGAAGGACGCTTATGAGCCGGGGCGCGACATGAACGACAAGCTGAACTGCAACGCCCGCGTGTCCTACGGCATGCTACTCGCTCGCCGGTTCGGAGCGCAGTGTCATCTCGTCAGCTACGGCGGTCGCGGCATCATTCGCGACTGGCAGGGAATCCGCGATACCGGCAATGCGCCGCAGTTCTATGAGTTGGCCCTGCCGGACGACCCGAAAGTCCGCTGGGATCATTCGCGGTATGTGCCGGATGCGATCGGGATCCAGCTCGGCACAAATGATTTCAACCAGGGCGTGCCCGACGAGAACGAGTTTGTGAATGCTTACGTCGAGTTTATCCGGAAGGTCCGTCGCGACGCCCCGGCCGCGCTGATTTTTGTGATGGATTCACCCATCGTGGAAGACAGCCCGGCGAAGGGCCCGCGACGCACCGTGCTGCATGCTTATCTTGAGCAAGTTGTCGCGCGCACCGGCAGTGACAGAGTCATGGTTGCTCCGCTCAAGCATTATCCGGGCGTACCCGGCAACGGCCATCCTACCGGACGAGATCACCAGGCGATGGCGGCGGAACTGGAGCCTGTGCTGCGGCGTGCGCTGGGCTGGTGAACGGCGTGGATGGTCGCTCAATTGTGGCGCGTGTCACGGGGTTTCCCGGGGAAATCGCGGGGGTTATCGGGAAATATTCCCGCGAGGGCGAAAGGCAGGGGGAAAGGGACATTGTCCCCCTCCAAAATAATGCGGGCTACTAATGCCTCGCGCTGTCCTGCCGAAGTATTTGACTGGCAGGGTTACGCTTCCCGCCTAGAACGGTAAGCCCAAGCCTGCCCCATGGTTAGTAAAATTGCTGAGGTTTCGCGGCGCCATCTCCCCGCCCTGTGCGGCGGGGTGGTGCTGGTGATTGGTCTGGTTGCTTTGTCCGGTGGGACCCTCGCCGACATACTGAGGGTGAATTCTGCCACAGCCCTCTGCTACGTTTTACTGGGGGCTGCCTTGGCCGGTATTAATCCGCCGGTCAAGCGGTCGCGGCTGGCGGCCCGGCTGCTGGGAGTGGGCGTGCTGATTCTGAGCGGACTCAGCTGCATCCGGACTTTGCTCAATTTGTATGCCGGGGGGGCGGCTGGCAACTGGTTCAACGGGACATTGGCGGTGACTGGCTCTATGGCCTTGGGCACGTCGGTGGCGTTTATCTTTGGCAGCCTTTCCCTGGTGACCGCGAGTGAATCCCCCCGACGGCGGCAGGTTGCCTGGTCCGCGTGGCTGGCCATCGGCGTATTGGTGGTCGCGATGATCTCATTGCTGGCCTTCATGTTCGGCTCACGCGTGTTGCCGGGGTCGGATGAACAGATCCGCATGGGGGTGCAACCGGCCGTCATCCACGTGCTGCTGGGCATCGGTCTGCTGGCGCTGCGGCCGCAGGATGATTTCATGCGGGTCTTCACGACGGACAATGTGGTCGGGCTGTTTGTCCGTCGTCTGATCCTGCTGGTGCTGTTGCTGCCACCGGGTCTCGGTCTGCTGCGGTTGTATTTCTTGCGATACATTGAAGTGGGTCAGCGCGAGGGACTGGCGGTCTTCACCGTGGTCTACATGCTGGCCGGAACCTTGGTCACGCTATGGGCGGCGCGCATGGCCAGCCGGCTGGAGGAACAACGGGCGGAGGCGGAGGGAGAGCAGACACGCCTGCTCACACGACTGCAGCAGCAGGCGGCGGGTTTGCAGGAACAGGTGGCCGTGCGCACGGGTGAATTGGAGGAGGCCAACCGGCATCTGCAGTCCGCCTCCCGCATCAACTCGCAACTCTCGTTGGTCGCCAGCCATACGACCAGCGGCGTGATCATTGCGGACGCGCAGGGCCGCATCGAATGGGTCAACAAAGCCTGGGAGCATATGTCGGGCTACAAACTGGGTGAGGTGACGGGCCGCCGGCCCGGCGAATTTTTGCGCGGGCCCGAGACAAATGCGGCCACCTCACGGCGCTTCAGCGAGGCCCTCCGGCGGGGCCAGTCCTGCTACGAGGAAATCCTCAATTACGCGAAAGACGGCCGGCCCTACTGGCAGATTCTCGACATCGAGCCGGTGCGGAATGACGCCGGCGAGATCGTGAACTTTATCTCGGTCCAGACGGACATAACCCAGTATCGTGAATCGCAGCAGCAGTTGCAGGGATTGACCGAGCGGTTGCAACTGGCCCTGCACTTCTCCGGTTTCGGAGTCTGGGAGGTGGATTTGCGGACCGGCCACATGACATGGGATTCGCGGATGTATGAGATTTACGGCCTGTCCGAGGACCATTTTGACGGCACGCGGGACAGCTGGCGCCAGTGCGTCCACCCGGAAGATCTGCCGAGGGCCGAACAAAAGTTCACCGACTTGATCTCCCGAAACGCCGCCAGTTATGACATCGAGTTCCGCATCATCCGCCCGGCGGACGGTGCGCAGCGCTATTTGGAGGCGCAGGGCTATCTGCAGCGCGACGAAAGCGGTCATCCGCTGCGGGTGATCGGCTTGAACCGCGACATCACAGCGGAGCACCAGCAACGGGAGCAATTGCACGCCTACACGGAACGTCTCCAACTGGCGTTGCGGGCCTCCGGATACGGGGTGTGGGACGTGGATATGGTGGGAGGCAAAGCCAATTGGGACTCGCGGCAGTGTGAAATCTACGGGGTCGAACCGGGCGAGTATGAGGGCTCGCCGAACGCCTGGCTAAAATTGGTCCATCCGGACGACCGGGAAAGGGTCGAGGCCAGCATCAAGGTGAACGAGGTGTCGTGCGATGAATTCAACAATGAATATCGCATCATCACTCCGGGCGGGATGATCCGCCACGTCGAGAGTCACGGGCACTTGCGGCGCGACGCGGCCGGCCGACTGATCCGGGCGGTGGGCATGGATCGAGATGTCACGGCCGAGAAGGAAATGCAGGAGGCGCTGCGTCTGGCCGAGGAGCGCTGGCAGCTGGCGCTGACCGGCACGAATGACGGGGTGTGGGATTGGAATGTGGAGAGCGGCAATATTTTCTTCGACCTGCGTTATGCCGAGATTCTGGGTTACCCGCTGGACGAGCTGCCCCACGATGATCGCGGCTGGATGGTGCTGGTACACCCGGATGATCTCTCGGAGGCGATGGCGGCACGCGAGGCCCACCTCGCAGGCCAGACCTCGCTCTACTCGGCGGAACACCGCATGCTGACCAAATCGGGCGGATGGAAATGGGTGCTTGGACGCGGTAAAGTTGTGGCCCGTGACGCGGCCGGCCGTCCCTTGCGCATGGTGGGCACCTTCAGCGACATCACGGTGCGCAAGGAGCTGGAGCAGACATTGCGCCGAAACCAGGAGCTGGCCGACCACGTCGGGCGCCTGGCCATGATTGGCGGCTGGGAATATGATTTGCGCGACAAAACCCTCTACTGGTCCGCCAGCGTGCGCAGTATCCACGAGGTGACGGCCGACTATGTGCCCTCCGTCGAAGCCGCCATGGAATTTTATGCCCCGGAGATGAGGCCGGCATTGCAGGCGGCTTTTCACCGCTGTCTGACGGAGGGCGAAGCCTACGACATTGAGCTCCCGTTGATCACCGTTTCCGGGCGGCGCATCTGGGTTCGCACTCTGGGACGGGCGGAGGATGAAGGCGGCCGCCGGATCAGGCTTTACGGGGCTTTTCAGGACATCACCGCGCGCCATGAAGCGGAAGAGTCCCGCCGCCAGTTGGAAACGCAGCTTTTCCAGGCGCAAAAAATGGAAACACTCGGAACGCTGGCCGGGGGCATCGCCCATGATTTCAACAATCTCCTGACGGGTATCATGGGCTACCACGATCTGGCATCCGACTTGCTGCCCGAGGATCATCACGTGCGCGGTTACCTGGGCGAAGCCCGGCAGGCCAGTCTGCGCGCACGGGAACTGGTGGAGCAAATCCTGACCTTCAGCCGGCAGCAGGAATCCCCCGAGCGCATGCCGGTTGATCTGGCCCTGCTGGTGGGAGAGGCGCGGCGTTTCCTCCGGGCCACGCTGCCTTCCACGATCCAGATTCAAACTGAAGTGGAGCCGGACTGCCCGCGCGTACTGGCCGACAGCACCCAGCTCCACCAGGTCCTGCTCAACCTCGGCTCAAACGGAGCCCAAGCCATGGGTGAGCATGGCGGCCTGTTGAAGTTTAAGCTGACGAAAGTCGAGCTGGATGCCGCCCGGGCGGCCGCATTGGGTGGATTATCATCCGGACCGTACGTCTGCCTCAGTGTCAGTGACTGTGGCCACGGCATCGATGAGGCCACACTGAAACGTATTTTCGATCCTTTTTTCACGACCAAAAAACCCGGGGAGGGCACGGGCTTGGGGCTTTCCGTCGTCCATGGCATCGTGCGCAGCCACCAAGGGGGGATCGAAGTGGAAAGCAGCCTTGGTGTGGGCACGACGTTCCGCATTTATCTGCCCGAGGCCGTCAGCGAGACCCCGTTGGAGAGCCAGGAGAATTCGTCCATTCAGCAGGGACAGGGCGATACCATTTTCCTCGTCGATGACGAGGAGCTGGTGGTGAAGTTCGCGGGCATCGCCCTTGAGCGCATGGGCTATAAAGTTGTCACTTTTGACTCGGCCCTGCCCTGTCTCGAAGCGATCAGGGCGGATCCATCCGTCTGCGATGTGTTGGTTACCGACCAGACCATGCCGGGTCTGACGGGCACCGATCTGATTGAGGCGGTGCACAAGATCAATCCGGCGCTGCGGGCAGTGCTGATGTCCGGTTACTTCACGAAGGTGTCCTCACAGACGCTGGACCGGCTCAGCCATGTGGATTTGCTCAACAAGCCCTTCAGTTCAGACGAGCTGGCCTTGGCCGTGCAACGCGCCTTGAACGTCGCCCCAGAGTAGACCGCAACGGATGGTGCAAAGCGAAGCCGTGAACCGGCGCGGCTTGAAATCAGTGTCCGGCAGTCTGGCGCGGTGTAACGGCCAGGCGGTGTGTCATGAAGGGCAGGGGATCAAAGTTGACCCGCGGGTTCGGCAAGAGCGGTGGACGGAAAACCGGACGGCCCCACGTAATGTCGCGCACCGGGCCGGGCTGGATGCTCCGGGCCGGAGACGCCGAATCCAAGAATTTCAAGATATGGGGGCGCATGTCTCTGTTTCCCTTATCGGCTCTTTGCCGCCCGGGTTTACGACAATATAGTCGCGCCCGCCCGGTCCCAGCACCACCCCAAGATGGCGCCGACGCACGGCCCGGACGGGCGCGATTCGCTAGACGAAATTGCTCAGGTACGGCTCTTGGCTGAGGCCGGCAGCCGGCCTTGGACTGCGAGCTGCTGGGTCAAATCAGTGCGGAAACTGGTGTCGCTGCTGGCGTATGCCTGCACGATCACCCCGATGAGATTCTTTTCGTTTACGACCTCGGCGTCGGCTTCGTCATTGTTGACGCCCTGCACGAGGTAACCGCCGCGGGTCTCGCCGATGACGGAGTGAGCGACCCGCCGGCCATTGCTTTTGACATAGACAACCGTCATGCCCTTCTTGACGTTGTCGTAATCGATCGGTGCCACGACCACGGCGGTATTGGGCGCGTAGAGTGGCTCCATCGACTCACCAATGCCTAGGAAAGCGGTGGCATCTTTGATCTGCGCCGCCATTTTTTCCGCTTCAATCAATTGTTGACCTTCAGTCACGAGTTTCGGAGCGGGTGTCCGGGTGATGATCGCGGTGAGCTGGCGCTGCGACTTGATGCCGGCCTCGGCGAGAGTGCTGCTGGCGAAAGCGGCCACCGCGAACACCGCGGCAACGCGCGCCGCGAGAAAAATGTTGTGGGTCGAAAGGTGGGAGGAGGAAAGCCGTGCGTTTTGCATGGGCTCACAATAGCGGACAGCGCGTTTTCCCCCTATCCGGCTACCCCCGTAATAGGGCTGGGAAATGGCCCTAGGGGTGTTTACCCATCAGGCCCCGGGAAAAGCCTAATGCTATGCTTGGCTTTGACTTGAAACGTGCCGATAATCCGCAACGCATGATTCGCGTCCTCTACGCTGAAGACGACCCGCAGATCGCCCAAATGGTGCAGATCTACTTTTCCAGCTTTGCCCCGGAGTGCACCATCGAGGTGGTTGATTCCGGACGGCGTTGCCTCGACCGGATGGCGAAGGAACGTTTTGACGTGGTGATGGTGGACCTGATGATGCCTGAGCTAGACGGCTTGCAGGTACTGGGGGAACTGGCCGCCCGGCGCGATCCCACGCCCGTGATCATGGTCAGCGGTCACGGCCAGAACGAACTCGCCGTGCAGGCCTTGCGCGCCGGGGCCGTCGATTGCATCGACAAGAATTCCCCGGAGTTCCGCCGCGTGCCGGACATCGTGCGACGGGTGCATGCCCGCAATCAGGCGCGGCTGGCCGGCCAGCTGGCCGGCCATGAACCCGCGGAAGTGCGTGTAATGCTGGTGGAGTCATCGCCGGTCGAAGCGGCCGTCCTCAAGGAATTTTTCACGCAAAACGCGCCGGCTTTGCACCTGGCCACGGTGGAACCGGCCACATTGGAGGCGGCTCTGGAAAACCAGCTTCCCGGTGAGGCGCTTATTCTTGGACCCGGGTTGGGCCCCGGACCGGCGCTCGAACTGTTGCGCAAGGTGCGCTCGCGCTCCGAAGACCTGCCCATCATCGTGGTTTCCGGTGCTCCGGACAGTGAGACCGCGGTCGCGACTTTCAAGCTCGGGGCGCAGGATTTTCTGGTCAAGAAGGAGGGCTATCAGCTTGAGCTTGTGTTCTCCCTGCAGAACGCGCTCAAGCACACCGCTGCCGCGCGGCAGAATGTCCGCCTCACCCGTGAACTCGCCGAGCTGAACCAGTCGCTTGAGGCGCAGGTTGCCGCGCGCACGCAGGAATTGCGGGCGATGTCGGGCCGGCTGCTGCATATTCAGGAAGCGGAGCGCCGGACAATCGCCCAGGAATTGCATGATCAGATCGGCCAGATGCTGACCGGTTTGAAATTCCAGCTGGAGGCCGGGCAAAAGGCCGGCGCGAACCTGCGCGAATCGCTGGAGCTGACGGATGAAATCCTGCGCTATGTGCGCACCCTCACCCTGCAATTGCGCCCGCGCATCCTGGACGATTTCGGCCTGCAGCCGGCGTTGGAATGGCACCTCGACCTTTTCCGGCGCCAGACCGGCCTGACCGTGGACTGCGAACTGGCCCTGCCGGCCACCCGCCTGCCGAGTGAAATTGAGACGACGGTATTCCGCGTGGTGCAGGAAGCGCTGACGAATATTGCCCGCCATGCCCGCGGAGCGAAGGCGAGTGTCACGGTGATTCACACCGAGGATGGGCAGTTGATTGTCGAGATTGGCGATCGCGGCCCGGGTTTTGAGGTGGAACGGGCGCTGGCCAAACGCGATTCACTCGGACTGGCCGGACTGGTTGAGCGGGTGCAACTGGCCGGCGGCCGCATTGAAATTTTTTCCCGCGCGGAACAGGGGACCCGGATTCACGCCGAGTTCCCGCTGCCGGCGGCTCCCTCACCATGACTACTGTAATCATAGCCGATGACCATGAACTGGTTCGCAGCGGGCTGCGCAGCCTGCTGGAGGCGGAAGGCACCTGTCGCGTCGTGGCCGACGTGGCCGACGGGTTGTCGGCGGCCCAGGCGGTGGACAAACTCAAGCCCGCGTTGCTCATCCTCGATCTCAACATGCCGCGAATGCACGGTCTCGAGGTGCTCAAACATGTTCGCACCAGCAGCCCGCATACCCGCGTCATCGTGTTGTCCATGCACAACGATGAACCCTATGTCATCGAGGCCTTGCGGGCCGGGGCGGCGGCATATTTGTTGAAAGGCTCCGAGTCGCAGGAGATTGTCCGGGCCTTGAAGGAAGTATTGGCGGGCCGCCGTTATCTCAGCGCGCCGTTGTCGGAGTGGGCCATCAACGCGCTGACCACGCGGGTGGCCGATACTTCGGATCCACTTGCGGCGCTCTCACCCCGCGAGCGCGAGGTGATGCAGCTCGCGGCCGAGGGTTATGGCAACCCCGAGATAGCCGAAAAGCTTTTCATCAGCCCGCGAACCGCTGAAACGCATCGGACCAACCTGATGCGCAAGCTCGGGCTGCAGTCGCAGACGGACCTCGTGCGCTTCTCCATTCGCCGAGGCATCATCCAGGCCTGAGCGTGGCTCCAGCATTCAGCCGGGCGCACTTTGGAAAGGAGGTGTGGCTGAACTGCATTCCTCAGCCGGTCCGCCGCACCAACAACCGGTCAAGTTTTGCGCTTTAGCGCCGATAGTGAACTGACTACCCGCCATGGGCTTGGATCACTCCACCATTATCACCCTGGGCTCAGCCCTGCCGCCGTCCATTGGCATCTTCGGCCGGCTGGAGGCGCTGTTGCGCCGGGATGATACGGGTTTGGATGAGATTGTTGATTTGGTCCGGCTGGATCCAGCACTGACTTTTCAGGTCATCCGGATCGGTAACAGTGCCTTTTATGGCATGAAGACCCGTTGCGATTCACTGGAGCAGGCGGTGGCGCGCATTGGCTTCAGCGATATCCACAGCCTGGTCGGTCTGGTGGCGGCCCGGCATGCCTGCCAGCTTGACCTTGACGCCTACCAGATATCCGCCCGGCGGTTTTGGGAAAACGCCGTTGCCACCGGACAGGTCATGGGGGCATTTGCGGCGCGCAATGGCACGGATGTCCGTCAGGCTTATTCGACCGGCTTGCTCCGCAACCTCGGTCGTATCGTGCTGAACAACCACGCCGGCGCGGTACGCTATCCCGGCGAAACCCTGGCCCCGGATCTCGTCGCTTGGGAAAGGAACACCTACAGGATAACCGCGGCGGAAGTTGGCGCGGTGTTGCTGGAGCACTGGCGCTTCGCCCCTGATACCGTCGCCGCCGTCCTGGAGCATTGTGATCCTGCTTCAGCCAGCGAGCTGGTCCTGCCCGCAGCCATGCTGCATTTGGCTGGCGCAGTGGTGGACGGGTGGGGGTTGGGTCTGCCCGGTGAGCATCTGCTCTGGCAGCAGGATCCCGACATGCTGACTTTGGCTGGCCTGACGGAGGAAAATTTTAACGGGGCCGTCACCGAGGCACAGGAAAACTTCAACCGCCTTGCCGGGATCAAATGGGCTAG
>CAZBLQ010000126.1:0-11759 GCA_964492635.1 uncultured Oleiharenicola sp.
CAGCGATGCCCTGGCCGAGCGTCTCGCCGTGGAGATTGTCCGGAAGGACCGTCGGGGGACTGACGCTCTTTCCGACCGAGAGTTTACCGTCCTGCGGCTGATCGTGGCCGGCAGATCGATCAAGGAAATCGCCGATGAATTGTCCCTCAGCGTGAAGACGGTGAGCACCTACCACACCCGCATCTGGGAAAAGCTCGGCGTGCACAGCGATGTCGATCTGGTCCATTATGCCGTCACTCACGGGCTGACGGGCGGATAGAAGGCTGAAGGATGAACGAAAGGTTAATGGCTGAAAGGAGTGGAGGCGGGACTATCAGTCCCGCAGGTTGCCGGTTGCGATGTCGGTGCCTAGCGGGACTGATAGTCATTGACGGGTAGGGCGCGACCGCTGGGCGCGCCGTCAGGACATTCGCGGCCGGCCCAGCGGTCCGGCCCTACCGGCGCTGCTGCGTCAAAGTCAAAAATCGAGTAGACGTCGGTATTACCCTTCAGCCTTCGTGTGTAGGCCGACGCCTACAACTCTTTCAGCTTTCAACAAGTCGCGGCCGGCCCGGGTGCCGGCTAGGTTTGCCGCATGAAAACCAGCAAGTCGGGCATTCATCCAACCGTGCTCCTGCGCGTTTTGGTGGCCGATAGCGGATGTTCAACCAACGACAGCCTCACGGCCTTGTTATCAGACTTCGAGGGAATCAGTGTATTTGGCTGCACCCAGGAGCCGGCGAAAGTGCTTACGCTCGTGCGGACAGTGCACCCGGAGGTGGTGATTCTCGACCTGCCGGCGGACAATGCGACCGGCTTGAAGGTGCTCAAGCAGGTCAAACGCCTGCGCCATGCCCCGGTGGTGATCGTGCTGGCCCATTTTGAATTATCTGCCCTGCGTGATGCCGCCCTCGCGGCAGGTGCCGACCACTATCTCAACAAGGCGACGGAGTGCGGTCGCTTGCACGACCTGCTTTACGGGTTGGGGCAAACCTCATCACCGCGGCCGGTCGCATGATCATGGATTCATGAACACACACAGAGCCATTGACCGGATTTCAGATCGCTGCGTGGAGCTTGCTGCGCTCGGCCCCATCGGAATGGGAATTTTCGCGCTGGGCACCTGGGCCGCCGACCGCTGGCTGTTGGTCACTTTTGGCCCCGGCTACCAGTCGAACGCGAACAGTTGCCTGAGCAAGCCGGTGAATCTCGATCATTTTCTCGGAGCGGCCCGGCAGTTGGGTCTGTACGGGCTGATAATCAACGAAGCGCCGCCCAAGCCCCGGAAAATCCCATGACCACGCCACTACGCTGTCTGCTTGTCGAGGATTCGGAGGATGATGCCATCCTTTTGCTGCGTTGCTTGCGTGACGGCGGTTACGACGTGACCTCGGAACGCGTTGACACGCCCGAGGCCATGAGCGCCGCGCTGGACCGACAGCCGTGGGATATCGTCATTTCCGACTTCAAAATGCCAAGCTTCAGCAGCATGGCCGCGCTGGAACTGCTCAAGGCAAGTGGCTGGGATCTGCCCTTCATCATCGTGTCCGGCACCATCGGTGAAGACCTGGCCGTGGCGGCAATGAAGGCGGGCGCCCACGATTACCTCATGAAGGGCAAGCTCACGCGCTTGGTGCAGGTGGTGCAGCGCGAGCTGCGCGATGCCGAAGAGCGGCGAGAGCGCAAGCACGCCGAGAGCTGGGCGCGCCTGACCAGCGCCGCCCTGACGGCCGCGGCCAACGCCATTCTCATCACCGATCGCGACGGCAGTATTGAGTGGGTCAACCCCGCGTTCAGCGCCCTCACCGGCTACTCCCTGACGGAGGCAGTCGGCAAGAACCCCAGAGACTTGGTCAATTCGGGCAAACACGACCGCGATGTTTTTCAAAACCTGTGGGAGACGATTCTCGCCGGACGCGTCTGGCGGGGTGAGCTGGTCAATCGCCGCAAGGATGGCACCCTCTACCCCGAGGAGCAAACCATCACGCCGGTGCTTGGCGCCAATGGGGAGGTCGCCCACTTCGTCGCCATCAAGTGGGATCTCACCGAACGCAACCTCGCGAGCCAGATGGTGCGGGTGAGCCGGGAGCAGTTTCAAGCCGTGTTCGAGCAAGCGGCGGTGGGAATGGTGATCGCCGAAGGCACCGAGCAACGCTTTCTAAACGTCAATCGTTGCTTCGGTACCATGCTGGGTTACACGAGGGATGAACTGCTGCACCTGACCCCCCGCGACGTCACGCATCCCGATGACATCGCGGCGGACAACGACCAGATGCAGCAGATGAGTTTCGGCATCGTCCGGGAATTTGCCCGGGAAAAGCGTTACCGCCGGAAGGATGGCTCGTATCTGTGGGGCAAGGCATTCGTGGCACCGCTCACTCCCTCCGAATCCAAGACCACCCGGCAGATTGTGGTGATCGAGGACATCAGTGCGCGCAAACAGGCGGAAGAGGCACTGCGCCAGAGCCAGGAGCGCTTTCGCCTGCTGTTCGAGTGTTTACCCGAAGGCATTTTTTCGGTCGCGCGGACGGGTGCTGTCACCTCGCTTAACCCCGCTTTCGAACGGATCACCGGCTGGCCGCCGGCCGGCTGGCTCGGCCGGCCGTTCGCAGAACTGATCCATCCCGACGACCGGGCCCGGGCCGGGGAGCTTTTTCAAATGGCGCTGGACGGAAAACCCACGCCGATGGTCGAGCTGCGGGTGCTGACGGCCGCGGGCGGATTTCGCCACGTTGAGTTCACGGGTTTCGCCAACCAACTCGAGGGCGATCGCACCGAGGTGCAGGGCATCGGGCGCGACATCACCGAGCGCAAACAGGCGGAACTGGACCGCTACAACGCAGAAATCCGCTATCGGATGCTGTTTGAGCACTCACCGGACGGCATTGTCATTCTCGACCCGGAAACGGCGCGGTTTGTGGATTTCAACGAAACAGCTCATCGGCAACTGGGTTATTCGCGGGAGGAGTTTGCCCGGTTGAGCATCTCCGATCTCGATATTGACGAGACGTCCAACCAAACCCGGTCCCACATCGCGAAAATAAGCCAAAAGGGGCGCAGCGATTTTGAAACCCGACATCGCACCCGGCAGGGTGAAATCAGAGACATTCACGTGACGGCGCAGTCCACTGAGATGCTGGGACGCCCCGTTTACCACTGCGTCTGGCGCGACATCACCGAGCGCAAACTCGCCGAGCGCCAGCTTCGCCAGCAAGGTGAAATCCTTTCCAAGTCGCATGAGGGGGTGATGATCGTCGATCTCGCCAACAAGGTCACACTGTGGAACCATGCGGCCGAGGAATTGTTCGGCTGGACCGCGGCGGAGACGCTGACCCGCCCGCCCGAGCAACTGCTGGGCATCGAAGATCTTGGTGCGGTTTCCATGCTGCACGCGACGGTCGAACGTGACGGATTTTGGAACGGGGAGCTGCGAGGCCAGGCCCGTGATGGTCGCAAAATCATCATCGATTGCCGCACCACGCTGATCAGAAACGAAGCCGGCCAGCCGGTCGCTCGACTGAATATACTCGCCGACATCACGGAGAAAAAACAACTCGAGGAAAAATACCTTCACGCGCAGCGGCTCGAGAGCCTCGGCATGCTCGCGGCGGGCATCGCCCACGACCTCAACAACGTGCTGGCCCCGATCCTGTTTGCCGCGCCGTTGCTGCGCAAAAGCGTCTCCTCGCCCCGCGATCTCAAGATTCTGGACACCCTGGAACAGAGCGGCGAGCGCGGGACCAATCTCGTGAAATTGATCCTCGGGTTTGCGCAAAGCGCCAGCGGCGAGCCCCGGCTCACGCAGCTGAAACATATCGCCCGGGATGTCATCAGTCTGGTGGAGGAGACCTTCCCAAAATCCATCCGGCTCGAGCATAACATTCCCGCCGACACCTGGCCCATCCTGTGCAACCCCACCCAGATTCACCAAGTGCTGCTCAATCTCTGCGTCAACGCGCGCGACGCGATGCCGCAGGGCGGCACCCTGCACATCCGCGCGGCCAACCGCCGGCTGAGTGTGGAGGAAGCCGGAAAAATCCCCGGAGGCCGGCCGGGCGCCTGGCTCATGCTCGAAGTGGCGGATACCGGCACGGGCATTCTGCCTGAGGTGTTGCAACATATCTGGGAGCCCTTCTTCACGACCAAGGGCGCCGGCAAGGGCACCGGGTTGGGGCTGGCCACGGTGCGTGGCATCGTCGTCACCCATCATGGATTTATCGAACTGCACACTGAAGCCGGCCGTGGCACCACCTTCCGGGTATTTCTGCCAGCCGTCGAAAACGAGACCGCGGCCGCCGCCAGTGTCCATCCCTTTGCCATCCCCGAGGGCCATGGTGAGCTTGTCCTCGTCGTGGACGATGACAAGGCGGTGCGAGATGTCGTCGCCGCCATGCTCCGGCGTTACAATTACCGCGTCCTGTGCTGCAATGACGGGGTCGAGGCGCTCGAACTTTTCACCGCCAACCTGAATGAATTCGTCCTGGTCATCACCGATGTCGACATGCCCAAGCTCGGCGGCGCCGGGCTGACCCGCATGCTGTTGCAGTTGCGCCCTGACCTCCGCGTGCTGGCGATAAGCGGGCTGTCCCAAAGTGCGGCCGATATCGCGAGCATCCCGGAGGCGAGGAAGCTGGCGCACGCCTTTCTCCAAAAGCCCTTCAAGTTTGAGGATCTGTTGGGCGCCGTGCACCGCCTGCTGCACCCGCCCGAAGAAACCTGAACCACCATGCCCTCCAGCAAGATCATACTTGTCATCGATGACGACGTCCAGTTGGCGGCGACGATCGCCCTCGGTCTCGAGGCCCATGGCTTCCGGGCGCTTTGCGCGGCCGATGCTGCCACCGGTTGGGCCATGGCCCACGCCCACCTGCCGGATCTGATCCTGTGCGACATCGAAATGCCGGGAAAGGATGGCCGGCGTTTGTTGCAGGAGATGCGGACGGACGCTGTGTTGGCCGAACGCCAGTTTGTGCTCATGACCGGCAAAACCACCTTGGGCAACCAGCGCGCCGCGATGGATCTCGGCGCGGATGATTTCCTGCTGAAACCATTCCAGCTCCCGGTCCTGCTGGCTTGCGTCACGGCCCGGTTGCGGCGGGCCGAACTCAGCCGCCGCCTCGATGACCGCGCCGTCACGCAACTGCACGAGAAGCTGCGGACGAACCTGCCGCAGGAGTTTTTCCCCCCGCTGGCCGTCGTACTGGGCCTGACGGAACTGCTCCAAGGAGATTTCCACACCCTCAGCCAGGACGAGATCCGGCGGGATTTGCGCGATATCCATCGCGCCGGCCGCCGGCTCCATCGCAGCCTGCGCAACTACCTGCTCATCCTTGAACTCGAAACTGCAGCACTCATTCGTCCGGGTGAATTACTCGAGGCGGATTCAATTGCCGGGGCGTTGGCGCTCGGGGCCAATGCGGCCGGGGAACGCCAGCAGCGCGGGGCCGATCTCAGCCTGGAACTCACCGGAGCCCGGCTCCGGGCCAATCCGGCGGACCTCACCACCATCGCCGAGGAACTGGTCGACAACGCGCTCAAATTTTCACGCCCGGGCACGCCCGTGCGCTTGCGGGCGGCAACGGATGAGACCTGGTTGCGCCTCAGTGTGAGCGATTCCGGCCGCGGCCTGACGCCCAAACAACTGGCGAACCTCAACGCCTGCCCGCCGCCCGCCCGCCGGACCTTTGCCCAACCCGGCCCGGGCCTGGGGCTGGCATTGGTACGCCTGCTCACGAATCGGCTCGGCGGCAAATTTCACCTCGAGAGCGAGGCCGGCAAGGGCACCACGAGTCATCTGGCCCTGCCAATCATGCCAATGTAAGGAACCTGTCATGCCCCCCACCCATTCTGACGCCCCGTCCTCCCCCCGCCGCATCCGCTGGCTGCCCGGACTCGTCCTGGCAGGCTCTCTCACATTCACAGTGATTGCCTGGCGGATGGTGCAGCGGGAGTTGCAGCTTGAGGTGCATCATCAACTGCTACCGCTCGCGCTACTCGTCAGCGGATTGGTGGCCAGCGTGCTGGTGACCGCCGCAACATGGATCTTGGCCAATGCCCGCACCCGGGCACTCCGACTGGCTGAGCAGATGACCGGCGAGATGCGCCGCCTGTCACTCGTGGCCAAACACACCACCTCTGCCGTCGCACTGGCGGATGTCGGCCAGCGGGTCGAGTGGGTCAATGAAAGCTTTACGCGCCTGACCGGCTACACCGGTGAGGACATCAAGGGGCATCAGCTTTCCGCCTTGCTGGCGGGGCCGGAGACTGACCGGCGGACGCTGCAAACCATCGAGGCCGCCGAAGCGGCCGGACAACCATTCAAGGGAGAACTGCTCTGCTACGCCAAGGGCGGACGGAAGTATTGGTGCGAGATGGAGATCCAGGCCCTGCGCGACGAGCAGGCAAAACTCCTGGGGTACATGACACTGCAGCTCGACATCACGGAGCGCAAACGGGCGGTCGAGGTGTTGCACCAGGAACAATCCCTGATGCAGGCCCTGATGGATAATCTCCCGGACAATGTATATTTCAAGGACACCGCCAGCCGGTTTCTGCGCGTGAACCACGCGATGGCCCGGGCGTTTGGCGTGCATGATCCCGCGCAGCTCGTCGGCAAGACCGACGCGGATTTCTTCTCCGGCGAGCACGCGCAGCAGGCACTGAACAACGAACAGGAGATCATTCGAACGGGTCAGCCCCTGATGGACTTCGAGGAAATGGAAACCTGGCCCGATGGTTCCTTGACCTGGGTCTCGACCACGAAAATGCCCCTGCGGGATGGCACGGGGAAAATCATCGGCACCTGCGGCATCTCCCGCAACATCACCGAACGCAAGCGGGCCGAGCAACGGATGCTGCTGCAAAGTGCCGCACTTGATGCCACGGTAAACTCCGTGGTCATAACGGACCCAAAGGGAACGATTCAATGGGTGAACCCGGCTTTCACCCGGACCACCGGCTATACCCCGGCGGAAGCGATTGGCCAAAACCCCCGCATCCTGAAGTCCGGCGAAACCCCGGCGGAGGTATATCGCAAACTCTGGGAGACCATCGCGTCGGGGGCCATGTGGCGGGGAAAATTCCACAACAAGCGGAAAAACGGGGAATTGTATTGGGAGGACGCCACGATCTCGCCGATTCGTGATGCGAAGGGAGGCACGACCCACTACCTCGCGGTAAAGGAGGACATCACCGCACGCCTGCAGGCCGAGGAGGCCCAGAGGCATTCGGAAGCCCAGATCGAGAAGATCCTCAAGGGCGCGGAATGCCTGCTGTGGCTTGCCACGGCTGACGGCCAACCGGACGAGAAACAGGAGTGGCATCTGTACCTGCCAAAGTCGGTTCTCTACAAAAAGATCTTTGGCCAGGACACGGTCCCAGGGCAGAACATACTCTGGACCGAAGAGATGGTGCCGGAATGGACGCAAATCAACCAGGCCGTCAGGAACGCCATGAGGGAAGGCCGGCCGGATTTTGACCAGGAATTCCATGTCAATGTCCGCGGCCAGACCTTCTGCCTCCACGAAAACGTATCGATCGAGAAGGTCGGGCCCGCATCGTGGAGCCTGGCCGGGGTCATCATCGACATCACCGAGTTGAAAGAACAGGAGGAGGAACTGCGCCGCGCCACCGCGGCGGCGGAAAAGGCCAACCAGGCCAAGAGCGCGTTTCTCGCCATGATGAGTCATGAGATCCGCACGCCGATGAACGGCGTCATCGGCATGACCAGCCTGCTGCTCGACACGCCGCTCACCCGGGAGCAGCATGAATTTGTGGAGACCATCCGGGTCAGCGGCGACACCCTGCTGACGATCATCAACGACATTCTTGACTTTTCGAAAATAGAATCGGGCAAACTGGAGCTGGAAAACGCCCCCTTCATTCTGCGGGAATGCATTGAAGGTGCGCTCGACCTGCTCGCCGCCCGGGCGGCTGAGAAGGGCATCGATCTGCTCTATGAGATCAACGACGGCGTGCCGGGCACGATCCAGGGCGACGGCGCGCGCCTGCGGCAGATCCTGGTCAACCTGCTGGGCAACGCGGTGAAGTTCACCGCGCACGGCGAGGTGGTGCTCTCCGTGACGGTGGCGGACGAAACGGCCGTGGCCCGTCTGGCGGAACCTGCGCCCGCCGGCTCGGCCCTGCCTCAAGAGGGGGTACGCCCGGTCACGCTGCTTTTTTCCGTGCGCGACACAGGCATTGGCATCACCCCCGAGGCGATCGACCGGCTCTTCCAGTCCTTTACTCAGGCCGACTCCTCGACGACCCGACGTTTCGGTGGCACAGGTCTGGGCCTGGCCATCAGCAAGCGGCTGGCCAACCTGATGGGCGGTCAGATGTGGGCCGAGAGCGAGGAGGGGCGGGGCTCGACGTTCAGCTTCGTGCTGCCGGTGCAGGCACTGGCCTCCAAGCCCCGGCCCTATCAACAAGCCGGCTTGGTACGCCTGGGCGATCTGCGCGTGCTTATCGTGGACGACAATCCCACCAACTGCCGCATTCTCAATACCCTGACCCTGCGCTGGGGGATGAAGCCCCGCACCACGCAATCGAGCGCCGAGGCCCTGACCTGGATCCAGGCGGGTGAGGCCTTCGATGTTGCCATTCTCGACATGCATATGCCCGGCCTCGATGGCGTCGAGCTGGCCCGCGCCATCCGTGCGCTCCGCAGTCCGGCGGAGCTGCCGCTCATGCTTCTCTCCTCGATCGGCAATCGCGAAGCAGGCGGGGAAGGTCTGTTTGCCGTCGCGCTGACCAAGCCCGTCAAATCATCCCAGTTGTTCGACGCGCTTGCCGGTCTTTTCCCCCATTCCCGCCAGCCCTCCGAGAGTGAAGCGGCCCCTGCCCTGGCCGAAGCCTCCGCCCCGGCCGGCGCAGTGATGATGCACCTGCTCCTGGCCGAGGACAACGCCGTGAACCAGAAGGTGGTGCTGGCCATGTTGCGCAAGCTCGGACTGCGGGCCGACGTAGCGGCCAATGGGCAAGAGGTGCTCGAGGCGGTCCGCCGCCAGCACTACGACCTCATCCTCATGGATGTGCAGATGCCGGAAATGGACGGCCTGGAAGCGACCCGCCACATTGTCCGGCAACGGCCCGATCCCGCGCAACGTCCCTGGATTGTCGCCCTGACCGCCAACGCCATCGAAGGCGACCGGGAGAAATGCCTCGCCGCAGGCATGGACGATTACCTTAGCAAGCCGCTCAGGAAGGAGGAACTGGCGGCGGCCATCGAACACGCCCGGAACCAGCGGGCGGCCCAGACTTCGCCGAACATCACCGGCCTCTCCCGGAATGAAACTGCCACCTCAACGCCGAACCCCGTGTCCAATTCACCATGAGCGATACTCCCCCAACCCTCACCGCCCTGCTGGTCGACGACGAGGCCTACTTCCGCAAGTTTGTCGGCCAGGTGCTCAAGAGCGCCCTGGTCGTCAACGTCGTGGAAGCGCGGGACGGGCGCGAAGGGGTAAAACTCTTTCAGGAGCACCAACCGGGGCTCGTCCTGCTTGACATCAACATGCCGCACATGGACGGCCTCGCGACTCTCGCGGCACTGCGGAAGCTCTCGACCACGGTGCCCATCATCATGCTGACGTCCGTCTCCGAGGAAGCAGTGGTGGAGGAATGCGTCGGGCAGGGTGCATCCTATTTCATCCGCAAAGACGTGCCCGCCGGCCAGCTCGCCATCGCGTTGCGCGAGGCGCTGACCCTTTTTCTCGAACACAAGGAGTCCGCCCCATGAAGCCGCCATCACCCAAGACCAAGCTGCCCTCCCTCGCCGACTATCTGGTCCGCTACGACCTCGCCGCCATGCTGGACGAAGCCCGGCAGGACTACAACCAGTCGACCTCCGGCGGCCCCCGCCATCTGGATCAGAAGGATATTGCGGCGCGTTTCCAAAATCTGCGCCGTGCGCCCAAGGCCCCCCAATGAATAACACCGATGCATTCCTGGACGCGCTGCGGCAGGCCGTGCCGGCGCAAAGGCAGTTGATCGATACCCGGGCGGCCTTGCTTCAGGCTGACCCGATGCGATTACTCAAGGATTTGCTGGAACGCACCGTGCTGCCCAAGGCTCGTCTTTGCCAGCTGTGGGCCGATTCCCTCGGCGTGGCCTACGTCAACCCCATGAATGTGGAAATACCCACCGACGGCTACGAACAGCTGCCCGTGGATATTGCCCGCCGGGTCACAGCCATCGTGCTCAATTCGCTCGGCAACACCGTGACCGTGGCGATGGCTGATCCGCTCAATGCGCGGCAGATCGAGTCGCTGGCCAAAATCCTGGGCAAAGAGATCAGTCCGGTCTTTGCCCTGCCCGAGGAAATCGAGACCGTGATTGGCATGTATCTGGGGTCAGAGGGCAATATGGCGGCCAACCTCAAGAGTGTCTGCCAGCAGTTGCCGGGCATGATTGGCGCACGGGAAATCAAGTCCGCCGACGACGTCAAGGATCTGGTCGAGTCCCGGGCCGTGATCGAATTGCTCAATAGCATCATTCTGACCGCCTTTCGGCGGCGCGCCTCCGATATTCATTTTGAGGCCCGGGCGGAGGACAGCCGCGTGCGGATGCGCATCGATGGCGACATGCAGACTGTCATGGAACTGCCGCGGACCGTGCATGTAACCCTCGTGGTGCGGATCAAGGTGCTCTGCCAGCTGGACCTTTCGCAAAACCGGATGCCTCAGGACGGAGCCTTTGAACTCAAGTTTGGTGCGCTCAACACCTCGTTCCGGGTCTCGACCCTGCCCAGTTTGTATGGTGAGAAGATGGTCTTGCGCGTCCTCGGCTCCCCGTTGGACCAGTCCATGCTCAGGATGGAGACGCTCGGGTTCCCGCAGTCCATCCTGGAGGCGGTCCGGCGCGTGATCTCGCGGCCCAACGGCATCTTGATTGTCTGCGGCCCCACCGGCAGCGGCAAAACCACGACGCTTTACGGGTGCATCAATGAGGTCAACCGTCCTGATCTCAACATCACCACCATCGAGGATCCGGTGGAATATCGTCTGCCCGACATCACGCAGCACCAGGTCAACAGCGGGATCGGGCTGACGTTTGCCAAGGTGCTGCGCAGCATCATGCGGCAGGATCCGGATATCATCCTCATCGGCGAGATCCGCGACCTGGAGACGGCGCTCATCGCCACCGAGGCGGCATTGACCGGGCATTTGGTCTTCACGACTCTGCACACCAACAATGCCCTGCAGGCTGTCACGCGGCTGGTGGAGATCGGCGTCGATCCCTACCTGGTGGCCCCGACGACGATGGGGGTGCTTTCCCAGCGACTGGTCCGCCGCATTTGTTCATCGTGCAAGGAACAATATGATGCGACTGAAGGTGAGCTGGCGGCGCATTTCAGCGGCTGGCAGGGCGTGCCGGCGAAACTCTACCGCGGTCGCGGCTGTCCGAAGTGCTTCGGCACGGGCTTCAGCGGGCGGGTGGGCATCTACGAATTCGTCGAGGTCTCGGAGAGAATGCGCGAGTTGATCACGGAGAAGCAAAGCGTGGTCCTGCTCATTGAAGAGGCGAAACGGGTCGGCCATCGCTCGCTACGATATGATGGCCTGAAGAAGGCGCTCATTGGGTGGACCACTCTTGAGGAAGTGGAGCGCAGCACCCTGCCTGACATCGGTTACCTACCGGTGGACACCTGAGCTGGAGTCTGTACGCCATGAATGCTGATACTTTCCTTGCAGCTTGCTGCGGGGTTTCCCCAATGAGATTAGGACGCCGCCCGGCCAGCCCCGTGCCAACGGGGCTGTGCAAGCCGCGCGTAGAATCCT
>CAZBLQ010000127.1:0-11211 GCA_964492635.1 uncultured Oleiharenicola sp.
AGAAGAGGGGCTCGCCGGTCTGGATGACCTTGCCGACGTTGCCGGTGCCGGCCGGGAGCTTGAGCGCCAGCAGCTTCTTGCTGGTCTCGCGAAACTGCATCTCCTTGTCCTTGTCCGTGCCCCACAGGGTCGGGGAATAGTACACCTGCTTGAAGGCGATTTCGCCGCCCTCGACCAGGTACAGGGTCATGGACTGCGCCTGCAACGTCTCTACGACCTTGCTCGCCGTGAGCTCGATGACCGTGTTGACGTCCTCCTTGCTCGGGGCCGGCTTGGAGATGACTTTGATCAGCAGGGATCGGCGCAGGGTGCCCGTGAGATTGCTTGCGGTAGCCATGTGGTGGAAAGGATTGGGGACGCCAGCCGGCCGAAATCGTGGGATGCGGCACGGGGCTGATTGAAAAACGCGCTTGCTTGTAAGGGCAATTTTTCACGTGGTCGAGGGCGAACTTCTGATGCTTAGCTGGTTGAAAAATGTCTGGCAAAGGGTCGCGCGGCGTGAAATGCCGACGACCCGCGCCGTCGCTGGCGCCCGGGGCGAACAGGCGGCCGCCGATTACCTGAAAGCCCGGCAGGGGTTCTCCATCGTGACCCGGAACTGGCGCAGCCCGCGGGACCAGCGCGATGAAATCGACCTGGTGTGCCGCGACGGGGACGTGCTGGTGTTCGTGGAGGTGAAGGCCCGGGCGGAAGGCGCGCTCGTGTCGGGCTACCAGGCGGTCGACGAGCGGAAAAAGCGGGCGCTGCGGCGCGCCGTGCGCGCCTATCTGGCCGGGCTGACCCCGCCGCCCCGCACCTTTCGCTTTGATGTCGCCGAGGTCACGCTCAGCGGCCGGCTGCCGTCGCAGGTGCTGCACTTCGAGAACGTGCCGCTGTTCCCGAAGGGTTACTACGTCGTGAGCCAGGGCGACCCGCCCGCCGGGGCCGCCGGCGGCTTGTGACCCGCGCGGGCGATTAAAAAACTTGCGGGAGCCTGCCATCGCGCCGAAGTTCCGGCCCATGGCCGACGAAATCCGTCACCCTTTTCTCCACGGGCTCAGCAAGCACCGCGGTTCACCGCCGACAGTTGTCGTCATTTTCGGTGCGTCTGGCGATCTCACCGCCCGCAAACTCATTCCCGCCATCTACAACCTGGCCCACGACGGGCTGCTGCCCGCGGATTTCTATCTCATCGGTTTCGGCCGCAAGCCGATCCCCGACGCCGAGTTTCAAACCATCGCAGCGGATGCCATCAAGGAATTTTCCCGCCGCGAGATGAGCCCCGAGGTCTGGGCCCGCCTCGCGCCGCGCACCCTTTATGTTAGCGGCGGCTACGACGAGAAGGCGGCTTACGACCGGCTGGGCCAGCGCATCGCCGGACTGGAAAAGGAAATCGGCCAGCAGCTCCAGACGCTGTTCTACATTTCCACGCCGCCCACGGTGTTTGCCCCCATCATCCAGAATCTCGGCGCCAGCGGCCTGGCCGCGCGCTACCTGCGCCAGCCCAACCAGTCGAAGGTCATCATCGAAAAACCATTCGGCAAGGATCTCACCAGCGCCCGGGCGCTCAACCACGAGCTGACCACCGAGTTCGAGGAATCCCAGGTTTTTCGCATCGACCACTACCTCGGCAAGGAGACGGTGCAGGACCTCCTCGTCCAGCGCTTCGCCAACTCCATTTTCGAGCCGTTGTGGAACCGCAACTTCATCGAGCATGTGCAGATCACCGTGGCCGAGGAGGTGGGGGTCGGTTCCCGCGCCGGTTACTACGAGCAGAGCGGCTGCCTGCGCGACATGATCCAGAATCACACCATGCAGCTCCTCGCGCTCACGGCGATGGAGCCGCCGGTGTCTTTCGACCCCGAGTCCATCCGCGATGAGAAGGTGAAACTGCTCAAGGCCATCCAGCCGCTGCAGCTGGGCGGCGCGGCAAGCGACGTGGCCCGCGCCCAGTACGCCGCCGGCATGCTCGCCGGCAAGGAAGCGCCCGGCTATCTCACGGAGCCGGGCATCGCACCGTCATCCACGACCGAGACGTACGCCGCGCTGCGGCTCGATATCAACAACTGGCGCTGGCAGGGCGTGCCGTTCTACCTGCGTTCCGGCAAACGCCTGGCCCACCGGGTCAGCGAGATCGCCATCCGCTTCAAGCGCGCCCCGGGTAATATTTTCGCTGAGTCGGACCGGTTCAATCTCACGCCCAACACCCTCGCATTCCAGATTCAGCCCGACGAGGGCCTGAGCCTCATCCTCAACGCCAAGGTGCCCGGTCTGGAGACACGCACGCAGCCGGTGAAAATGAATTTCCGCTACGCCACCACCTTCGGGTCCAACACGCCCGAGGCCTACGAACGGCTGGTGCTCGACGCCATGATCGGCGATGGCACGCTGTTCATCCGCGGCGATGAAACCGAGCGCTCCTGGCAGTTGATCACGCCCGTGCTCGAATACTGGTCGGCGCAAGGCCGCGACGGCATGGACAGTTATCCCGCCGGCTCGTGGGGACCGGCGTCGTCGGCGGCGTTGCTGGCGGCCAACGGGCACGTGTGGCGCGAGCCCTGACCGCCATGCCGGAGATATTTGAAGCCCTGCCCGGCATGGAGGTGCCTGTTGGCGGCATCGACCGTGGTTTCGCCAAACTCTGGGCGGACACCGCGGCGGAGGAGCAAAAGGCCATGCAGCTCAACCTGGTGCTGCATCTTGGCTTGGCGACCACGCCGGAGGACGCGGTCGAACAGTTCCGGGTCGCCGTGCGGCTCGCCCAGCGCTACCCCTGCCGCGTGGTCGTGCTCTGCCCGATCAAGGAGGACACCGGCAAGGTTGAGCTGCGCGCGAAGATCTACGGCGAGTGCTTCATGGGCAAATCGAAGGATGACACCCGCTGCATCGAGGTGGTCGCGCTGAGCTATCCGCCTACGGCCACGGACTATCTGCAGGACCAGGTGTCCGTCTGCCTCTCGACCGACCTGCCGCTGTATTACTGGGCACACCGCTTTACCTCAAGCAAGCGGCTCAGCAAATACGTCTACCTGCTCACCCGCTCACAGCGGGTCATGTTCGACAGCGCCATCGTTTCCCCCGACGCGCTCACCTTTGCCTGGCCGAAAATTTCCGCGGTCCGCGACCTGGCCTATTCGCGCACGCTGCCGTTGCGGCAAAATATCGCCCAGTTCCTCAGCCGCTACGCGCCGGCTCTCATCATCGGCGGCCTGCAGAAAGTGACCTTCCACCACCGTCCGCAACTGGCGGCCGAGGCGAGCTGTCTGCTCGGGTGGGTGAAGAAGGGCCTGGTCCGCTGCGGGGCCCGCGTGGAGCAGGGGATCGTCTTTTCGGTTACACCGGAAAACTGTCCCGGCTGCTTTTCGCTGGAGTTTGTTTACGCTGATTCCGGAAAATATTTCCGCTGGTCGGCCGACCTCACGAAGGATCACGCCGAATTCGCCGGCGACCTCGGCGCCGGCCGGACCACGCAGACAGTCGGCGCCCGTTTCCTCATCCCCGAGATGGCGCTGAGCGAAGCGATGTTTTTTTAACCGTACCGAGAGACCAGCGACTCCCCCGGATACCTGTACTTACAAGTAACCTATTGGGTTACTTTACCTATGAAACCAGAGGCTGGACAGCCTGCGAATCCAGGGTGGGAAAATCAGCCGAGCACCCGCAACCCGAGCAGCGCGGTTTCCACGCGGTCAAAGACGGGCAGCCCGGCGTCGCTGAAGGCCTGACGGTATTCCGCGTAGGCGGGGCCCGCATCGACCGCCACGGCGACCGGCTTGCCATGTGTGTCGCGCAAATGGGCGAGGACGGCGGCCAGCCGGGCTCCGCCCGCGGACGAGGTATCCAGTTTGCGGGTGAAAGGCACGAGCCCGATCACCAGGACGGCGGCCTCGGGGAGGAGAATATCCACGGCGTCGAGAAAGGCGGATTCGCCGGCCATCGGCGTAAGGTCAAGCGGCAGTCGGGGAGTCACCAGCGCTGAGAGCTCATGCTTCTGCAGCATCCCGACCAGGGCGTGCTCGGCCGGTTCGCTCAGCGTCGCCGCGGGGAGTCCGGCGTCGAACAGATCGCTGCCGTTGACACTTTCAAAGCCGGCGTTGGTCAGCAGTGCCACCGGCCCGCGGACCAGATAGGGGTGGGCACTCAGCCAGACCAGGGCGGCATCGAATGCGGCAATGCTGTCCGCAAACCGGGCGCCGGCGCGTTCGAGCAATGTTCTTTCGAGGAGAAGATTTCCCGCCATGGCGCCGGTGTGGCTGGCGGCTGCGGCCTGACCGGCCTCAGTGCGGCCGGCCCGGTGGAGAAGCACGCGGCGGCCTTGGATCTGCAACTGGTGAATGGCCTGGGCGGCGGGGAGCAACTGGCCCGGTCCGAAGCCCTCGACGTAGGCGGCGACGGGCCCATGACTCTGCTCTTCCGCCAGCGCAGTGAGCACGTCGCAGAGCGCGACGTCCATCTGGTTGCCCAAGGCAAGGCCGAGCCCGAACCGCAATGTCGGCTGGTGCGAGCGCCGGCTGAGCAAGAATGCGCCGCTCTGGCTGAGCAGGGTAAGTTCGCCGCCCGCCATGCCGGGTGGAGCGAGTTTTCCTGCCGGAATGAAGCAGGTGTCAAGCTGCCGGCCTGGCACCCAATGCCCGAGAAAATTCGGGCCGAGCACCGCCGGAGTCCAGCAACCGTTCGCCCGGGCAACACACAAAGCCCGGGCAAGTTGGGTTCCATATCCGACGGTGTCGGCCCCGTCACCAATACCGCCGCAGGTTAGGGCCACGACGGCGGCCCCGCCACTTTGCTCCAGCAGCTGTACCAACACTTTGGCAGCAACCGGGGCTGGCAGGGCAAGTATCAGAAGATCGACCGGGGCGGAGCGCAGCGCCTTTACATCCGGCACGCACGGCAGGCCGTGGAAGGTGTCCACGCCGGGTTTCACTATCACCAGACCGCCCGGGGGCAGCGGATAGCGGCAGAGATTTTCGAGGATGATGCGCCCGGCGCCGCCGGCCTGAGTTGACACGCCCGCGAGCGCAATGCGCTGCGGTGCCCTCAGGGCCTGGAGAAAACCGTCGGGCGGAGCAAAGCGCGGCTCCGGCCGGGTGCCGTGGAAACCGACGGCGTCGAGCGGCCGCGGCTGGCCCTGCAGGTCGAGGGCAATGGGATTTAATTCCAGCAGGGTCAGCCCCTCGCCTTCGGCCACCTCGGCGAGGTTCCAGAGGGAAGCGAGAAACCGACCGATGGTTTCGCGCTGCGTGAGTGCCTGCGCGCCGCGCAACCGGCCCAGCCAGATGCGCCCGAGGAGATGCGATTCGATTTGTCGCAAGGCCTCCTCCGGCCGGGTGAACGCCAGCGGCCAGCGCAGCGGCGGGGCCAGTTCGGCGAGGGCGTCGGCGTGCAGGCCACCAAAGCCAAAGAGCAGCGTCCAGCCGGCCTCGCCGCGCGACAATGAGACGAACGCCTCGGAAGGCAGCTGGCCGCAGCAGGCGACGTCGATCTGCTCGCACACCAGTCCTTCAATCCAGCGATGCCCGCCGGATTCGAGGCGCTGGCGCATGCCCTTGAACTCCTCGATCACACTCTGCTTCTCGAAGGGCAGGAAGTGCACGGCACCGAGTTCGGATTTGTGCCAGACATTTTCTCCCAGGCCCTTCACGACCACGGGCTCACCGGGTTCAAACGGCAGGGGACCGCCCGCGATGCCGTGGCGCGGCGGGCAGAGACCGGCGCGCTCCAGCAGTCCGTAGGCCTCCGCTTCGTCGACGAACCCGGCTTGCGTCTTCATACGGGAACAGGGGCGGCGGCCTTTTGCCCGGCGGCAAAGGCGGCCTCGTTGAGCGGAAGTACGGCCAGTTTGTCTTTCAGGACGTGGCGCAGCGTATCGAGGATGGCGCGGGCCGGCAGCAAACCGGTGGCAGCCTGCAGGGCGCCGAGAGCGACGACATTTTTCACCATCGGGCGGCCAAGGTCGGCGGCGAGTTGGGTGAAGGGCAGCGCAAGCACCCGGCGACCGGCGGGGAGTTCGCCGGGTTCCGTGATGACTGTGCTGTCGTAGAGGATGAGGCCGGCCTCGCGCACGGTGGGGCCGAACTTGGCCAGGCTGGGCGCGTTGAACGCGATGAGGATATCGGGTTCGGGTGCGGCGGGGTTGAGTACCTCGTCGGCGGCAAAATGCACATCGGCGTAGGACGTGCCCCCGCGGCTCTCCGGGCCATAACTCGGGATATGCGTGGCGTCGAAACCCTGCTCGATGGCGGCGCGGGTGAGCAGTAGCGCGGCGGTCTGAGCGCCGTCGCCGCCGGATCCGGCAAGCTTAAGGCTGAGGTCGCGCTGGCCGAGGTGCGCGGGCCATGGCGCGGTGGTGCGACGGGCGGCGGCGGGGTCCGCGCCGCAATAGCCGAGAATTTCCGCGGGCTCGAAACGCGGTCCCGGCGGATTGAACCAGGGCTCGACGGTCAGGTCCTTTTTCACGCCGAGCGGGAAAACCGGCTCCATTTTTTCCTTCACCCATTTTTCCGCGTCGGTGGGCGACAGCTTCAGGTGGGTGGGACATTCGCTGAGCACCTCGATGAAGGAATAGCCTCGGCCTTCCATCTGGAGCGTGAGCGCCTTCCGGATCGCCTTGCGGGCCTTCACGCGCTGACGGGCATCGAAGAGCGCCACCCGCTCGACGTAAACGGGTCCATCCAGCTGGGCGATGAGCTCGGCCATCTTGAGCGGCTGGCCCATCATGGCGTTGCGCCCCTCGGGGCTCGTGGCGGTCTTCTGGCCCATGAGCGAGGTCGGGGCGAGCTGGCCGCCGGTCATGCCATAGATGGCGTTGTTAATGAACACGACGGTGACGGGCAGCCCCATTTGTGCGATGGAGATGGTCTCGGCGAGGCCGATGGAAGCAAGGTCACCGTCGCCCTGGTAGCTGATGACCACGGAATTTGGGTTGGCGAGCTTGTGGCCGAGTGCGACGGCGGGCGCCCGGCCATGCGCCGCCTGGGTGTTGCCGACGTTGAAATAATAATAGGCGAACACGGCGCAGCCGACCGGGCTGACGAGGACGGTGCGGTCCTGCACGCCGAGTTCCTCGATGACCTCGGCGAGATCCCGGTGCACGACCCCGTGACCGCAGCCGGCGCAGTAATGCGTGCTGTGACCCTTGAGGCCCTCGCCGTGCGCATGGAGTGAAAAACTGGTATGGAACACGCCGCTCATGACAGCACCTCCCGGCCCTCGAGGATGGAATCGAGGATCTCATCTTGCGATGGGAGGATGCCCCCGAAATGCCGGACCGCTGAAATTGGTGGCGGCGTTTTGCCCGCGTGGCTGAGTGCCAGCCGGAGCTCGTCCTCCAACTGGCCGGGACTGCCTTCGACAATCACCAAGTGGCCGATTTGCGGCAGCAGGGCCTCGAGCGCGTCGATGGGGAAGGGCCAGAGGGTTACGGGGCGGAACAGGCCGGCTTTCACGCCGCGGGCCCGGGCGGCCTCGACAGCACCCTTGGCCATGCGCGCCGGAGTGTTGCAGGCCACGACAAGCACCTCGGCATCCTCGCAGTGGTAGCAACTGGCGCGCTGCTCATGAGAGGTGATGTAGGCGTATTTTTCGCAGAGTTTCCGGTTGTGCTTCTCGAGATCGTCTTCCGTCAGCATGATCGAGCTGATGAGGTTGTGGCGGTGGGCCCGGTCGCCGTGCACGGCCCAGGCGGGGAGACCGGGCCGACGGAGCTGGGCCGGAAGCCTGACCACCCCGGTCATCTGGCCGAGGTAGCCGTCGCCGAGGATGATGACGGGATTGCGGTAGACGAAGCTCAGTTCGATGGCGCGCATCGTGAGGTCCAGCATTTCCTGTGGCGTGCCGGGAGCGAAGACGATGGCGTGCGTGTTGCCATGGCCGAGACCGCGGCAGGCCAGCTTGATGTCGGCCTGTTCGGGCCCGAGATTGCCGAGGCCCGGCCCGCCCCGCATGATGTTGACAAACACGCCGGGGACTTCCGCGCCGATCATGTAGCTGATGCCCTCGAGCATGAGACTGAAACCCGGGCCGCTGGTGAAGGTGATGCAAGGCCGGCCCGCCCCGCCCGCGCCATACATCATGTTCACGGCGGCGGTCTCGCTGACGGCCTGGACGAAATGCCCACCAATCTTCGGCAGAATCCTGGCCATGAGTTCGGCCCCTTCCGTACTGGGCGTGATGGGGTAGCCGAAGACGTGCCGGCAGCCGGCGAGCAGTGCGCCCACAGCGGAGGCGTAGGTGCCTTTGAGCACCATCGGCTCGCAGTCGGGCAGAGAGATGAACTCGTCGGGCTGGTCCCCCTCGGAGTGACTCGCCACGGGTTTCGGACCAAAAAGCTTCGCGGGATCCTGCAGTTCGAAGTCAAAGGGGCCGGCCGGCCGCTCCGTCTCGGGGCGCAAGCCGAACGGCTCGGGACACGCCGCCATGCACAGCGCACAGCCGTTGCAGTTTTCGAGATTCAGCTCGACGGGGGTGAGGCCCGTCACGGGATTGATGGCGGAGCCGGGCACGATGCACTCGCGCGGACACGCCTCGATGCAGCGGAGGCAGCCTTTGCAATACTCCGGCTCGAGAAAAGGCTTGGGGCGGGTGGGGACCGACATGGGGCGGGGCTGCACGGAAACCTGCCGGGGGCCGGAGGAATTCCAGGCAGAGTGTGTTTTTCCCATCATAGTCCCGGGCCGATGTGCGGACTGTGCATGCGTTGGCGGAGGGTGCGCGCGGTTTGATTTATGCATTTACGCCAAAAGGTGTAGGCCGGTGGCACGGGTTTGAACCCGGGGTTGGCCGGATTATCCGCCCGGCTCCGCAAACAAAGCTGGCCCGGCTTGCGGCGATGCTGCTAGCGTGCCACCGCATGTCCACCGCTGCAGGCTCCACCGGAAGCCTTGAGACAATCCGGCCGACGCGGGCGCGTTACTGGGTGATCGTTTTCGCCGTCACCCTGGCCGTCATCCAATACATCGACCGGGTGTGCATTTCGCAGGCGGCGCCGCGAGTCTCGGCTGACCTTGGACTGACAAAGGAGCAGATGGGCTGGGTGTTCGGCGCTTTCGCCCTGGCCTATGCGCTGTTCGAGATCCCGACCGGCTATTGGGGCGACCGGTACGGGCCGCGCCGCGTGCTGCTGCGGGTGGTGTTGTGGTGGTCGTTTTTCACCGCGGCCACCGGCTGGGCTTGGAGCTGGCTCTCCCTGCTGATCACGCGTTTTCTGTTCGGTGCGGGCGAGGCGGGCTGCTTTCCCAACCTGACCAAGGCGCTGGAACGCTGGCTCCCGCCGCGCGAGCGGATCCGCGCGCAAGGCATCATGTGGATGAGCGCCCGGTGGGGCGGGGCGGTGACCCCGTATCTGGTTTTCCTGGTGCTCGGGCTGGTCAGCTGGCGGGTGGCGTTTGTCTTGTTCGGGCTGCTGGGCGTGGCCTGGGCCGTGGCCTTCGTGCGCTGGTTTCGCGACAACCCTCGCCAGCATCCGGCCGTGAACCCGGCCGAGGCGGCGCAATTGCCGGCGCCGGTGGCCGGGGACGCGCCCTTCACGGTGCCGTGGAGCAAGCTGCTGCGCGCCCGTTCCGTGTGGCTGCTGTGCGGCCAGTATTTCGGATGCACCTACGGCTGGTATTTTTTCATCACCTGGTTTCCGACCTACCTGCTCGAGGTGCACAAGTTTGACGTGAAGCGCAGCGCGCTTTTGGCCGGCCTGCCGCTGCTGGTGGGTGGCTTCGGCTCGCTGCTCGCCGGCGCGCTGGCGCCGCGTTTGCAGTTTCTTTTCGGCAGCACCGGGCTCACCCGCCGGCTGTTCGGTGTGGCCGGCATGGCGGGCGCGGCGGGATGTTTGCTGGCTGCGACGTTTTTGCGCGAACCCTGGATGGCGGTCACGGCCATTGCCCTGGCGAGCTTCGGCAACGACTTCACGCTGCCCGGCGCGTGGACGGCGTGCATGGACGTGGGCGGGTCCTGCGTTGGGACGCTGTCCGGCGTGATGAACATGATAGGCAACATTGGCGGAGTCGTGTCGCCGATCGTGCTCGGCTACATTGTGGGCCGCACCGGCGACTGGAATCTTACCTTTTACGTTGCCGCGGCGCTTTATTTTCTCGGCGCGATCTGCTGGTGGTTCCTCGATCCGGTCACCCCGCTGGAGCAACAGGTGAAGGATTAAGCGGATGTCCGGCGGGTTCCGGAAATTTCTCGCCCGAGTGCGGGACTGGAATAGTCTACCGGCATGAACCTCAAGCTGAAGCGTATAGCCCCGTTGCAGGCGGGGAAAATGCTCGCGGCCTTCTACGGCCTGTTATCGTTGTTGGTGGTTCCTTTCATGTTCGTTGCCATGACGGTGGCCGGCATGGCGGCTCGCAGCCAGGGAGGAGCACCGCCTTTTCCCTTCATACTCGGCATGGGTATGGGCTTCATGCTCCTGCTGCCGTTTCTGTACGCCTTGATGGGCTTTCTTTTCGGCGTGATCAGCGCGTGGGTCTACAATCTGCTGACGAAGTGGATTGGTGGCTTCGAGTTTGAGTTCGAGCCAACGACACCGCCGCCGGTCCAGACAGCTTGATGATGAAGGCTGGTCGTTTTCTCCTGGTCGGAGCGTGCTGGCTACTGCCGGTGTTGCTGGCTCCGGCGCCTGGCGCCGTGGACCAGAAAAAATCCCCGCCGCCACTCGCCATCACCAAACTGGCCTGGCTGGCAGGCAACTGGCGGATGGAGAAAGGCGGCCGCGTTATCGACGAACAATGGATGGCCCCGGCGGCGGGGGTGATGCTCGGCATGGTTCGGACCATTGCGAAGGGCCGGGTGGTGGAGCACGAGTTTGTCCAGATTCGCGAGGGCCCGGGCGGCGACCTTTTTTATGTCTCCCAGCCATCGGGACAGAAGGAGGCGACCTTCCAGGTTGCCTTTCTGACCTCACCACCGCGGTGTTCGAGAATGCCCAGCAGGATTTTCCACAGAAAATCAGCTACACCCTGCAACCCGGCGGTTCGCTCCTGGCTGTCAACGAGGGGACGGGTCCGGACGGGCAGTTGAAGCGGGTCGAGTTTAACTTTCAGCGGGCGCAGCAGTGATTCTCCGCAGATTGCGGGGATAAAAGCGGATTAAACAAGGCAGACCAATCCTGTCATTCTGAGCGAAGTGAAGAATCCGGCAGTATATCTGCCGACCCTTGTCATGCTCGATCCTTCTCTTCGTTCAGGATGAAATCCATCGCATTTTATCCGTGAAAATCCGTGTTATCCATGGTTAACT
>CAZBLQ010000128.1:0-7914 GCA_964492635.1 uncultured Oleiharenicola sp.
GCTCGTCCAGGATTTTCAGCGCCGGCCCCGGCTGGTTGTCCCAGCTCAGCAACAATGCCTCGAAACCGGCGACCTCCATTTCCTTCTCGCGCCAGCCGGCGTTCGTGGGGTCCAACAACCGGAGCGTCTGGTAGTGGCCGCGGGCCGTCCGGGCCGCCTCGATCGCTCGCGGGAGCGACGCGGGTTCGCTCCACCAGATGTTTTCCCGCTCCATCGCGGTAGCGAGGCTGAGGAGGCGAAGGTTGGCCGGGTCGGTCTTGAGCAGGGCCTGGGCGGCGGCGACCGCTTTCTCCCCTGCTTCCAAAGATTTCCCGGCCTGGACCTCGTTTTTGTAGTGATTCGCCATGCCGCCCAGACTCACGACGTATTCGGCTCGCAGGTCATTGTCATCCGGATGACTCGCGATCAGTTGCTCCCACCGGTGCAGCGCTTCATTGGCGGCATTGAGATCGTCCAACCACATCCCGCGGTTCGCCAGGATGTAGGCGAGGCCTCTTTGCACCCGGAAATTGTCGGGAAACCGCGCCTCGAGCTCGCGAAAGCGTCGGATGAATTCCTGGTTGGGCTTGTCCCAGTCGAACGCCGGGCCGTCGTTCTGGTTGCTCACCAGGTGGATCTCGTCCTCGAGCACCGCCGCCGCCGAGTCGGCGTCGGCCGGGTCAGCGGCGACAATCGCGTGGCGCAGCTGCACGGCCCGCCGGGCGGCCTCATGGGCCACCTTCGGGTCCGGCTCGCCGAGGGGATTGACGGCCGACCGGCCGGTGAAGGCGGCCAGCGCTTCGAGCGCCTGCGCGTGGCCGCGCATGGCGGCGAGATTGTGCAACTCCGGCGGCAGGGCTTCAAAATAATCGATGGCCGCCTGGATGGTTTTCTTCACCACCGGCAGCCGGGCGTGAGCCAGCAGGCTCGGCTGCAAATCGCGCATGATGAAACCGACCAGGTTTTCCGCCTGCGTGCGCGCCGCCTGGGTGGCTCGCTGCTGCACGACGGCGCGACGATAACCGGCCAGCGCCAGACCGAGCCCGAGGGCCAGCGAGCCAATCACCGCACAGGCGGCAGTGACGACCGTGCGATTGCGGCGGGCATACTTGCGGGCGCGGTAGACAAAACTCGGCGGCCGCGCCTGAATCGGCCGGTGGGTGAGAAAACAGTCCAGATCATCCAGCAAGGCGGCGGCAGTCGCATAGCGCCGTCCCGGTTCCTTCGCGAGGCACTTCAGGCAGATCGTTTCCAGATCAAGCGGGATTGCGGGATTGAGGTCGCGTGGCGTGACAGGTTCGGAGCTGTGCAGCAGCCGCAGGGTTTCCTCCAGGGTGGCGGCGAGAAACGGCGGCCGGCCGGTGAGCAGATGATACAACAACGCACCCAGCGCATAAATGTCGGTGGGCACGCCGACGTCCGTCTCGCGGCCGGACACCTGTTCGGGCGCCGCATAGTTGGGTGAGCCCACGAGCTGGCCCGTCAGCGTGACGCCACGGTCGAGATCAAGCCGCTTCGCCATGCCAAAGTCGGCCACCCGGGCGCGGTCGTCATGATCGATCAGGATATTGGACGGCTTGAGGTCACGGTGCAGAATGTTCCGCCCGTGGGCGTAACGCACCGCATCGGCGATGTCGCGCAGGTATTGGGCGGCGTGGCGCGCTTCCAGCGGATTACCTCCGGAAACCTGGGCGAGATTGCGGCCCTCCATCAGCTCCATCGTGTAATAGGGCTGGCCCTCGGATTCGCCGTAATCGTGGATTGCCACGATGCCGGGGTGCCGGAGCGCGGCGGCGGCGGCCGCCTCGATCTGGAACCGCCGCAGCATCGCCTCGCTCGAATAAGCGCCGCCGAGCAGGAGCTTTAGCGCGACGATGCGGTCGAGCGCTTGTTGCCGCGCACGATAGACCACGCCCATTCCTCCGCGCCCGATTTCCTCGATCAGCTCGTAGGCGCCAAACGTGCGCGGCAGAGCCAGTCGCGTGGGCGGAGTCGGCGCCCCGTCATTCCCCGGCTCCTCAAACACCGAGCGCAACATGCACACCGGGCACAGGCCGTCGTTGGAGTATGCCGGCAGGGTGACGCTACAGCGCTGGCACGTGACGGCGGAATTCATGCTTGGGCGGAGTGGATGTCCCTTTCTAACGCATGGGCCGAAAATGGTTACAGGCTCACCGCCGCGAGCAGGTGACGCATTTCGTCGTCGATGTCGGCGGGATCGAGCACGGTGTGCGCCACTTCGTCCTGCAAACATTCCTTGAAACGCTGGCGCAGCCGGTGCACCGCCACTTTGACCGCGCCCTCGGTCGAAGCCAGGCGGCGCGCGATCTCCGTGTAGCTCACCTCGCCGCGGCCGCCCCAGATAACGACCTTCAACTCGTCGAACCACCTCTGTTTACCGGCCGCGATGTATTCGCGTCGCAGCCGGCCGAGCGCGGCATCCAGCAGGCTCAGGGCCCATTTCTGGTCAAACAGCTTTTCCGGGGAAATCTCCGTTGCGGGTTCGTTTTGGAAACGCGTTTCCGCCGCGCCCACAGCGTCGAGCGAGATGAACTCGCGCCCTCCCCCGCGCTTGAGACTGCCGGCCCGGGCGCGCTGGTGGGAATGAAAGTTCCTCAAAGAGGAAAGAAGAAACGTGCGGAAGCGTCCGCGCGTGGCATCCGCCCGTGCAATCACTCCGCGTTCGAACAGGTCCTCGAAAAAGGCCTGGATGAGATCCTCCGCGTCGTGTTGCTTGAGCCCGATATTCCGCGAAAACCAGTAGAGCGGATACCAATAGGCCAGGCAGAGCTTTTCGAGCGCGGCGCGACCATCGGGCGTGTCGGCGGCGCCCGCGCTTACAACCATGCTCCAGTTGGTGGTGGCAAACGCCCGCGGCCTGCGTTCATCGGGACTGTCGGTGGGCGATGGGGCGGATGACATGAGGTCTTTGGCGTCCGAAGCTGAACAAATCACGGACCGTTGACGAGCCTGCAGGTGTTCACCGTAACCTCGCAGTTGAGTGCACCTCATCTTCGATTCGGGATTATGCACGGTCATCGCTTAGGCGGCCGGTTTTATAACCGTTCCGGCACCCGGGGTATTGTGCCCGGACGACTTCGCCTCCCTCATGGCCGCGTCCATGAACCACGCCAAGGTTTCATTCGGTCCGCGTGCTCACCCTGCCGACGCTGCAGCTGCTGTCATCTGTACAATCTTGAAACAGCCGGCGGGGCGTCACCCACAGACCAAACCGAGGCTTCCCTCGCGGGGAACAATCCGGTTAACTGGTCGACTAAAGCGTATGAGAACGTTCCCCGCCCACTGCCCCCCTATCCGTGTCCTCTGCCTGGCGCTCGCCTTCGTGGGCGCCGCCGCTGCCCTGACCGCCCGGCCCATGGAACTTGAGGACATGTTCCGGTTGCACCGGGTGTCTGACCCGCAGATTTCACCCGACGGCTCGTCGGTCATTTTCGTCGTGACCGAGCCGCTCAAGGCCGAGAACCGCACCGACAGCGACATCTGGATCGTCTCCACCATCGGCGGGGAGGCGCGCAAGCTCACCAACTCCACCAAGCAAGACCGACATCCGCGCTGGTCACCCGACGGGCAGTGGATCGCTTTCGAGTCGAACCGCGACGGCAGCTTCCAGGTCTGGATCATGCCCGCGGCTGGCGGGGAGGCGCGCAAGCTCACCAGCGTCTCCACCGAGGCCAGCCAGCCCGTCTGGTCGCCCGACGGGAAACAGCTCGCCTTTGTCTCCGCGGTGTTCGCCGAATTTTCCACCCGGCCCTTCGCCGAGTCCGACCGGCTCAACCAGGAGAAGCTCACGGCGCGCGAGAACGGCAAGGTGAAGGCGCGGCTCTTCGACCAGTTGCTCTACCGTCACTGGGACTCGTGGGTGGAGGGCAAGCGCCAGCATGTGTTCGTCCTGCCCATGAAAAACGGCGCCGCCGCCGGCGAGCCGCACGACGTCACCCCCGGCGACAACGACGGCATACCGACGGCGAACACCTTCACCGAAGGCGACGAGTTCGCCTTTTCGCCCGACGGCCGGGCGCTGGTTTTCACCGCCCCGCCCGTGCCGGTGCGCACCCAGGCGTGGAGCACCAACCACGACCTCTTTCTGGTCGACCTCGCCACCGGCCAGAAGCGCCAGCTCACCACCAATCCCGCCGCCGATGGCACCCCGCAATTTTCCCCCGACGGCAAATTTCTCGCCTATCGCGCTCAGGCCCGGCCCGGTTACGAGGCCGACCGCTGGCAGCTCAAGGTGCTCGATCTTGCGACCGGCCAGAGCCGCAGTCTCACGGAAAAACTGGACCGGTCGGTCGAGCACCACGTGTGGTCGCCTGATGGCGCGAAGATTTATTTCGAGACGGAGGACAACTCCGGCACCACGTTGTGGAGCGTGCCGGTCTCCGGTGCCGAGCCGGTCCGCCTGCTGGCCGGCGGCACGAACAGCGAGGCCGGCATTTCCAGTGACGGCGGGGTGCTCGTCTACACTCATGCCCGGATCAACCAGCCCCCGGAAGTCATGCTCTGGCGCATCGCGCAGGGCGCGCCGCAGGTGCTCACCCACATGAACGACGCCTTGTTGAAGGATATCCAACTGGCCGAGCCCGAATCCGTCACCGTGGCGGGGGCGGGTGGCACGCCGGTGCAGATGTGGATCGTCAAGCCGCCGGGCTTTGATGCCAAAAAGAAATACCCGCTCGTGTTCTGGGTGCACGGCGGTCCGCAGAGCGTGTGGCCGGACGGCTGGTCTACGCGCTGGAATCCGGAAATCTGGGCGGCCCAGGGGTACGTCGTCGCCCTGGCGAATCCGCGCGGCAGCACGGGCTTTGGCCAGAAATTCGCCGACGAGATTTCGCATGACTGGTCCGGCAAGGTGATGGACGACCTCTTCGCCTGCCTGGCCCACCTGGAGAAGCAGCCTTACATCGACCCGACGCGCATGGCGGCGGCCGGGGGAAGCTATGGCGGCTATGTGATGAACTGGTTCGAGGGCCACACGGACAAATTCCGCTGCATCGTGAACCATGACGGGACCTACAATCTGGACTCCATGTATGGCGCGACCGAGGAAGTGTGGTTCGACGAGTGGGAGCTCGGCAAACCGTGGGAGATGACCGCCGCCGAGAAGGCCGCATCGCCCCACCTTTATGCCGCGAACTTCAAGACGCCGATGCTGGTCATTCACAGTGATCTCGACTTCCGGGTGCCGATGACGGAGGGCATGCAGGTGTTCACCGTCCTGCAGCGGCAGGGCGTGCCGTCGAAATTCCTCTCGTTCCCCGACGAGGGACACTGGGTGCTCAAGCCCGGCAACAGCGAATTCTGGCACCAGACCGTCTTCGCCTGGCTCGCGGAATACCTGAAGAAGTAAGTCGGTTCAGAATGAGGCTAGTCCAAATCCTTGAGCGTCGTCGCGAGTTTGTAGGGCACCTTGAGGCATTCCTCAAAATGGCGCTTGCCGCACTTGATGCGCAGGCCTTCCGAGCCCGGCAGGGTTATCAAGTCAATCGTGCCTTTCGTCTCGACGACGAGATACACCTTGCCGTCCCGCTCCCGGACGATGGCCCAGTCGGGGCGGTAATGGGGATGTCAGGCATGGACATCTCTCATTTCGCACTACCGTTAGTGGGGTGTAAAGCTAACACTACCTTTGCATGGGTGTTTAGCGGTGCGGGCTGCGGCTATGGTGGAGCGTGGCAAACGACACGGCGAAGCGCCTGCTGGCACGGGTAAAAGCACTCCGGGAGGCCCTCGGGCTCAGTCCGGAGGCTTTCGCCGAGCGCGCCGGCCTGACATACAAATATTACCAGCACGTCGAGGCGGGCCGGAAGCGCGATATCCGCCTCTCTGCGCTGGTAAAACTGGCCAAGGCCTGCGGGTTGGAGCTGCGGGATCTGCTCGACTTCGACTCCGCGCCCCTGGCCGTGGCTGAGGATCGAGCGGAAGACGGCTTGCAAACGACTCCCGGCAAGGGCGGGCGCAAGTCGCGCAAACGCTAGTCCGTCGAAAAGGGAGCCTACGCGGACACGCCAAAGACCTGCGTGGCGTTGCCCCCGCCTGATTTCAGGGGGCCGACTTTGTAGGGCTGCCGCTTGCGGCATGCCGGCCCAGCCAATGGCGCGGCGTGAAAAAGAAGCCTGCCAAAGTCGGAGAGGCCGCCGCGCCCTACGTGGCCAAGAAGCCGGCGAAGGCGTGACGCAAGCGCGCGTTGTCGGCCGCCGCAAGCGACGGCCCTACAAGCAAGCAACGACCGTACAAAGGACCGCCGACCGGATCATTCGCCGGCCGGCACGCGTGGTATTGCGTCCCGGCGACTTTGCCTCCCTCATGGCCTGATCCATGATCAGGCCCCGGTTTCATTCCGTTCGCGTGCTCCTCCTGCCGACGCTGCTGTTGCTGGCGTTCTGTCTGATGGCAATTTTTCAGAACAAGATCACGTACTGGCTGGCGGCAAGCGGTTTCGCCCAGACGGGAAACGGGTTGGAAATTGCCCTGCAAATCGGACTGTGGCTTTCAGCGGCGTATTTCATCTTCTGTGCGCTCCGGGTCCTTATTCTCGATGGCATGCTGGCGAAGGCTCTGGGCGGGCCGGCGCCCGACCTGCTCCGGGATGTCGCCGGCGCGATCATTTTCGCCCTCGCGGTGACCGGCATCGCGCGGTTTGTCTTCGGGCAGGAAATCACGGCGTTCTGGGCCACGAGCGGGGCAGTGGGCCTGGTGATAGGCCTGGCCCTGCGACCGGTGATCCTCGACGTGTTCAGCGGGCTGACCATCAACCTGGATCACTCCTACCAGATCGGCGAATGGATTCACCTGGCAGGGGACCGCGATGGCACGGTGTCCGGCGAGGTTGTCGAGATCAACTGGCGGGCCACGCGGCTCCGGACGGTCGAAGGCAACCTGGTGATGGTCCCAAACAGCCGCATGGGACTGGGGATCATCACGAATTACTCCCGGCCGGTCCCGCATCTCCGGATGACCGTGACAATCTGCCTGGATTTTTCCGTCCCCGTGGAACGGGCCCGCCGCGTGATGCTTGGCGGGGTCCGGGCCATGATCCATCCCGAAGGACCGCTGGCGGACCCGGCGCCCACGGTGATGGTGGAGGGCACTTCCGATCTCGGGGTGGTCTATCGCGTGGATTACTGGCAGATTGACACCAGCGGCCCGACCCAACCCCGCTCCCGCGTTTTCGAGGGGGTGTTGCGCCACCTGCACGTCGCCGGGATCACGCCAGCCTATCCGAAGCGCGACATCTTCACCGCTCCGATGCCGGCGCGGCAGCACGACGCTTGGGCGTTGGCGGACCGGACCGCCCTGATGGGCCGCATCGACCTGTTTTCCTCCCTGCCGCCGGATAGGCTGCAATCGCTGGCGGCCGGGCTGGCGCCAGGATTTTTCCACGCCGGGGAAACCCTGATGCGGCGTGGCGAGGCTGGTGAATCAATGTTTGTGCTCGTGGAAGGATTGCTCGAGGTGCGGACCGATCCTGGCAGCCGGGGAGCCGAGCAGGTGGTGGCGTTCATCCAGCCCGGCGAGTTCCTGGGTGAGATGTCGCTGCTGACCGGGGAACCGCGTTCGGCGACGGTGGTGGCGCTCACCGACGCCGTGACCTGGGAAATCACCAAGGCCCAGATGGAGCCGCTGCTGCGCAGTGATCCTCCCTTTGCCGAAGTGCTGGCGCGGGCGCTGGCCGAAAGACTGGCCAGCAACGCCCGGGCTCACGGCGCGGTGCCGGCGCCCTCGACAGACCAGACCGAGACCACGGCCCGGAATATTCTCACCCGCATTGTGGCGATGTTTCGCAATGTTTATGGTACATTTTCGCGGTCGCCGTTCAAATCAGGCAGCCGGCCACCCCAGACCGTCGACCGGCCCGGTCCGCCGACCGGCACCTGATTTTTGGGAAGGAACGGGCGGCATTTTTGTAGGGCCGGT
>CAZBLQ010000128.1:8014-11162 GCA_964492635.1 uncultured Oleiharenicola sp.
CGGCATTTTTGTAGGGCCGGTCTCTGACCGGCCGCCTTAACGCGTCCAAGGATGCTCCGACCAACGCGGGACAATTCCGGATTTGACCGGATTGTTGCGAATATAGCCGACCAGCCGCTGCCACTCAGCTTCATCTCGAATCCAACGATCAAACCATTCCCGTTGCCAGACAGCGCCAGTGCCGCCGAACACCGCTCGCAGACGTTTGGCCGTCCGCCCCTTCAGGCGTTTCATGATTTCAGACAAGGAGTGCGAGCAAGAAGAAGCTGGCACAAGCAAAGCGTGCCAATGGTTGGGCATGATCGAATAGTGGGGAATCTCACACTGCCAGTCGGACAAGGCCGCAAATTCATCAAGCAGGATCATGGCCGCCGAGGATACGCGGAGGGGGCAGGTTCCGGTTCCGGCATCCAGATACTTTTCGAGAGTGCGAAATATTTCCCGCTGATAGGCCGCAAACTGCCGGGAGCTTGCTGTGATCCCGGTCAGATTCGCACTCAACTCGCGGAGGCGTCCGATTGCCGCTAGAGGCAGGCTGTCTGCACGGCGCACCGTCAAGAAATACCGCCCCGCTTCGACTTCCCAGTGAGGCAAATGGCGCCGGGCATAGCGGATCGTTTGTGGCACGATTGCGTGGCGGCCTGGCCGGTCGGAGACCGGCCCTACTTCGCGCCCAGGATCTTCTCCTGCAAATGCGTGCACCTCAGTTTTGCCTCCGCGTTGCGCACAGCCATGCCGTAGGCGGCGGGCTCGCCGACAATGAAGACCTTTTTCCGGCCGCGGGTGATGGCGGTGTAGATGAGGTTGCGCTGCAGCATGACGAAGTGCGCCTTGAGCAGCGGCACGATGACGACGGGGTATTCGCTGCCCTGCGACTTGTGGATGCTGATGGCGTAGGCGAGCGCGAGATCGCCGAACTCGCCGCGCTCGAAGGTGTGCTTCGCACCATCGAACACCGCCGTGAGCGTGCCCCGGACGCCATCGATTGAGAGCACTTCGCCGATGTCGCCGTTAAACAGATCCTTGTCGTAGTTGTTGCGGAGCTGGATGAGCTTGTCGCCCGGCCGGTAGTCGCCGCTGACCGTCTTCAGGCTCTGCCGCGAGGGATTCAGCGCGGCTTGCAACTGCTGGTTGAGATTGGCGACGCCGGCAACGCCCTTGTGCATCGGCGCGAGCACCTGCACGTCGTTGACCGGGTGAAACCATTTGAAGTGCGACGGAATGAATTTCGTGCAGAGCTCGATGATCTTCGCGAGGCAGTCTTCGGGCGAGGAGGCGGCGATGAAGTTGAGGTCGCTCCACGTCTGGGCTTTGGCGACTTCGCTGACAACCGGGGGAGGTGAGCTCTCGCCGCCGTTGATGGCGTGCGCGACGGTGACGATGAGGCTTTGCTCCTTCTGGCGGTAAACGACGGAAAGCCGGGTGACGGCGACGTCCGGGTGAGCGGTGAGCGGTGAACCGTGAGCAGGGGACTGCCCCGCTGACGCAGAAACTGGGGCTTCCTCACTGTTTACTGCTGACAGCTCACTGCTTACTGAAATCAGGTCCTTCAACACATTGCCCGCGCCCACACTGGGCAACTGGTCGGTGTCGCCCACGAGCAGCAGGTGAGCGCGTGACGGCACGGCTTGCAGGAGCGCTGCCGCCAGCCGCGAGTCGAGCATCGAGGCTTCGTCCACGATCAGAAAGTCCGTCGCGAGCGGATGCGCTTCATTGACGGTGAAGCTGCCGTTCTCGATTTTAAGCAACCGGTGGATGGTCGAGGCAAAACCACCGGTCGTCTCGGCGAGACGCTGCGCGGCGCGGCCGGTGGGCGCGGCGAGGTGCACGCGTACCTTCTTCGCCTTCAAGATTTCAACGAGGGCGCGGAGGATTGTGGTTTTGCCAACTCCTGGTCCGCCGGTGAGGATGCTGAATTTGTGTGTGAGGGCGTTGGCGAGCGCGGTGGATTGCAGGGCGTGAAACTCGAAACCTGATTTTTCCTGCGCCCATTTGATCGCGGCTTCGATCTTGATGGCCGGCAGGCCGGACGGCACGGCGCCGAGGCGCTTCACGACGTCGGCGATTTTCCGTTCGGCGCGGTCGTTGGCCGGCAGCTGCACCGTTGCGGACTGCTGTCCGCCCGGTGTTTGTCCGGGCCGTCGCCCGGCAAAAATGTCGTGCTGCACGATGGCCTTCGACGCGAGCAGGGCGTCAATCCGGGCTTCGAGGAGTTCGGCAGAGGTTTCGAGCAGGTTCGCCGCATAAGCGACCAGCTCGCCGCGAGGATACGCCGTGTGGCCTTCCTCCTGCAGCGTCTCCAGCGCGTAGATGAGGCCGGCGTCGAGGCGCGGTGGCGCGTCGTTGGCGTAGCCGAGGTTGATGGCGATGCGGTCGGCCGTCTTGAACCCGATGCCCTCGATCTCGCGGGCGACGCGGTAGGGTTCGTCGACGATGACCTGCTTCGCCGCCGGGCCGTATTTGTTGACGAGTTTCACGCATTGCGAAGTGGTGACGCCGTAGGTCTGGAGAAAAATGTGCACTTCGCGCAGCGTCTTCTGTTCCTCCCACGCCTGTTTGATGGAGGTGGCGCGGACCTTGCCGATGCCGGGCACCTTGCGGAGCTTGCCGGATTCCTCGCTGAGGATGCGGAAGGTGTCGGTCCCGAAGGTGTCGACGATCTTGTTGGCGTAAACCTTGCCGATGCCGGGCACGAGGCCGCTGCCGAGGTATTTGCGGATGCCGTAGACGGACGAGGGCAGTTCGGATTTGTAGGAAAGGATTTTGAATTGCGCGCCGTGCTGGGCATGGCGGGTCCACTCGCCGGTCAATTGGAGCGTCTCGCCGCATTGCACTCCCGGAAGTGCGCCGACGACGGTGACGAGCGGCCCGCCCTCCGAAGCCTTGGCGAAGGATGGGTCCCCGGCCGATTTCGCCGTTTCCGGCCGCAGCTCGGCGATGGTGTAGTGGTTTTCCTCGTTGAAGAAAATGATGCGCTCAAGGACGCCGGTCAGCAAAGCGGGAGGAGGAGAAGCCACGTGATATCCTGCTACGCGTAAAGCTTCGCAGGACAAGCATGGATCGGCTGTCGCCATCCGCGGTCGCTTCGTCACGGTGCGACAAAGGCTTCCGACTCCGCCAAGGTTACGACGGACAAGATGGCCGACAG
>CAZBLQ010000129.1:0-11102 GCA_964492635.1 uncultured Oleiharenicola sp.
AGCTACCGGGCGTTTGAGCTCGTGCCGTGATCGGTACTGGGCCAACTGAAGGCTAAGGCTTTGTTGCGGGCACACCGGGGGCATCCGCTTTTATCGCCAGCACCACGGTCTTGGGATCCACGGTGATTTCCGCCAGGCGCTTGGTCACTTCCGGGGTGCCGCCTTCCTGGTATCGTCCACCGAGGTGGCGGGCGAAAAATTTCTCCGCCGCCATGTACAGCGCCATGTTGTTCACCGGCCGCGCAAAGCCATGGCCCTCGTCCGGAGCCAGCAGATATTCCACCGGAAATCCCCGGTCCCGCAGCGCGATCACGATCTGCTCGGCTTCCTGGCGGTTGACTCGCGGGTCGTTCGCTCCTTGCGCCACCAGCAACGGGGTCCGGATCTTGCCGACCGCCGTCAGCGGCGAACATTCGGCCAACAAAACCCGGCCCTCGGGTGTGCCCGGATCTCCGACCCGGGCATAAAGGATTTTGCGGATGGACTCCCAATAGGGCGGGATGGAGTTCAAAAGCGTCATCAGGTTGGAGGGACCCACGATGTCGACGCCCGCCGCATAGACCTCCGGCGTGAAGGCTACTCCGGCCAGAGTCGCATAGCCCCCATAAGAGCCGCCGATGATCCCGACTCGCTTGGGGTCGGCAATCCCTTCTGTGAGGAGGAATTTCACGCCGGCCGTCAGGTCGGCTTGCATCAGGCGGCCCCATTCGTGGTTGCCGGCATCGAGGAATTTTTTTCCGTAACCGGTGGAACCGCGGAAATTCGGCATCAGCACCGCGTAACCGCGGTTGGCGAAAAACTGTGCGAGCCCATTGTAAGACCACACATCGCGTCCCCACGGTCCTCCGTGTGGCAGCACCAGGGCCGGAAGATTTTTAGCCGGCACACCCTTGGGCACAGTGAGATAAGCAGGAATCTTCAATCCATCCGATGAGACGTATTGCACCGATTTCATTTCGACCAGCGCCTCGCGGGGCAGCTTCTCCCGGATTTTGTATTGGAAGGTCAGCGTGTGGGTCCGTCGGTCAAACAGGTAGGTTTCGCCTGGCTCCGTGTCGCTGTTGGCACTTACCAGCCATGTCTGATCATCCAGCGTGCCCGAGGTGAAGATTTCCCGGCCGGTTAGCCGTGCTTGCAACCAGTCATAGTCCACGCTGTAGCTTTTGTCCCGGAAGTAGTGGTGCCAGCGCTCATCAATATAATAGGTGGCAACCAGCTCATCGGTGGCCTCGGAAAAAACGGCGAAGCCGAAGTCAACCCGCTGGAGCGGATCGGACTCCACCATCTCGGTCCGGCCGGTCTCGGGATCGAGCAGCACGAGGGAGATCAGGTTGACGTCACTGCCGTGGTTGGTGCTCATGTACACCCGCTTGCCGTTCTTTTCGAAACGAATCGGTCCGCACGATTCAAAGATGCTGCACGAATAGATTTTGGTAAACTTGTCCGGGTCGACCCGGAGAATCTCCGTGTCACCGTTGTCCGCGGTGCGCGTGGCCAGGCGCAGCCGGCCGGTCAGGTCGAAGATCCACTCTGAGATGCGCTCCGCATTCTGGCGGATCAGGGTTCGCTCGCCCGTCGAGATTTTCAGCCGGTAGAGGTCGTGCCAGGCCTTGTCACGGTCGTTCAGGCCGAGATAGACGATATCGGGATCGTGCTTGGGTACGCTGTAGAGTGCGACGCGGGCGCCTTTCAGGCCGGTCAGGTCGCGCGAAGACGGAATCCCGGTTTCCGGCTTCGGTACTTCGTGCGGGTCGATCGCGAACAGATTGAAATTCTCATCGCCGTCATTGTCCTTCACATAGAGCACGAATTTGCTGTCGTAGCTCCAGAGATAACTGGGGATGGGCCGCTTCGTCTCTGCCGTGACGCGCCGGGCGGCGGCAAACGGTTCGGCAATTCCCTTCACCCAGATGTTGCGCGTGTCCTGCCAGGGACGGAGAAACGCCAGGTATTTCCCATCCGGGGAGAGCTGGGCATTGGAGATCTCGGGGTTGCCGAAGAACAGCTCGCGATCGAGCAAGGGAGGCAGTGTGGACACAGCCGGTTTCTCCGGTTGAGCCAGCAGCAGGGGAACAAAAAGCAGCAGCAGACTGAAGCTGCGGAAAGGATATTTCATTAGCAGGGGCGGGTTCCCCATCCAAATGCCGTGCGACTGCTGGCGGGTCAATGCCGATAGCGATCCGTCGCGGGTTTTGGCGGCTTGCCAAATGCTCCGGTCGGTTCCTGCGTGAACCTGCGCGGTGTGCGCGGCCATGAACCAATCCCCGCTCGTTCAATTCCTCCTCGACTGGGTGGCGCTGGCCAGCGTCTGGACGTGCGCACTCTTCAGCTTCGACAAATGGCGCGCCAGGCGCGACCGCGGCTCGCGCATCGCCGAGTCGTCGCTGTTGCTGTCGAGTGCACTCGGCGGCTGGCCCGGCGGCCTGCTCGGGATGCTCCTCTTCCGCCACAAGTCCGCCAAGCCTTCGTTCCAGTGGAAGTTCGCCGGCGTGTTTTTCGTCTGGCTCGCGCTCGTCATCGCCACCCTGAAAGTAGCCGGCGTGTTTTGAGCCGGAGGCGAGGGACGGTTGCGTCGCGCACGAAGCCTCTCCCCGACGCAGACCAATCCGTTCTTGTTCCAATTCCGCCCAGCCGCTACTAGACCATGCGATTCCGTAACCCGCCCCCACCATGACTTGTGATCCCAATTCCGGCTGCTGTCTGCCCCGGCGCGATTTTATCAAACTCTCCGCCGTCACCCTCGGCGCCTTGGGGGCCTTCGGTGGAACCGCCGCGAACGCCCGCAGTCCGGAAGCGCCCAAGACCGGACCGGCGGAACGGGACTTCAACGGGTCCTACCAGGCGGCGCACCTGAGCCGGGTGGCGTTTCCGCTGGGCGGCCTCGGGGCCGGCATGATTTGTCTGGAGGGCACAGGCGCGCTCTCGCACGTGTCGCTGCGCAACAAGCCCGATGTTTTTAATGAACCGCTGTCGTTCGCTGCCGTGGCGCTGCCCGGACACAAACTGGCGCGGGTGCTCGAAGGACCGGTGCCGGATTGGAAGCTCTTCGGCGGACGCGGCGACGCCAATGGCGCCGGCGGCAATTCCTTCGGCCTGCCGCGCTTCAAGCAGGCCGGGTTCAGCGCCCATTTTCCCTTCGCCACCGTGGGACTCGAGGATGAACAGATGCCGCTGGCGGTGGAACTCACGGGCTGGAGCCCGTTCACCCCGGGAGATGCCGACAGCTCGAGCCTGCCGGTTGCCGCACTGGAGTATCGGTTCACGAATCCGACGCGCGAGGCAATTGCCGCTGTCTTCTCATATAATTCAAAAAACGTGATGGCGTTGAAGGAGGAAACCAGCGTGGTGCGCCCGGCGCCGGGTGGATTTATCTTCCGGGGCACGGGTGAAGCAGGCCATGCGTGGGAGGAAGGATTCTTCGCGGCGGCCGTCAGTGATCCGGCGGTCAAAGTCAATCACGCGTGGTTCCGCGGCAGTTGGTTCGATCCGCTCACAATGACGTGGAATGATGTCGCCGAAGGCACCTGCATTGAACGCCCGCCGGTGACTGACGGCCTGCCAACACTCGGCGCGTCACTGTTTGTTCCGTTCCGCCTCGGGCCGGGTGCATCGAAGACGATCGTGGTGCGCCTGTGCTGGTATGTCGGCAAAACCAACCTGACGCAGGGCAAGGATCCCGGCGCGACCGACCTGCCGCCAACCGCGGTGCCGACCCATACGCCATGGTATGCGGGCCGTTTCCAGGCAATCGATGATGTCGCCGCCCATTGGACCACCCGTTACGATGAACTGCGGCAAAGATCGCGCCAGTTTGCGGACTGCTTCTACGACACGACGCTGCCCCCGGAGGCGGTCGAGGCCGTGTCGGCGAATCTCGCGATCCTGAAATCGCCGACGATCCTGCGCCAGACCGACGGGAAAATGTGGGCGTGGGAGGGCTGCGGCGACGACTGGGGCTGCTGCCACGGTTCCTGCACCCACGTATGGAACTACGCCCAGGCCATCGCCCATTTGTTTCCCGAACTCGAGCGGACCCTGCGTGAGACGGAGTTCGGGCCGTCGCAGGACGAGCGAGGGCATCAGACGTTTCGCGCCTCACTCCCGATCCGGCCGGTGGCGCACGATTTCTACGCCGCTGCGGACGGACAGCTGGGCGGCATCATGAAGGTTCACCGCGACTGGCGGATCAGCGGTGACACGGCGTGGTTGTGCCGCCTATGGCCGAGGGTCCGTCAGAGTCTCGATTATTGCATCGCGACGTGGGATCCGGAACACAGAGGCTGGCTCGAGGAGCCGCACCACAACACCTACGACATCGAGTTCTGGGGCCCGGACGGCATGTGCACAAGCATCTACCTTGGCGCGCTGCTTGCCGCGGTGAAGATGGGGCGCGCATTGAACGAGGATGTGCAGACCTATGAAACATTGCGGACCCAGGGGCTGCAGCGAGCCGAGGCAGAACTTTTTGATGGCGAGTATTTCATCCAGAAAATCGAGTGGAAAAACCTGAAGGCGGGCGATCCGACGAAGCTGCTGGGCATGGCCAGCAACTACTCGCCGGAGGCGCGCGCGCTGCTCGAAAAGGAAGGACCGAAATACCAATACGGCACCGGCTGCCTATCGGACGGCGTGCTCGGCTCGTGGCTCGCGCTCGTTTGCGGGGTCGGCCAGGTGCTCGACCCAAAAAAGGTCACCAGCCATCTGGAAGCTGTGCACCGGCACAACCTGAAGCAGGATCTCTCGGCCCACGCCAACCCGCAGCGGCCCAGTTATGCCGCGGGCGCCGAGGGCGGTTTGTTGATCTGCACGTGGCCGAAGGGCGGCGCACTGTCACTGCCGTTTGTTTACTCGAACGAGGTATGGACGGGCATCGAGTATCAGGTCGCCTCGCATTTACTGCTCATGGGACACATCGAGCAGGGACTCGAGATCGTGCGCACCTGCCGCGCGCGCTACGACGGCCGGGTGCGCAACCCTTTCGACGAATACGAGTGCGGCCATTGGTATGCCCGCGCGCTGTCGTCCTACGCGTTGCTCCAGGGCTGGAGCGGCGCCCGCTACGACGCGGTGGACAAAGTACTGCACCTGCAACCGACGCACGCAGGAGATTTCCGCTGTTTCCTGGCAACAGCGGGCGGTTACGGGACCGTCGGCGTATGCGACGGCCAGCCGTTTCTCGAGGTGCGCTCGGGTACCATCGAAGTGGCAAAGATCGACTACTTGGCGCGTACCTGACAGCCACTAGTTGGGATTTCCCCTGCAGTCCGTGTCTTTTCCCAGAGGAGAAGCTGACTTGCGTCTGTCAGGTGGCACCGCCATCCCATTCGTGGGAAACGTGGATTTCATCTTCGGCGCTTGGGCGCGGCCCGCTACTCGCAAGAAAAAGGCGAAGAAAAACTTTTGTGCTTTGCGGAACGCGACTTACGCGGGCCGCTGCAACTTGGCACAACGGTTGCGTGTAATGAGGACAACCAACTCCCCAATGAAAACAAAGACTTTCCTCCTCTTCGTCAGCCTCGTGGTTCTCACCACCGTCGCCCGTGCCGCCCAACCGCTCACCGCGAACGACCCCGTCGTGCTGCCCGCCTACACCGTCGAGACGCCGCGCATCTCACCAGCCGAAAAGCAAATTGCCGCCAGCCTCGACGAATTGCGCCAGCAAGCGAAAGCCCCGATGGTCATGCCCGTCGACTGCGTCGCCCTCAAGGCCGTCGTCAAGCAAGGCTCCATAATCGCGCAGCAGGCTCCGGTTAAGAAAGTCGTGCGGCTCGCCAAATCGTAACTTTGGTTCGTACTCGTTAGTGTGTGTCAAAAAGCCCGCGCCTTGAAAAAGGTGCGGGCTTTTTGTCGCCAGGTTTCTTCAGGACGGACCAGCCGGCCCCACCACGACGACTGCTTTCTTCCGGCTGAGTTTCTTCAACCGGGCAAAATGGTCTGAGAGGATTTTATGCGTGCTCCTGTCGCAATCGAAAACGGTGTTCAGGCCGGGCGCTTCCTGCTGCATCTCGCCCGCTCCGATGCCGTCGGGGGCGTCGCTCAGTTGCGGCGGGCGGCCTTCGCCACCCCAGAGCCAGAAATTTGATCCGGCGGCCGAGCCGCCATGCGCGATCGACTGCTCGATCAGCGCGAACAGTTCGGCATAATACCGGTCGCGGGAAGTGGTCGGTCGATCGATCGTGAGTCCGCCGTCGCGGTCCAGCCCGAATTCCTCGATCACCGCGGGCTTCCCGAGCGCGTCGCCAATCGCAAAATGCCGGACGGTGTAATCGCGGGACTTTTCCAGCGTGCCACCGATGGTTTCCGCGTACCGGTGCACGTCGAACCAAAACCAGTTTTTCGGCCAGAGGTGAAACACGAGATAGTCGATTCCCTTGACGGCATGCACCTGTCGGACCCGGTCGTCGGTGAACAGGCAGCCCATGAACCCTTCGCTTCCGGTGGTGACGAGATGCCGGGCATCGAGCGAGTGGATGTAGGCGGAAGTGGCATCCACCCACGTCAGAAAATTGCGGAACACCACATCGTTGTCCTCCTCGCGCTCGCCGGGACGCGGTTCGTTGGCCAGTTCCCAAGCCATGATCGCGGGGTCGTCGCGATACTTCACGCCCGTCAGGGTATTCGTGCGCTCGAGGATCGTCGCAATGTAGCTCCGATAGAGGACCTGCGCCGGTTCGTTTGTGTAGAACGTGCTTTGCAGGCGATTCCATTCCTTCCATGGCAGGTCGTTCAGGCCCATCGCTGGCTTTTGCGTCGTCCATGCGAGGTATTGGGAGATACCACCCGACCAATCCCAGAAATTATTGAGGAACACCACTAGTTTCATGTGCCGTTTCCCCGCTTCCCGGATCAGGAAATCGAGCCCGGCGAGCACGTCCTCATTGTTGACTCCCGGCGCGGTCTGAATCGCGGGCTTCACGGTTCTGGCCACGGCGCATTCCTCCGCCGCCCCCAGCACGCGGAGATTGTTGACCCCCAGTTTTTCCAGCCGGTCGAGTTCGCGGATGAGCCGGGCGCGTCCGGTCGGATTCGACGGCCGGCCGAGGTAGGCGCCGTACCACAGGTTGGTGCCGCACGCATACCAGGGATATCCGTTCAGGATGAATTGCCGGCCGTTGACCCGCACGAACCGGTCAGCGCCAAGGGCGGTGGTGCGCAGAATCCCCAGCAGGGAAAGCGCGAAAATGAAACCGCGGGAAACGGGATGCATTCATCCAGATTTGCGACGAACACGTCACCGTCAATTCATCCGCAGCCAGCTTGGGTCGATTTTGCCGCAACCCTGTCTGGCGGGCCGCAGCGTATTCCGGGGAGTACCTCACCGCGGCGTCAGCCTGACCGTCAACGACTCGAAGCCGGCCACGCGCCGGTACCCCGCTTCTTCCTCCACCCGTTCCTTCGCCTCCAGCACGGTGACACCCTGGACCCGCTCAGTGCATTTCTGCAGCAGCGTCCGCAGGAGCAATCTCGCGTGGGGGGCGCACGGGCAAACATGCGCGCTGAAGCCAAAGGCGAGGCGGGGATTCGGTTTTCGGTCGAGGCGCACCTCGCCGGGAGACTCGAACGCCGTTTCGTCCTGGTTGGCGGAGGCCCAGCAGAGGGACACCCGGTCTCCGGCCTTGACCGTCGCGCCCATGACTTCGGTCTCCACGGGACAAACGCGCCCGATGTGGGCCAGGGGCGAGATGATGCGAAAAAACTCCTCGCCCGCATGAACAATGCGCGCCGGGTCCTGCCGCAGGAACTCCAAGGACTCCGGGTGCCGGCCCAGGTGGCAGAGGACGGAGGATATGGTGTGGATGATGGTATCCCGTCCGCCGGCAAACGTGAGGTTGGCAAACCCCATCATCTCCTCGCGCGTCAGCGCCCGCCCCCGAAAGGTCGCCATCGTCAGGGCGCTGAAAAAATCCTCCCCGGGATTCGACTCGGCGCGGTCGAACTGCCGGTGCAGATAAGTCTCCAACGCCGCGCCCTTCTTCTTTCCGTCGCCGCCGTCGTGGAACACATGGGTGCCCCAGCTGATCCATGTCTCCGCTTACGTCTCGGGCATGTTGAGCAGGTAGGCTGAACCTCGTTCACGCGTGAAGGGCTTGAGTTTCGCTGATGCCTTCATCTCCTTCGCCACGAACTTTGCAAAATCGCCGATCTCGCCCTGGACGGAGGCCTTTTCCAGGGCCGCCATGTATTCTTTCCTCCGCTCCACCCGGATGACGGCCCAATTGTAGCCGCCGGATGCGAGCATGAGATTCATCAAGAACCGACCGATGCGGCCGTTGCCATCGGAATAAGGATGGATGAATACGAAGGCAAAGTGACCAAGCACCGCCCGCACTGCTGCGGAAGGCTCTTGGGTGAGCGCGCCAAACAGCGCCTCCATGAGCGCCGGGACCGCCTCAATCGCCGGAGGGACATGTTCCGAGCCCCGGATAAAAACCCGCCGCTCGCGGTAGCCGGCAAGCGCGGCAGCAGGCAGGATGTTGGCCTGCACCGAGGGGCTGAAGAGCGCGCGATACCAGTCTTGCAGGTCGCGGTCCACGACCTTGCCGGGCGACCGGCCGCGCAGCACGTCGCCAAGACTGGACACCACTTGGCTGAACGCTGCGCGATACCCTTTGGCCGCCATCGCATTGATCTGTCCTTGGTCCTCGGGGTTCTCCATCGGATTCCACGCTCCATCGGCGATGCGCTGGATCAATTCCGGGGTGACTTGGTAGCCTTCGATCGAGAGCGAATGATAGGCATCATGGGTGTAGATTTCATTTACCCGCTGGAGGTAGCGAACCTCGTTGGGCATGGAGCGCGGCGGAGCGGGAAAATGCGCAAGCACGGCGGGCCGCATCCGCGACCACATCGCTTCGATCCGGCCCGCGTAGGGCGACTGCAAAACCGCTCCCACCGGCAGGCGGGCCGGTTCTTCAAAGGGGTTTTGCGGCTTAACGGTGATTCCAGCAGCGAGTAAATCCGCCTCCAAACGGGTAGCAGATTCATTCAAGCCAAGATGCTGTAAGCCCCCGACAATCCGGCCCGCAGCGGAAACATTGACTTCAACAGCCAGCAGAGCACGTGAAAGCTCTTCGACCCGTACCATGCGCAGCGCGAGTTCGGCGCTGGTTGCGGACCGGATGAAATAGCTCGGGGTCGTGCGAATCAGTGCGAGCGCCAGCGGCATGACCTGCACACCTTGCCTGGTCTCAGTCGTCGCGGGCAGATTCTTGCGATTGGGATAAAGCAGGATCGAACTTTCGTTGGGCAGCTTGAGCGTAAACACGCCACCGCGGGACGTCAGCACGATCAACTGTTTCGGGGTTTGCGTGCCCGCCGTCCAGAGGTCGAGGGAATGCTCCGGCGAAAGGCAGTAGCCCTGACCATAGCGCTTCTGCAAATAGGCCGAGACGAAGGCCCAGAAATGGAGATGCCAGAACGTGCTGTCGCCCGGTTGGGCCTGTGGGGTCGTCAGGGCATACCAGCCCTTGATAATTTCGACGAGAAACCCCCGCTGTTGCAGCAAAGTGCGGTCCCGCCGTGGCAGTTGCGCCGTGCGGAGGATGTGGGACGGGGCCGCGGCTTGCGCGCGCCGCAGGGCATCCGCGAGGTCGCGCTGGGGGTTGACCGGCATAGCGACACCCTATTTTACTTTGGTTTCGTGTCAAAACTTACTTTGGTTTTCTGCCGCCCTTTACTTTGGGATGCTGTCACGTGAGCATTACGAGGCATCAATCCCATCTGGACTTCCCAGACGATCTCATCGTCGCATGTGCGGTCTGGAGTTGATGTCCGCTTTGCTACTTCGCGGAACGACTCCGAGAGGTGCTCGGCATTACTTTCAGGTTGGCGAAGTCACCACTGGAGCTGTTGCCAACCCAGAGGCCAATGGGACCGCCGCGGTGGTCGCTCAGCTCGTTGACGACCAGCGACGGCTCGGTCGCAGCGTTCACGAAGACGCTGATCCTGCGACATGGCCAAGGCATAGCTGGCAAGCGCCGGAACCAGTTCCGGATCGTAGTTCGCCGCCAGTGAGAACGCGGGCGCTCGGGGTGCTCCACCAACGGCACTCGTCGGCTCGGTGGGCATGAGGCGCGGCCAGGAATCAATTCGACGTGGCAACGCTCAATGCGACACACTTAAATAAAAAAGGCCCCCACTTGAGATGAGCAGGAGCCACAGAAACAGATCAACGATCTGGGGGGCTCTGATTGCATATAGCCAATCATCCAATTTGGTCGCAATCCTAATCCATTGTGGCCTATATTGGTCTAAAACCACCACTCGACTGTCAATCGCCTTTGCGGCTCTGCGGCCGCTTTCGACGGCGCCTTCAATACTCCATACTTGAGCTTGCGTCTTCGTGTGGGCGCCAGCCAAAAATAGATTCCAAACCGGCGTTACCTGAGAGGGTAAATATGCTTCGGTATTGGTTGTATTGACCCATTTCGGTTGCAGGGGCTTGATTCCATCATTGGAGAACTTCCACTCATGCCAGACTTCAATGTCTATAATCGGAAAGTCTTTCAATTCTCTGCCATTATTGGCTGCTCTGATTAGTTCGTTCAGGGCTCCACAGCTATATATCTGAGCTTTAATCTCCTCGATGAATTCTTCCTTTGTGCAATTATTCACTGCCTTCTGGTAGATTCTTCCCGGGACGCCACTGATGCAGGAAGTGCCCGTCCAAAGAGACTTAATGTTTTTTCCCAAATCCACCCCTTTGTCCCAGACCTGCTCTTCGGCAAAAAGGGTCAGGTTAAATTCGGAATCACTTACCACGACGGCTGTGCGCACGCGGGGAAATCTGATCACATCGGAAAATGCCAGCCGGAAAGAGACCTGAGTGTGGGGGCCGCCCTGAACCAGGGGCTTAAACAACTTTAGCTGTTCCTGCCGCTCAAGTTCAGGGTCCGTGCTTAAAATCTCCGCTGTGGTGAAGGGGTTGATCGCCAGAATATAAGCGTCGGCTTGGATTCTCTCCCCGGCACAAAAAGCGGAAACAATATGGGCCCCGTCGAACTCTAGTCTTGCCAGAGGTTTCTCCCAATAAAAGTTCACGCCTTCCTCCCTTAGGTATTTAACCCAAGGGTTAAACCAGTATTCACTACTCGGGCCTTTGA
>CAZBLQ010000130.1:0-11077 GCA_964492635.1 uncultured Oleiharenicola sp.
AGAAAATCCTGCCCTACCTCCGGCCGCTTTACGACGCGTTGCACGACATGCTCGACGCCGAGGATGTCGCCAGCCTGTCGGAAAAAGGCATCATCGAAATCGCCCCTCTCGCCTATATGCGCGGTCGCACTCTGGCTAACGCCTACATCATCCTCGACGAGGCACAGAACACCTCGCCCGAGCAGATGATGATGTTTCTCACCCGCCTCGGCGATGACTCGCGCATGATCGTGACCGGCGACATCACCCAGATCGACCTGCCGCGTGCCAGGCTGTCCGGTCTGGTGCAGGCCCCCCGCATTCTGAGAAACATTCCGGGCATCGAGTTCCACCATTTCAGCGGTTCCGACGTCGTGCGTCACCCGCTTGTGCAGAAGATCATCGAGGCCTACGAGCAGGCGAAATCCACCGAGCCCATCGGGCCGGCGTCGTGAAAGCACGGATAACATGACTGGTTGGATCGTATTTAGGAGGGGCTGTACGCCCCGACAAATCCTGTTCCTGGGTTATCAGTCGGGGCATAATGCCCCTCCCACATCGCTCACTTTTGCATCCCCATGAAACGTACTATCGCCATCCGAAACGCCCACCCGCAGTTGCGTCTCGCTTCGGCCGGGGTTGTTCGCGCCATTTCCGTGCTGGAAGGCAACCTTCCCGCACTTCGCATTCCGCCTTCCGCAATTCCTGAGGGTGAACTGTCCATCGCCTTTCTGACCGATAAGGCCATCGCCAAAATCCACGCCGACTTCATGAACGATCCGACCGCGACGGATGTCATCACTTTTGCAGGAGATCCTGCGACCGGCCTCGCCGGGGAGATATGTGCTTCGGCCGACACGGCCGCGTGTTTTGTAGGGCTGCCGCTTGACGGCAAGCCTAGCCTGGCCCGGCGGCAAGCGCCGGCCCTACAGGCGAAATTCTCAGCAGAACTCACCCTTTACGTCGTCCACGGCTGGCTGCATCTGGCCGGCTACGACGACCTGCAACCCGCCAAAAAACGCCGGATGCGGGCCGCCGAAAAGCGCGCTATGGCGCTGCTGAGGAAGGCGCGGGCGGTACCTGCGTTTCGGCTAGTTTGATTCGAGGTGGGACGCGGCCTCGGGCGCGCTAGTTCACCAACGAAAAACGCGTCGGGAGGCCGCGTCCCACCTTAACTGCCTGAAAAAATCAGTGGCATCCGGGTCCATCTGTGGTTCACTGCGCTGCTTCATGCCCAATTCCCGTTTCACTTCCCTCCGCAACGCTTTTCTGACCGGGCTGTTGCTCGTCGCCCCGCTGGTCGTTACCATCTGGGCGCTCCGTCTGGTCATCAGCTTCGTCGGCGGCTCGATCACACCGCTTTTCTCCCCTTACCTGCCCGAGGCGCTCAGTCATCTGCCCAGCATCGTCTGGGATGTGCTGACCACCGTCATCGTGCTCGGGCTTGTCACGATGCTCGGCTTCGTCTCGCATCTCTTCCTCGGGCAGTTTTTCGGCGCCATGGGGGAGCGGTTGATTCAGAGCATTCCCGGCATCGGCGGATTCTACAACAGCGTCAAACAGTTCATCGAAACCTTCGGAGCGAAGGACCGCACCCAGTTCAGCAAGGTGGTGCTGGTGCAATTTCCCCGGCCCGGCGCCTACACCATCGGCTTCCTGACCAACACCTGCCAGGGCGAACCGCACACTCATCTCACGGGTGGACACTGGGCGGTTTTCGTCCCCACCTGCCCCAGTCCGGTCAACGGTTTCTTCATGTATCTGCCCCAGACCGAAATCATCGAGCTCGATATGTCCGTCGGTGACGGCATGAAAACCGTCATCTCCTGCGGCGCGGTGCTGCCCTCGTGGCCGGACGCGGCAGCGGCAAAAGCTGCTTTGCTGAGTGAGAGAGGAAAATGAGAGTGCTGGAATCAACCATCACCAAATTGTGATGCCTGGTATTTTTCTCTCTTTGTAGGAGCGGCTTTACGCCGCGAAGGTATGGCAGAGTCGCGGCGTAAAGCCGCTCCTACAGCGAACCAAAACCAGCCTGACCTACGTCGAAAGAAAAGAGTTGTCCTTCACTTTCACTCCGCCAATGCCCGGCCAGCAGCTCCAGACCACCGCGTTTATCCTGGCGAAACAGCCGTCGGGTTCGGATGCCTTCGAACAACTGACCGCCTTTTCCGCCGAACACGGTGTTCTGCTCTGCTTGATGCGAAACCCAAAACCCGGCGCCGTCTCCCCGGGTCGCCGCAGCTCCGCTCCAAAAAACGAAAGCCGGCCAGACTTGTTTGACGAGGCCGAGCTCTGGCTCGAATCTTCCAATCAAGGCCGTACCTGGTTCATCAAGGAGCAAAGGTTCATCCAGCGCCACAACGGCATCGGTCGCTCTTACGAGGCGTTGCGGGCCGCCGCCGCCCTGGCTGCGCTCGTCACCCGCAACCCCGCGCCCGACGAATCACGCTCGTCCATCGCCGACCTGCTGCGCTCCAGCCTGACCGCGCTAGCTGGCGGTGGGCGGCCCGACATCGCCTGGCTGAAGGCACTGTACTGCTTTCTGCGCGATGAGGGCTACCCCGTTAAACAGCAGTGGTGGCCGCAGCTCTCTGCCACCGACCGTGAAGCCGCCGCTCAAATGCTCAACCAGCCGCTCGCCGCCCAGACCGCGGATGTTGTCACGGTGGCCGGAATCGTCCGTCGGCTCGAGGACTGGGTTAAGGCCGAAACTGAAATACGATTGTAGGCACACAGGCTGGCTGCGCTCTGTGTTGGATTCATGCAGTCATTTGTAGGGCCGCCGCTGGACGGCGGCCCATTTTACGGACGAAAGCGGCCCGGCGACAAGCGCCGGCCCTACACGCTGTCCGTCGCCCCCCGTCTTCCTGCTTCCCTTCCATGGATTCCGTGTGTTCCGTGGGCCAGTGCCATGGAATTTTCCCTCGAATCCAAAACCGCCAGTTTGAGCGTCGGGGAGTTCGCCGGATTCTCCCTCGGGCCGCACGAAACCGGCGGCGGACCGCAGGGTCTCTGGCGCGCCCAGCTCGGCCAGCACTGGCACAACGAACTCCGCACCCGCACCCTCGCGGAGTCACCCTCGGCCCGGTTTGAACTCGTCATCGACGGCCGGCTCACTCACCGCGGCTGGACCTTTGCGCTGAACGGCCGCATCGACCAGCTGATCGGTGATACGCTCCGCGAAATCAAAACCGTGTTGCGTCCGCTGCCGGTGGAGGAAGCCGAACTCCGTGCGGATTACCCTTCCTATTTTCTCCAACTTGCCGCCTACGCTGTGCTCCGCCGCACTCTCGGAGCCAAGGGCACTCGCGCCGAGCTCATCTTCGTCGAAGCCAACTCCGGCCTGGCGCAGACCATCGCGCTGACGCCCTTCGACGAAGCGCTGGTTTTTCACCAGCTCGACGCGATCGTCGAGTTCCTCAACCTCCGCCTGCGGGCCACGGAGCGCCGGCGATCACTGGTTTTTTCCCCGGCCTTCAAGGAGCTGCGGGCGGGACAGGAGACGATCCAAGCCGACCTGATGAGCGCCCTGGACCGATCGCGAGTGGTGTTGTTCGAAGCCCCGACCGGTTACGGCAAGACGGGTTGCGTGCTCGAGCTTGCACTCGGCCAGTTGCGCGCCGGCCGGTTTGCGCGCCTGATCTGGCTCACCGGAAAATCCACCGGCCAGTTGCAGGTGACCCACACGCTGGAGCAAATGACCGCCCCGGCCACAAGTAACCCAATAGGTTACAGATCGCCGGTGGCGTTCTGGCAGGTGCGCAACAAGGCGGAGCATTGCGTCAACCACACTTTTCACTGCGTCCGCGACGGTTGCGATTTTCTCAAGGACTGTGCCGAACGCTGGCCGCAGAGCGGGCTGGCGAAGTTTTACCTCGACGACGCCCAGCCCCACAACCTCGACACGCTCCGCGCCGCGGGACGCAACGCCTGCATCTGCCCCTATGAGATCACCCGCACGGCTCTTGCTTTCAACGATGTGTGGATTGGCGACTTCAACTACGTCTTTGCGCCGGACAACCGCGGTTTGTTTTATGAGCAACCCGGTTTTGCTCCGGCCGAGACGCTGCTCATCATTGACGAAGCGCACAACCTGCCCTCCCGCGTGGCGGGGGCCCATTCCCACCGCGTCACCGAAAGCGACGCCCGGCTGCTGCTCGCCGAGCTCGATCATCTTCGCGCCCCGGCCCTGCTGGTGCTCGCCCTTGAGGAATGGACAAGACTGCTCGCCTCGCTCCAGCCGGCGGACTCGCTCGATCCCGCCGTCGACGCCGACATCCACGAGCTGGTCACCAAGCTGGCGAATCTGGTCGGCACGGAGCCACTCGATTATGCTGCGCTCGGCCCGCGCCACTCGGAGTCGCTCTGGCAGTTCGCGACGCTGGCGGATTTTCTCACCGACTCGAAGCTGACCAGGTTGTTGTGGGTGTCGCGAGCGGGAGAGTTGGAGTTCACCTGCGTGGATGCGGCGCCGGTCATCGGCGAAACGCTGCGTGAGTTTGGCGGCGCCATTTTGATGTCCGCGACGCTACAGCCGTTTGAAAGCATGGCGGCTTCGTGCGGATTGACCGACACCTGTGGGAGCGAGCTTGCTCCCATAAATTATGCCGCCCTCCATGCCCCCACGCCGTGGCGCGCCGGCGCCTACGACGTTGCCGTGGATCTGCGCGTCGAAACCACCTTCAAGCAACGGGCCAACTATTACGGCACGACCGCCGCAACGGTCGAAGCGATGCATCAGGCAGCCTGCTCTCAACTCTCAACTCTCAACTCTCAACCGACGGCCATCGCCGTCTTCTTCCCCTCCTATGCCTACGCCGAGTCGGTGCTGCGGGCGCTGGAGAATAGCGGTTCGGTGCTACGCGTGGCACTGCAGCCCAAACTGCCCGATCTCGCGGCGCAGGCGGCCTGGGTGGAGGAAAACCTGCTGCTGGCCGACGCACTGTTTCTGGTGCTCGGCAGCAGCTTTGCGGAGGGCATCGATTTGCTCGGCGGAAGGGTGTCGCATGCGATGGTCGTCGGTCCCGCCCTGCCGGAAGTCAATGCCGTGCAGAAGGCGCGGATGGATGCGATGAACGGACTGGGGCGCGACGTGGCCTTCCGGCGCGTGTATCAGATTCCCGGCCTCCAAAAAGTGAATCAGGCTCTCGGCCGGCTCGTGCGTGCGCCCGGCCAGCACGCGAAAGTGCTGCTGCACTGCCGGCGTTTCGCCGAGCCGTCCTATGCCTCGCTGCTCGCGGCGGATTACCAGATGTTCACCGAGGTCGGCTCCGAGGCGGACCTGCGCGAGTGGCTACTCCGTCCTTAGCGCCACCATCGGGTCGATTCTCGCCGCACGGCGGGCGGGCAGGTAACTGGCCAGCAATGCCACCAGCAAGAGCACCAGGCCAACCTCAAGATAGACGACCGGGTCGGAGGGCTGGACTTGGAACAGCAGGCTGGTGATGTAACGGCTCAGCAACCCGGCACTGACCAATCCGACAACCAGGCCGATGCCCGTCTTCACCAGGCCCTGTTGCAAGACCATGCCGATGATCTGCGAGCGGGTGGCGCCGATGGCGCAGCGAATGCCAATCTCCCGGGTACGCTGCGATACATCGTAAGCCAGCACGCCGTAAATGCCGAGGGCCGACAGGAAAAGCGCCAGCCCGGCGAAGGCCACCAGGAGCAGCATCACAGCGCGGCGGTTGTCGAACGATGTATCCATGGCTTTCTCCAGCGGGCCCGCGTCGAACAGCGGGATTGAGGAATCGATGGTCCGCAGCTTCTCGCGCATGGTCGCCATGACATCTGCCGCCGGCCGGTTCGTCCGCAGGAAAATCGTCAGGCCGCCCGGGCGGCCGCCCTGCATCACCTGGTAGATGAAGGGATTCCCGCTTTTCTCCTCCACACCGTTGTGGGGCACGTCGCGCACGACGCCGATGATGGTCGGCCAATCCTCGGGCTTTTCCGGGCGCCCGCCGAAACTGAACCGCCCGCCGATCGCCGAGCCTTTCGGAAAGAATTTCCGCGCAAAACTCTCGTCGACGACAAAATGCTGGATGTTCGGTGCCCGGTCCGCTTCTTCATAGAAACGCCCTTCCAGCAGTCGCAGCCCCATGGTCTCGAGATAGCCCGGCGTGACTAGGACGCGAAACGCCCCCGGCTGGGGTGATCCCGGCGGCAGCGTGTCCTGCTCCAAAGTGAAGGCATTGATTGGCAGTCCGCCTTGAAAAGGCGTCGAAAAGGCCAGCGCCACCGAGGTGACACCCGGGATTTCCCGCATGCCCAGCAGGAGCCGCTCCTGGATGGACTTGGCCGCCTCGTCACTGGCCCGGTGGGACCGGGGCAGTGCGATCCTGCCCATGACCACGTTTTTCGGGTCGAGTCCGGTGTCCACGTTCAAAGCCCGGGCGAAACTGTGAATCAGCAATCCCGCCCCGGTGAGCAGCACGAGCGCGACCGCGACCTGGGTGATCACCAGCAGGCTGCTCAGCGCGCGAATCCCCCGGCCGGACGAGGCGCTGCGCGAACTGCGCTGGATTACCTCTGCCAGGTTGGCCCGCCAGATGTGCAGCACCGGGATCAATCCGATCAGGACGCCCACCAGGACAGTCAGCACCACCGCAAAGCCCAGCACCTTCAGGTCGAGCGTGGCCGGCAAGGCCGCGGGCAGCATTCTCGCCATGTAGAAATTGGTCACCCGGAGCGCACCCCAGGCCACGCCGAGGCCGAGCGCGGCCCCGAGCGACGTGAGCAGCAGGCTTTCCAATATGAGCTGGCGGGCAATCATGCCCCGGCTGGCCCCGAGGGCCGACCGGATCGCGAGTTCGGATTGCCGGGCATTGGAACGGACCAGCAGCAGGTTCGCGACATTCACGCAGCCGATCAACAGCACGAACGCCACGCCGCCCTGCAACAGGAGCAAGGTCGGCCGCACCGGCTGCACACGCTGCTCCTGCACGCCGCCAACATTCATCGTCATGCCGGACCGGTCGACAAAGCTCTTCAACTGCGGCGGCCCGGCATCCACATAGCGCTTCTCCAATGTTTTCGCCTCGGCATCCGCCTGGCCGATGGTCACGCCGGGCTTCAGCCGGCCGAAAAGGCCAATGCCAACGCCATAACGACCCTGCGGATTCTCCGCCGCCGGCTCCCAGCTCAACGGGACAATGAATTTCACCCGCGCATCGACGGACTCGAACAGCCGCGGAGCGACGCCGATCACCTTGTAGGTCTCGCCATCCACCCGCACCTCCCTGCCCAGAACGCCGGGATCCTCGGCAAACTGCGACTGCCAGAAGGATTGTGTCAGCACGATCACCTTGTCGGCCCCGGGGCGGTTCTGCTCCTTGGTGAAAAAGGTCCCGATGACCGGCTGCATGCGCAGCAACTGGAAGATCTCGGCGGTTATCCTGACTCCGGGCAGGCGCACGGCCGCATCATCCGCCCCGTACAAGCCCTGGAACATCGTCCACAGGCCGATCGTTTCGTACGACACCGCGTTCTTTGAGTAATCGAGATAAAATGGGATGTTCGCCGGCATCTTGTTCAGGCCCGCCTTCGCCGCGGAGGTGTAGAGTTCGACGATGCGCTCGGGCTCGCTGAAGGGCAGCGATTTCAGCATCAGTGAATAAACGGTTGAGAAAATCGCCGTAGTCGCCCCGATGCACAAGGCGAGGGTCACGAGAGCCGCGGCAACGAATCCTTTGCTCTGGCGAAACTGACGGAAGACCTGCCGAAGGGAGAATGTCATGGGAAGCAAAGTAGTTAACGGAGCAGCAGGCCGGAATTGACTAACGAACTGCATCCTCTGTCCAGACGCAATGAGTGGAACGGCATTTACCTTATAACCTTTTCGCGAATCAGGCTATGGGGACCCATCCGCTACGGGTTGGCCGGTTCGACGACCAGGTGGTCGACCTTGGACTCGTGGGTAAAGCCTGCCTGACTGCGAAAGACCAGCTTGGTGAACTCCGCCTCGTTGAGGGCATTGATGGCTTCCAGCAACGGCCGCTTTCCCCCGCCAGCCTTGCTGGCGCGATAGGCCATCGTGTTCACGACTATTGAGACGGTACCGATACGGGACGTCAGCGTCGTCAGCTCCGTTCCCTGATCCAAGAAATTACGGGCGTGATTCACCAGCAGGTATTGCGCAAATTGCGCAAGGTTCGCCTGGCTGACGCCTGTGGCGTAATCCGCCATGCCAATCATGGTGTCTGACAGAAAGGCGGGCCGGTGCCGGACAAACGTCACCAGAAGCTCCTCCCCCTCTTTTTCCACGTGGGCGATCCGCTCGCCAGCCGTTCCATACATGGTTCTGGCACTGGGCTGGAGCGGAACTTTGGCCGGTGTCTCACATTCCATCACCGCATACCGGGCCGTCAGGTTAAAAACTGCTGGCTCAGCCTGCAATCGCGCCGCCACTGCCGCCGGGATAATTTGGATCACCTGCGAATCCTCCGGCATATTCTGCAAGGCAGTCGTTGGTGACATTCCCAAAAATTTCCACCACAGCATATCATTCGAAGCCTTGCCGGACTGAATCCAGCTCCAGCCGCGGTCCGTGAATCCATCAGGCCAGCGCAACGAATATTTATTTGCGAAAGAAGACATCAGCCACTGGGAGTCGGTCAGTCCTTGCACGCGGTAGTTCACCTTCAACTGAACGGGCACGTCGGGTCTCGCACCGGGCCTTCGGACAAGCTCCGCCTTCTCCACGGCAAAGGTCAGTCCGGGCGGCTCCGCGGCGGCCGACCACGTCGCTTCGGCCCGCCGCGCCAAAAAGGACTGCCACCAGGACTGCAGCCCCAATGACCACGGCCACCACAGTCCGATGGCTACGATCAGGCCCGCCGCCACACCAATCATGGTGATCGACCGCCAGAGATTTCGGGTCAGGAACTGGTGCACAACCACCAAGAGAATGCCCAACACGGCGATCGCGATCTCGACGCCCACGCGCGCCCCGACCACTTCACCCGACGGACCGGGGTGCAAGCGTGATACGTGATAGGCCACAGTAAAGGTGAACGACGGAACCGCGACGTACATCACCAGGGTCCACATGAGGAACCGGCCAAGCCCGTCAGTCACCACCGCCCAAAGTAAACCGAGCAGCACGATGATAGCCTGGATGACAACTGTTTCCAGCGCCGCCCAGGCAATCTCGCGCAGCCCGTAGCCACACCCCAGCCACCACGGCAGCGTCACAAGCACCGGCAACAGTCCAAAGATGAGGCCGATGCCGCAAAGCTTGGCCCGAAGCAAACGCGCACCCGAGATGGGCCGCGTCACCCAAAACGCCGTTGTCCCCACCAGCAAGTCCTCCTGGATCAGCGCCGCCACCAGCACGAAACTAATGCACTCCAGGCCTGCCAGCACTTTGCTGAAACCATCCATACGGATAAACCACGACTGGCCCTCGGTGCCGTCCGCCGTCAACAACGCCACCCCCAGGCCCAGCTTCGTGGCAATGAGCAGCGTCCACAACGCGAGCGGCCACTTCAGGGCTCGCAGGTCTTTTTTGACAATGTGCCAGGTGAGATTCATGCGGCGGCTCCTTTCGGCTGGTTGCGGCTCTCGCGGGCGAGAGTGACAAAGATCTCGCGGAGTGTCATCGGCTGCGCCGTCACCGCCGCTTCGGGAAAGCGCTCACGGCACGCGCGCTCCGTCGCTTCGCGCGCATACTGCGATTCAACAAATCTCACCAGCCCGCCCGTCTGCTCCAGTTCAAGCCAGCCGGGCGGTGGCGCGGCCAGCTGGGCCGGGGCACCGGACTGCGTCACTTCCATGCGCCGGAATCGGCCGAGCAGCGACTCGGTCGTCTCGCTGAACCGCAACCGGCCGGCCTCGAGCAAGGCAATGTTATCCGCCAGCCGCTCCACTTCCTCGATGTCGTGGGATGAGACAAACACCGTCCAGTCGCCGAGCTCGGACGCTTCCAGCACGCCACGCACAAAGTCATCTCTCGCGAGCGGATCGAGTCCGCTGAAGGGTTCGTCGAGCACCAGCAGCTTGGGCCGGTAGGCCAGCGAGGAAAGCAACGCTGCCTTTATCAGCATGCCGCGCGAGAGGTTTTTCAATTTACGGCTCTCGGGGAGGTCAAACTGAGCGAGCAATTTGTTTTCGAGCGCCGGATCCCACGTCGGGTAAAACGGCCGGCAATAATCGAGCAGTTGGCGCACCGTCATCCACAGCGGCAGCTTCTGGTTCTCCGACACGTAGCCGATTTGCGCCCTTTCGTGCTCGCCAAGCCGGCGCGAATCCACGCCAAGCACCCGTGCCTCGCCGGCGGTCGGTGGCAGAAAGTTCATGAGCACCTTGATGGCGGTGGTCTTGCCAGCCCCGTTGGCCCCGAGCAGGGCGAACACGCTGCCGGACGGCACGGCGAGCGTCAGGCCGCGCAGGGCCTCGGTGCGCCAGTAGCGCCGCGTCAGTTGGTTGGTTTCAATGATGTTCATGGAAAAATCATTTACGGCCGAGTTTCTTCCAGTGCGCCGCAAGCCCTGTCTGCACCTCGTTGAGGGTGAGCCCGAGGTTCTTGGCCTGGACCACCACGTGCTCGAGCTCGCCGCCGAGCAGATCCGCGCGCTCCTGCCGGTCGCCCGCGGCGCGCTCCGCCACCACGCTGCCGACGGCCGGGGTTGTGAGCAGCACGCCCTGCGCGACCAGCGCCGCCACGATCTTGTGGGCGGTGTTGGGGTTGATCCTGAGCTCCTGGCTGACCGTGCGCACCGAGGGGAACGGCTGACCGGGCTTCAACTGCCCCGTCACCACGGCTTTTTTCACGGCAAATATCACCTGCTCCGCAATGGGCAGGCCGGGTTTGAGTTCAATGGAGAACGGAAGCACGCTGTACTACTTGAACTATGACAGATAGGACGGCAAGCTTTTTCTAGTGAAATTTCAATCCTGTTATCCTGAGAGCAGCGAAGGATCCTTGCACCCGACCATGGCGCCACCCCATAACGACTGGATTCTTCGCCACGCTCAGAATGACAGGCCGGCTAAAACACGCGCCGGTGGCGCGGGGCTCCGGCCGCCTAGGCCTCGCCCAGCAGATTGGCGAAGATCATCTTGCCGCCGCCGCTGGGCAGCACGCCGATGATCTCGGCCG
>CAZBLQ010000131.1:0-11044 GCA_964492635.1 uncultured Oleiharenicola sp.
CTAGGAGTTGACCTCCGCCAGCAGGCTGCGCAGTTCCTGTGCGGGATCATCGTGGTCCTGTTCGATTGCCAGTTGCAGAGCCTGTTCGAACCATGGTCTTGCTTCCGGTTTTCGCCCGAGGCTGAGCAGTGTTTTGCCAAGCAGGATGCGCGGCATCATCCAGTCGGCCTTCCGGCTGGCGCAAACCGTCAGATGTTCGAGCGCGTCAGTGGGCCGGTTTTCCACCAGCAGGGCCTGCGCGAGGCTGAAGCGAAAGAGTTCGTTGTCCGGCTGGCGGGCGACCAGCGCCGCGAAATGCGCCGAGCGCATGCTAGTCGAAAAACAACACCACGGCCGTGGAGTTGTCCAACCCGCCGCCTTCATTGGCGCGGTTGATCAGGGTCTGGGCGGCGGCGGAAGGCTCGGCGGCCTGTTGCAGGATTTCCGCGATTTCCTCCTCCACGACGTAACGGGTGATGCCGTCGCTGCAAAGCAGGTAGCGGTCATGCGGCAGAACGGTGTGCTTGGTGCAATTGCCCAGGATTGGCGGCGGCTGGCCGATGCAACGCGTGAGGGCATTGCGGTTCTCCATCAGGAGGCTGACCGACTCGCCGCGGGCCTCGCGCTCGCGCAGCTCGTTTTCGATCGTATGATCGGTGGTGAGTTGCTCGATCAGGTTTGCGCGCAGACGCAGGGCGCAGGAGTCGCCCACATGGCCGATGTTCAATTTGACCCCGGTCAGGTGGGCGAAAGTCAGGGTCGAGCCGATGCCGAATTGGGGGCTGAGCACGCGGCCGAGCAGGAACACCTTGTTATTGATGTCCTCGATGATGCGCTGGTAGTCAACGGTGTCACTGGCCGCTTGCTTGGCGAAATGCTTCTCCAACTCGGCCACGGTTAGTTGACTGGCCTGTCCGCCAGAGGGGAGCCCCCCGATGCCGTCCGCCACGGCATAGATTTTGCGGGCATCGCTGCACAGGAAACTGTCTTCGTTTTCCGGGCGAACGCGGCCGACGTCGGTCTGGGCAAAGGAACGCAAATTCATGTAGCGTGAAGTCTACAAAAAGCTTTTGCTCAAGGGAAAGGCCTAAAAACACTTTCCCGGCAGTTCCGGTCCAGACGTTCGTAAGCCGGTATGGGCAAGGAACCGAGGAATTCCCGGCCATACGCCTTGGCCAGGACCCGGGAATCGAGGATGGTTACGATGCCGCGGTCAGTTTTGTTCCGGATCAGCCGGCCAATGCCCTGCCGGAATTTGATGAGGGCGTCCGGCAAGGTAAGCTCGTTAAACGGGTTGCCGCCGTTGTCCCGGATGTGCTCGCACTTGGCCTCGGTGATCGGATGGGTCGGTGGATCGAAAGGCAGGCGGGTGATGATGACTTGGGAGAGCGCCGCTCCCGGTACATCCACGCCCGTCCAGAAGCTGTCAGTGCCGAACAGCACGGCATTGCCGAGCGTCCGCATCTGGTGCGCCATCTCGGTGCGGGAGAGATCAGCCCCCTGCATCAGGAACGGACGTTGCGCCTTTTGCCAGCCGGGCTCCAGTTCCAGGGCCACCGCTCGCATGTCGGTGTAGCTGGTGAACAGCACTAGCGAACCGCCGCGCACCTTTTCGGTGCAGAACCGGATGTAGTCGGCGAGTGCGTCCAGTGCCAGCCGCGCCTCCCGGGGGGAGGGCAGCGGCACGTCGGACGCGACATAAATCCGCATGTGGCGCTCGAAATCAAAAGGTGATTTGACGGCGACCGCCTCCGCGCCCTCCGCCCCGATGCGGGCGGCCAGGGGCTCGATGCTGCCGCCCATGGCCAGGGTGGCGCTGGTGCAGACCACGCTGGTCCGGCAGCCAAAGAGGTGCTTGCGCAGCTCGGGGGCCACGTCGATGGGGGCGCTGCGGAGCGTGACAATGGTCTGCTTCCGGCCGCTCCGCTCGGCCCAGTAGACGTGCCCCTTGTCGCCAAGCGTGAGCCAGTCCGTGACGCCCGCCTGCAGTCCCTTGATGCGTTGCTTTTGTTCGAGGAGTTCGTCGTGTTCCCGTCCGTCACCGAGTTTATCCGCCAGTTTGCCGAGCAGGCGGTGCAGGGCGCCGAGCGGACCGTCCAGCATGGGTTCCGCCACGCCGGTCTCCCGCACCCGCACCATCGGTCGCGGGGTGAGAAGCTTGGTGGAGAGAAAATCAAAAAACAGTTTCGAGGCATCGAGGGCATCAAGCACCAGTTGCTGGGCCTCGGATCCGCCATGCTTGCGAAAAAATCCGCGCTTCGTGCGGGGATTGAACAGGTACTTGAGCGCCCGGTCGACGCCGTAGCTGCTCAACGACAGGCCAAAATTGTTGGTGGCCACTTCCGGCACCGTGTGCGCCTCGTCCAGCACGAGAAAATCGTCCGGGAAAAGCACACCGCGGGTCTCCGTGGTGGCACCGTGGGCTTGCGCGCCGCCGGAATTGATGAGGGCAAAGAGCAGGGCGTGGTTGACGATGATGATGTGTGCCGAGCGCAAGCGCACCCGGGCGCGCTGGTAGTGGCATTTTTCGGCGTCGCAGTGCTTGCGCGAGCACGAGGAGGAATCGGCATTGACCGCCTCCCAGACCTCCGGGCGCGGAGGTGGCTTCAAGTCGTGGCGCAGGCCGGTGCCGGTCTTTTCCGCCCATTTCGCAATGCGCTGCAGTTCCTCGTAGTCCGCATCGGCGAACAGGGTGGTGCGATCGGCCAGGGCATGGCCGAGACGCGTCGGGCAGAGGTAGTTCGATTTGCCGACGAGCACGGTGGAACGGAAATCGGCATAACGGGAGAGGGCGGGCGCAGCTTTGAACACGCGCCGGCAGATTGGCAGATCCTTCTGTTCGATTTGCTCCTGCAGCGAGATGGTATGGGTGGAGACGATGAGCTGGCGGCTCTGATCGACGGCATGAATGATGCCCGGAATCAGGTAGGCGAGTGATTTGCCCACGCCCGTGCCGGCCTCGAACAACAGTGGCTCGTCCGCGGCCATGGTGGCGGCGACGGTGCGGGCCATCTGCTCCTGCTCAGGACGGTGCTCCAGTTTCAGGGCGGTGCACAAGGGGCCGGTCTCCGAGAAGATCTCCGCCGCCAGTTCGCGCACGCGGGTCGGCTTGGGGCCGGTCTCCGGCACCGGGCCGCCGTCTTGGTTCAAACCGATCATGACCGCCCAATGAGCGGGGTTAATCCCCGCCTAGCAATTTAATTTGCGGGCATTATTCCGCGGAACAACATTACGCGATGGCCATTACACCTGCAACGTCCGCCGTCTGGACGGAGGATTTGATCCGGTTTCTGCAAAGCCAGCCCGGCGTGGCAGCGGTACGGGTGAATCCCGCGGACCGCACGGTGTCACTCGCCACACTCGGCCAGATTGACCTTGTGGCGGTCGAGGAGCAGTTGGCCGAGGTTCTCCGCGCGGTCGAACAGAGGTTGGATGACTCCAAAGCGGCCGCCGCCAAGCCGGCTGGTTTCGTCGTTCGGCAGGCCGGTGGCATCACAACCATCGAACGGCCGACTTGCGTGACGGCGCCTTCCTTGTGGCTGTGGCGCGCGTTTTCCTGGCCCGAACCCGCGGCGCCCGAACCAGAGACGCCCGAATGGCGTCTGCTGGCCACGCTCGCCGCCGTGTGTGGTTTCACGGGCGTGACCGCATTTGCCTTGGGCCATATGACTGCCGTCCCGGCGGTGGTCGTCAAAGTACTCTACCTCGTCGCGCTGATCACGGGCGGCTGGGACGCAGCCATCGATACGTGGGGCAACTTGCGTCAGCGGAAACTCGACATCCACTTTCTGATGCTCGCGGTGGCTGTCGGGGCCGTGTCCGTCGGGGCCTGGGGTGAGGCGGCACTGCTGTTGTTCCTTTTCTCCGCCTCTGGTGCGATGGAGGAGTATGCCCTTGACCGCACGCATCGCGAGGTTTCCGCCTTGCTGCACACCGCCCCCAAGCTGGCCACCGTCATCGGACCCGATGGCGAACAGCAGGTCGTCAGGGCCGAACAGATCAAGATTGCTGACCGGCTGCTCGTGAAACCCGGCGACATGTTCGCCGCGGACGGCGAAGTCGTAAAGGGGCAGTCTTCGAGCGACGAATCAACGCTCACGGGCGAGTCCGTTCCCGTGGACAAATCGGTCGGTTCTCCGGTCTTCAGCGGGACGATCAATCTTCTCGGGGTGCTCGAAGTGCGGGTGCTGCGCCTGGCCTCGGAAAGCACGCTGCAAAAGATCATCCGTCTCATCCAGACCGCCCAGAAGCTGAAGGCTCCGAGCGAGCGGTTCACCGACAAGTTCGGCGCCGGCTACACCCTGGCGGTGCTGGGCATGACCGCCGCGATGTTCCTTGTGTGGTGGCAAGGCTTCGGCATCCCGGCATTCCGCAACGAACCCGGCCAGTTCTCGGCCTTCTACCGGGCCATGACGCTTCTCGTGGTGGCCAGCCCGTGTGCCTTGGTGCTGTCGATTCCCTCGGCGATTCTTGCCGCCATCGCGTGGGGCGCAAAACACGGCATTCTGTTCCGGGGCGGCGCCGCCATCGAGAAGCTCGCCGAGGTCGACGTGGTCGCGCTCGACAAGACCGGCACGCTCACCACCGGCGACCTGGCCGTCGTTTCCTATGAGAGTTTTCCGCCCGGTCGCGAAAAGGAGGTGCTGGAACTGGCCTTTGCGCTCGAAAAAAACTCCACTCACCCGATTGCCCGCGCCATCACGCAATACGCCCGCCAGGCCGGTGTCCGCGCCCGCGAAGTGGAGCAGTTCGAATCAATCACCGGTCAGGGTGTGCGCGGCAGGTTCGGCGAGGTCAGCGCCGTGCTCGGCCGGCGCGAACTGATTTCCGCCGGCCCGTTTGCCGGGTGGCTGGAGAAAATGCCGCCGGCCGACGCCGAGTTTTCCGAGGTCTGGGTGCTGGCCACGGGCCTGATCGGCCGCCTGCTGCTGAGGGACCAGTTGCGCCCCGAGTCGCGCGGCGTGCTCGCGGCCCTGAAGGCTCGCGGCATCACCACCGTCATGCTGACGGGTGACCGCACGCACACGGCCGAGTCGGTCGCCCGCGAACTCGGCGTCAGCGAGGTTCGCTCCGGCCTGTCGCCAGAGGACAAGGTGGCGGCGGTCGACGGCTTTCGCCAGAAGGGCCGCAAGGTTGCGATGGTGGGCGACGGTGTGAACGATGCTCCCTGCCTGGCCGCTGCCTACGTTTCGGTGGCGATGGGCGCGCGCGGCAGTGATGCCGCCCTCGAACAGAGTGAAATCGTGCTGATGAACGACCGGATCGAAAATTTTCTTTCGGCGTTGCAGCTCAGCCGGCGTGCCCGCCGCATCATCCGGGAAAATCTCTTTATCTCGCTCGGCACGGTGATTGTCATGGTGACGACGTCGCTCTTCGGGTTTATCCCGTTGAGCATCGGCGTCCTGGTCCACGAAGGCAGCACGGTGGTCGTCTGCCTCAACAGCCTGCGCCTGCTGTTCGGGAAGAACCGGTAGGGGTAGTGGCGCATTATCCCCAATGCGCCGGGTATTGCGGCGGCTTAAGGATAAGCCGCCCTACCTATTCGACCCGTCTTGGTACGCTTCCAGTTCCGCACAGGTGGCGAATGCCTGGCCGGGATTGTCACCGCTCGCCGGCACTCCGGTCACGCGGACGGCGATGACATTCAAGGGGGAGGGGAAAAGACATTCGAAGCGCGCTCCGTCCTTCAACTTCCCGGCCACGGTGGCAGTGGTGTCGGGGTAATCCTTCAATTCACCGACCGTTTCCCAGGTGCCCCCACGGGCCGCCATCACCTGCACGCGTGGTTTGCCTTTCTCAGTCACAAACCAGCCGCCGTCATGGTCGGTGTGACCGTGGACAAACACCAGCCGCCGAACGACAGTCGGCTCCATCAAGGTCACCGCGAACCACGCTTCCGTGGCCGGTTTGTTTTCAAACGTGTCGGCGATTGACGCGGGATCGCCATCGTTGAAGGAGCCATCATAGCGGGTCCGCCCCCACGGGCCCGAACGGCTGGTCCGGCCTTCGCGCAAGAGGTTCTGTCGGGGCGTACCGGCCAACGGCAGCCAGACGCGATAGAGCGAACCGTTGCATCCCGCGTCGGCAAAAGTAACCAGCCGGATGTCCATCGGCGTGTCTTTGGTAAATCCGTCGTTCGACTGGCGGATGATGGCGTGCAGGCGGTAAACCTGCGCGCCGGACCATAACCTGAGCGTGGCGGGGGCGGGCTCGGGTGTGATTTTGAGCGAGCCGGGGTCCGCACTGGCCAAGGCGACCGCCCCGATGTTCTGACCGTAGGCACCGAGCAGGGCGGTGTCGATGGCCAGCACCAACGGACCGTAGAGCACGGCGACGCGGCCGTCATTGCCATGGTCGCCGGCGATGATGCGCGCCTCAAGTTTCAGGTTCAGTTCGATCTGGTCGCCCGGCTGCCACCGGCGTTCGATCAGGACGTAGCCGTCGGTCGCAAACTGCGGCTGCACCTTTTCGCCGGCGACTTGGAGGGTGAACTCCCTGCACCAGGCGGGCACGCGCAGTTTGACGCCGAATGTGCCTGACGCGGTGGGATTGACCGTAATCCGGATGCGTCCATCGGCGGGATAAGATGTTTCAGTGGAGATCGCGACCGCGCTGCCGTCGCGCAAGGCCAGCCGGGCGGTGCCCGCATCGTACAGATTCACGACGATCCCCGCGGCGTCCGTGCTGATCGCAAAGGTGGGAATGAGCGCCACGCCGCGCGGTCCGCTGGAAAGGCAGCAGTGGCCGTCAAGCGTGTCGCTGTAAGGTTTCTTCCCCTCCATCTGCACGTAATAGCCCCAGGCGGCACCGTCGGGCCGCTGGGCGCCGAACAATTGATTCGTCACCACGTGCTCAATCTGCTCGGCATAGCGGGCCTCACCCGTCAGACGCAGTAGTTGGGCGTTGAGCTGCAGCCAGGTGACCGTGACGCACGTCTCGCCGACGTCCCCGACATTGGGCATGTTGCCGTCCTGATGGAAAAGCTCCCCGGCGGTCGCTGCGCCGGTCAGATAGAGCCGGTGATCGACGATGTCCTGCCAGGCGTTGACGGCAGCGTCGAGCAAGGCGCGTTCGCCGGTGGTCCGGTAGAGTTCCAGCGCACCGTTCAGGCAGGAGAGCATTTCGTAGCCCTTGCCGTTGCCGACGTGGTTGACGCCGTCGCGGGCCAGCAGATGCGAGAGCAGATGCGGGCCGTTCGGCTGTTCCCACGCCCGCTCGATATAACGGCAAAAATCGAGATACCGCTGCTCACCGGTGAGCCGGTAGAGAAGCACCATCGGCTCGAGCACGCTGGTTGAAGCCATGCCGTAATGCTGGCTGCCTGCTGTAATGATGTCGCGCTGGCCCGGGCCGTCGCCGAGGTCGTGGCAGAGCAGGTCGGCCATGCGCCGGCAGGTGCCGAGCGGTGCGGTGTTGCCCGTGTAACGCATGTAGGTGAGCAACCCGAGGAGGTTGTATTTATGGGCCCACACGTCCCATTCCGTCCAGCGGTCCTGGGGCAGATAGGTGCCGAGGTAGCCGTCCGCGAGCTGACATTTCATGAGTTCAACCACCGCGTCGTCGAGCTTGCGGCGTAAATTCATGTCGCCCGTATAAACCCAGGCCAGCGTCGCCGCATGCAACCACTTGCCGATGTGTTCGCCGTCCCACGCCTGACGGCCGGGCCGTTTGCGGTAACCCTCGAGCAGGCGGTCCGTGTCGATCTTGACGAGACGGTTGGCTTCGCTGGCCGCGATGCGACCACCGATCCAGCCCGTCAGTTGCACCCCGTCAGGTGACTGGAAATCCTGGCGATCGGCGACGGCCGCGGAAATCTTGTCAGGCGTCAGGGTGGCGGCGGGGAGCACGCCGACCGACGACAAGGTGCTAAACAGAACGAAGGACACAGCAAGGCGGTTCATGGTAGAGTAGACGGGGTAGTCGGATGATGCACCGGATTAGAACGGGCCTTAGTTCTAAAACGCAACCTCATGTGCGGCGACGCCGGCATCACTAGGGCACAAACGCGGAATGGTGGTCGTCTGCTTTTCGGAAAGAACCGGTAGGTCGGTAACGGATCGTTGGTGGAGGCGGGACTGATAGTCCCGCCTCCACGACGAGCAATTCTCAATCCTCGATCCACACCAGGTCGCCGGTGCGAACCTCGTCGAACAACCCGACGATCTCGACGTTGCCCAGATGCACGCAGCCCGCGCTGCAGGGCTTCCCGAGCTGATCCTCGCGGTTGGTGCCATGGATGTAAATGTAGCGGTCGTGGGTATCGACCTCGCCGCCGGCATTCACCCCGGCTTCGAGGCCGCGCAGCCAGAGAATTCGGGTCGTGATCAGGCTCTTGGCGTTTTCGACTTCATCGAGTTCATTGAAATGCTTGCCGGTATTGACCCGCCCTTTGAACACCGTGCCGGGTGGCGCGCCCGCGCCGATCTTCTCGGCGATGTGGTGCAGGCCACGCGGAGTGCCGAGCGAGGCCTTAACATTGGAGGGTGGGCGCCGCGAGGTGGAGACAACGTAGCTCTGGCGCAAAGCACAGTCGTCGAAAAACATGAGCAATTGCTGTGCGATGGAAACGCCTATGACACGACGAGTGGGCTTGATTCCCAGCGCATCACACCTTTCTTTCATCCGTTTCAACATATCATTCACTGTGAGCAATAATTCCTACCGGGTCGGCATCGTCGGGGCCACGGGAGCAGTCGGTCAAGAACTGATTGCCCTGTTGCAGGCGCACGCATTTCCGCTCACCGAACTGCGACCGATGGCGTCGGCGCGTTCCGCGGGCCGCAGCATCGATTTCGGCGGGAAGAAACTCGTGGTGCAGGAAGCGGTGCCGGAGGCCTTTGCCGGGCTCAACCTGGCCTTTTTTGCCGCCGGCAGCGGGGTGACGAAGATACTGGCGCCCGAAGCCGTCAAGCGCGGCTGCCTCGTCATCGACAAGAGCTCGGCCTATCGCATGGACCCGTCGGTGCCCTTGGTCGTGCCGGAAATCAACGCGCACGCCCTGCGGACACATCAGGGCATCATCGCCAGCCCGAATTGCTCGACCGCCGTGGCGCTGATGGCGCTCTATCCGCTTCACCGGGCCTTTGGACTGAAGCGCGTCGTTTTCTCGACCTACCAGTCCGTCTCCGGCACGGGCGCTGATGCCGTGCTCGAACTGGAGGCGCAGGTGCAGGCCTACGCGGCCCGGCAACCGCTGAAGCACGAGGTCTATCCCCATCAGATTTTCCAAAACCTCATTCCTCACATCGATTCATTCGGACCCGACGGCTACACTGGCGAAGAAACCAAGATGCGCACCGAGAGCCGCAAGATTCTGGAATTGCCGGCGCTGAGAGTTTCGGCCACCTGCATTCGCGTACCGGTGGTGCGCGCCCATTCGGTGGCGATCAATGCCGAGTTCGAACGTCCGGTCTCGGTCGAGGCCGCCCGGCAGGCCATCGCCGGTTTTGCCGGCGCCGAGTTGATCGACGAGCCGGCGGAGAACGCCTATCCGACGCCGCTCGCCTACAGCCGCAAGGAGAAGTGCGGGGTGGGACGCATCCGGCTCGACACGTCGCTGGACAACGGCCTGGCCCTTTGGGTCAGCGGCGATAATCTCTGGAAGGGTGCCGCCCTCAATGCCATCCAGACGGCTGAGAAAATGATCGAACTGGGTCTGCCGCTGCGGGCATAAGAAATATTGTAGGGCCGGTGCTTGCCGCCGGCCTTTGTAGCGGAATACGGCCTGCCGACAAGCGGCAGCGCTACAAAGCAGAACGTCACGGTTCGTCGGGACGACTCACCCTACCAATTCTCCCTTGCGACTCCTCTAGTATTCCCGTTTCTTGGCCGCCTTCCGGACGATTAGCTCAGTTGGTTAGAGCATCTCGTTTACACCGAGAGGGTCGGGGGTTCGAGTCCCTCATCGTCCACCAGGTTTCTTTCCGGGGCGGAAAGAAACCTGCCCACCGAAGCCTTGGCGAAGGTGGGCGGAGACATGCCCACCTCACTCTCATGAAATTTATTCTCGCCACTCGAAAAAGCCCGCTGGCACTCGCCCAGACGGAGATGGTCGCGGCCCGGTTGTGCGAAGCCATTCCCGATGCCGAGTGCGAGCTGCTCAGGATGGTCACGACGGGTGACCGGCAGGCGGAATGGTCATTGGCCAAGCAGGGTGGCAAGGGGCTGTTCACCGCCGAACTGGAGCAGGCGCTGCTGCGTGGTGAAGCCGATGCTGCGGTGCACAGTTGCAAGGATCTGCCCGGTGCGGACACCGAGGGTCTCGTGATTGCGGGGTTCATGCCTCGCGAGGACGCCCGGGATGTGCTCGTGGTGCGCGATGGCGTTACGGCCCCCGTCACCATCGCCACCAGCAGCCCCCGCCGCCAGATGCAGATTGCCCGGCTTTTCCCGGAGGCACAGTTCATCGAGATTCGCGGCAATGTGGACACCCGGCTCAAGAAAATCGCCAACGGCCAGGCCGATGCGACCGTGCTGGCCGCGGCGGGCCTGACGCGGCTGGGCATTCCCGACTGGCCGGGGGTGAATTTCCGCCCGTTGAATTTCGACGAAAGCGTGCCGGCGGTCGGCCAGGGCGCGATCGCGGTGCAATGCCCTCTGGGCCGGGCCGTGAGTTTTTCTGTCGCCCTCGATGTTCCCACCGCCCGGGCGGTCCTGCTGGAGCGCACCTTTCAAGCCCTGCTCGGCGGCGGCTGCCAGATCGCCTTCGGCGCGCACGCGACCAGCGACCGGCTCTATTTCTTTCATGAGAAAACCGGCATCAAGGTTTTCCCACTGGGCAAAACTGATTTTTCCCAACCATTGACCTATGCCACCCGACTGCTCAAGGAGCTGGGCTTCGATGTCTGAATCTTTCTTGCAAGCAACCGACACACCTCGGCGCTGTGCGCCATCCCTCTCCAGAGGGGATTCACGTCACGCTTTGGAAAATATCCCCTCTATCAAGAGGGGTGCCCGGCAGGGCGGGGTGTGTTAGTGGCGAGGTTATTTCCCATGCCTGACTCCGACAAAAAACCACTCACCGGTCGCCGCATCGTCATCACCCGCCCTCGCGAGCAGGCGGCCG
>CAZBLQ010000132.1:0-11036 GCA_964492635.1 uncultured Oleiharenicola sp.
TGCAGGAGCTGGAGAAAATCACCCCCGATCTCACCTGCCTCGGCAAGATCATCGGCGGCGGTCTGCCGGTCGGAGCTTTTGGCGGTCGCGCGGAAATCATGGACTGGCTCGCACCACTCGGTCCGGTTTATCAGGCTGGCACGCTCAGCGGCAATCCGCTCGCCATGGCCGCAGGCATCGCAGCGCTTCAGATGCTGGATGAACTCAAACCCTACGCGAAACTCGATACGCTCGGCCGGCAGCTATGCAATGCCGCCCGGGATGCCGCGAAAGCCAAGGGCCTTCCTCTGCAAGCCCCTCAGGCCGGATCGATGTTCAGTCTCTTCTTCACGCCCACCCCGGTCCGCGACTACCCGACAGCGCTGACTTCCGATGCCAAACTTTTCGGCCGGTTCTTCCATGCCTGCCTCGCGGGCGGAGTTTACCTGCCGCCCAGCGCCTATGAATCATGGTTCCTCAGCACCGCGCATGAGGGTGCTTCGATCGACCGGGCTTGCGAAGTCGTCAATAACGCAATTAAGTCTCTCTAAGAAGCGGCGCTTTGAGCCGTTACTCTACAAACAACTATGAATACAAAGCAGCCAAGCAGCCATAGTTTCCGCGCGAAATGCCTGGCTTCGCTTCTTTGCTCCTTTATGTTTTCCGCCCGTCTACTCGCCCAGCCGGCGGACGCGCCGCTCATTCCGCTCAATGACCTGCAGACCGGCATGAAGGGCGAGGTCTGGACTGTTTTCAAAGGCCGTGATCCCGAACCATTCACCGTGCAGGTGACCGGCATTCTGCGCAACGCCCTCGGCCCGGGCAAAAGCATGATTCTCTGCGAACTGACCGACCCACGCGTGCAATTGATGGGCGCCGTCGCCGGCATGAGCGGCAGCCCGCTCTATATCGACGGCAAGCTCGCCGGGGTTCTCTCCTATCAGATCCAGCGTTTCGAGACGGTGCGCTACGCGGGCTTCACTCCCATCGGCGACATGCTGGAGGTCAGCGCGCTGCCTTCGGGCAAGGACGGGTTCGCCCCCGTACCCATCCCGGTCAAAGGCAACCGCGACAGCCGGTCGGCCGAAACTGCGTCGATGCAATTCAGCCCGATGACCCCGGCCTTTTCGCTCGGCGGCCTCGCACCCAATGTCGCGGCGGCCCTCGAACCGCAATTCGCCGCCTTGGGCTTGAACGTCACCGCCCTCGGTGGCAACGATTCCGGCCCGGACATTCCGCCCACGGCCGTGCAAAATTCGAAATCACTTCGGCCGGGCGACGTCATTGCCGTCGCGCTTGCCGTCGGTGATATCAGCCTTGCCGGCACCGGCACCGTTTCGCACGTCGATGGCAATCGCATCCTCGCCTTCGGCCACCCGATGCTTTCCCTCGGCGCGAGCGAGCTGCCCATGGCCTCGGCCGAGGTCGTCACGATTCTGCCGAGCCAGTTCAATTCGGTCAAAGTCAGCAACACCGGCGGCGTCATCGGCACGTTCAGCCAGGATCGGCTTTCCGGCATTTACGGGGAGATCGGACGCAAGCCGCAGATGGTGCCGGTCGACGTCGACTTCCCCGGTCGCGCCAACCGCAAGGCACTCCACTTCGAGGTCGTGCGCCATGAGCAGGTGCTGCCCGTCATCGCCGCCACCGGACTTGCCCAGGCGGTCATGGGCTCCAACGAATCCGGTTTTGCCCGCGGCTTCAAGGTCACCACCACCGTCGATTTTCCCGGCAGCGCCCCCGTGGTGCTGAGCCAGATTTATCCCGGCCCGCAGGGCTTCAATCAGGGTCTCGGCGATTTCGTGGGCAATCTCTCCTTGTGGCTTTTCAATCCCTACGAGCGCATTTTCCCCGACCACATCCGGTTCAGCGTGGAGGACACGCCCGAGACTCCGCAGGGCGTCGTCGAGCAGTTGCTGGTTTCCCGGACCGAGGCAGCCCCGGGCGAGCACGTCGATCTCACCGTCGGCTGGCGCGGATTCCAGCGCGAGGCGGCGAGCGAGGTGACCGGCCTCGATATTCCGCGTGAATGGGCCGGCAAGGAACTTGAGGTGATTCTCACCACCGGGCCGGGTCTGGATGAACTGACCGGCCATCCCCGCACCGTACAGGTGGCGCAGTTGCGCAGCTTCGAGGAATACATCTCGGCCTTGCGTGAGTTCCGCAAGACCGACGGTCTCTACCTGGCCGTGGTGGAAAAATCCCGGATGTTCACCGACCAGCGCAGCGCCACGCAGGACATGCCCGGTTCGCTGGCGCGCATCGCAAGCAGCGCCGACGAAGCACGGTTCCAGCGCCACGATGTGGTGACCCCGTTGTGGGAGAAACGTCTGCTTCCCGGCCGGCTGTTCAGCATCCAGGTGCGCAAGCCGTTGCAAATCACGGATTGAACTCCTCCTATGCATTCATCCTGAGCAGAGCGAAGGATCCATGCCTTGTGGGCGGGTTGCCCTCACCCCGCGTGGCTTGGCGGACGAGGGCGTCCGCCTTCCATTGGATTCTTCCCTGCGCTCAAAATGACAAATCTCTTCTCATGAGAAACTCATCTCTTAATCCGCTATTTTCCATTTTCGTGTTTTTCGTTTGTGTCGTGGCCAACCTCCCCGCCGATCCGCTCACGAAGCAACTGGAGGTTGATTTTGGCCGTGACGTGGCCAGCCGCAATCTCAAGGGCCTCGCCACCCGTTCCGACGGCCGCGTGTTGCCCGGGCCGGTGTTCACCGATCTCGACGGCCCGAAACTGGGCGAGATTCTCTGGGTGTTGAAACCGGCCGGACCCAACCGCTTTCTCGTCGGCACCGGCCCCGAAGGCAAAGTGCAGGAAGTGAACTTCAATCCCAAGGACAACTCGTACACCGTGCGCGAAGTGGCGGACGTGCCCGAGACGCAGGCCATCGCGGTGCAACCGCTCGCGGACGGCAGCCTGCTGGTGGGCACCTCGCCCACGGCGGCGATCTACCTGGTGAAAAACGGCAAGAACGTGGTGCGGGTGCCTTTGCCGGCGGACTCGGTGTTCGACTTCCTGCCTCTGCCTGATGGCTCGGTGCTCGCCGCCACGGGCAACCCGGGAAAGATTTATCGACTCGATCTGAAGAAATTCTCCCAGGCCGGTCTCATCGAGGGCAAGATTTCCGATGACAAGGCGGTGGCCGACAAAGGGGTGACCGTTTTCGGTGAAATTCGCGACCGCAACGTCCGCAAGCTCGCCCGCCTCTCCGACGGCCGCATCATCGCCGGCTCCTCGCCCAAGGGCAACGTCTATGGCTTCGCCGCCTCGGGAGGAGCTCCGCTTATCCTACAGGAAAACCGGGACTCGGAGGTCGTCGACCTGCTGCCGATGGAGGACGGCAGTTTTTACGCCGGCATCGTCGCCACCACCGGCGAGACGAATCGCATCAGCCGGGCGGCAGAACTCAAGGAGCCCAAGGATAACAAGGAGGAGTTCAAGGAGCCGAAGCCAGGCTTCACCGGGCGCACCAGCGTCGTGCGTTTTCCCGCCGATGGTTTTCCCGAAAGTGTCGTCTCCAAGGTGAACATCGCACTCTACCGCCTCGCCCGCCACCATGACTGGCTGCTGCTGACCGCCGGCGAACAAGGGGACGCCTTTGGCTATGATCCCGTGGCGCGCCGCTCGCTGACTTTTGCCGGCAGCGCCTCGGCCCAGCTGAATGACATCGCACCGCTGGGCGACGACCGCTATCTTTTGCTGCGCAACAATGCGCCGGGTCTGGCGCTGTTGTCCTTTGCTCCGACCAAAACACGCGAACTGGAAACCAAGCGCCTGGACCTCGGCCAGCCGTCCGAGCTTGGCGGGTTCCGCTTTTCGCGATTGCGGGGCGTGGAGCAGACTGCCCTCAAGCTCGAGGTGCGCACCAATAACGGCAGCGACGAGCTCGAAGGCTGGTCACCGTGGACCGGGATGAAACTCCGCGATGGCGCATTTTACGCCGACGGGCTGCGCGGCCGCTATGCGAAATTCCGCCTGCAGGTGGCGACGGATGCGGCTGACTTTCAGATCGACAAGGCCACGCTCTACGACCTGCCGCAGAACCGCCGCCCGACACTTGGGGACTTTCGCATTTTTTCTCCCAACCTCGGCCTGATCCCGGCGGCTGATCCGGCCCCCGCTGCCGTGGCCACGCTCGGACAGCTGCTGTTCCCGGGGACGCGCGATGCCAAGGATGAGGGTGCGGAAAAGCGCAAAAGCTCCTTCATGAGCAGCCAGGTCATTCCGCAGACCGGCGCCCAGATCGTCTATTGGAGTGTCACCGATCCCGATGGTGACACCCTGGCGTACACTTTTTCCATCCGGCCGGAAAATTCGGATGACTGGATCGACCTGGCTGTCGACACCCCCGATAACTTCGTGCAGTTTGATACGGGCGGACTGGCCGAGGGACTCTATCTCACCCGCCTGACCGCAGCGGAGCAAGCGCCCCGGCCCCTCAAACAGCGCCTGAGTTACACTTTTGAAACCGACAACCTGCTGATCGATCGCACGCCGCCGGTCATCACGGCCACACAGGTGCAGCGCGTCGATGGCAAGCTGCTCATCTCCGTCGACGGCCGTGATGCTTTGTCTCTTCTCGAAGGCGTGGAATTCAGCCTCAACAATGGGGCGCACGAAACCGTGACTCATCCGGCGGATGGCATCCTCGACGGGAAAGAGGAGCGCTTCGTTGCGGAAATACCCGAGGCGCGGGCCGCGGGGGCCAGTTCCGTCGAGGTCGTTCTCTACGACGCATCCGGCAACAGCTCATCCGTGCGGCTGCCGCTGAAATAAGCTGAACACAAAGCAGCGAAGGAGCTAAGCCAGTCTTGGATTAAAAATCCGGCGGATACCGTCTTTGATGAGCGGAACGTTTAGATTTATCAGCAGCCCCAACTCCAAGGCGGACAATTTCAGATAGGTAATCACCTGTGCTTGGTGCACCGGGAGTAGAGTCTCCACGGCTTTGAGTTCGATCAGCAATTTGTCTTCGAGGATAAAATCCGCTCTGAAGCCAACGTCAAGTTGACGTGCCCTGTTGGTCAGCGGTATCGCTGCTTCCCTGACATATTGAATTCTCCTGTGAAGCAATTCCTCCTCAAGACATGCTCCATAGACACTCTCAAGCAGTCCAGGGCCAAGTTCAGTATGAAGGTGGAATAAGGCATCGACTGCATTGCGAGCGAGAGCTTCTACGTCTGGCGATATATTCAGTTTTCGATTCATGGTGGTGGCGGCCCGTTGCCACCAAAATACTGGACGCCCATGCTGCGTCCACAGCTGTGCTGCTTCGTTCCTTTGTGTTCAACCGTCTTTCACGCCCGCGGGTGCGCCTTGGCGTAGATTTCCTTCAGCCGCGTCACGCTGGTGTGCGTGTAGATCTGGGTCGTTGTCAGGTTGGCATGCCCGAGCAATTCCTGCACGGCACGCAGGTCGGCGCCGGAATTGAGCAGATGCGTGGCGTAGGAATGGCGCAGCTTGTGCGGCGACAAATCCATGGGCAGGTCGGCCAGTGCGAGGTATTTCTTCACCAGGAATTGGACGGCGCGCACCGGCATCCGCCGATGCCGGTCGGTCACTACGACCGGATCGGCGGCTCCGGTCCGCTGCGCAAATTCATCCCGGAATTTTTTCAACACGGTCATGGCCGCGGCGCCCAGCGGACAGAGGCGCTCCTTCCGCCCCTTGCCTAGCACGCGGGCGCTGCCATTGCCAAAGTCGACCGAACCATAGTTCAGGGCGACGAGTTCGCTGACGCGCAAGCCTCCGCCATAGAGCAGTTCGAGCACGAGCCGGTCGCGCCAGGCCGCTGCGGCATCGAGGGTTTCATTCGCCAGCAATTTTTGCGGACCCCCGAGCAGCAGCAGCATTTGGGACTCGGTCAAAAACTTGGGCAGCGCCTTCTCCAGCTTCGGCAGCGGCACCCCGGCGAAGGGATTGTGTTTCACCCGGCCGCGCTGCATCCAGAAGCGGAAGAAGGTTCGCAGGCCGGAGACATGATTGTGCAGTGTCCGCCGCTTGTAGCGCCGCTGCGCCTCGATGATGAAGTCGCGCATATCCCGCGGCGTGAGGGCGGTGAAATCAGTGTCCCGATGTCTGCCCTGTTGCAGCCAGAGATAAAAATCGGTGAAGGCCTGCCGGTAGTTGCGAACCGTATACGCGGAATAGCGCCGCTCCTTCGCCAGGTAGTTGAGGAAAGGCTGCAACCATCCGGCCAGAACAGTCTCGGGCAATTTCCGTTCTGCTGCGTTGTCCGGTTTCATGGGTAGAGGCCGTTGCCCTCAACGGCCTGCTTTCACGGGCGGTTGGGGGCAACCGCCGCTACCTTCACTTCGACTTCCCGCATCACGCGATCCGTCTCCAGGCGCAGCGCGCCCTCGGGATCGAGACCGTTTACGCGCGCCGCCGCCGTAATTTCAAACAGCATCCGGCCCAGGGTCGGCGCATCAAGGTGCCGGCCCAGCGCCTGCACCTGCGCTGTGTCCACCACCCCGTCGGCCGGCAGCCGGTTTTTCTCGATCTGCTTCCAGACCGCCTCGGCAAACATCAGGGCGGGCAGCCGCGGGGGAAGTGACTTGAATACCGCCGACTCGGTTTTGCCCGCGGCAGCTTTCTCCCCGGCCTTCACTTTCTCCCACACTTCGAGAACCTGCGCCGGGGTGTCGACTTTGTTGGCGCCGAACACGTGCGGGTGCCGGCGGATAAGCTTGTCATTGATCTCTCGGGCCACGTCCTCGAAGTTGAAATCACCTCGTTCGGCGGCCAGTTGGGCGTGGAATACGACCTGGATCAACACATCGCCCAGTTCCTCGCGCATGTGCGGCAGATCCATGCGGTCGATGGTGTCGAGCAGCTCGCTGCACTCGTCGATCAGGCAGCGCGTGAGGGATTCGTGGGTCTGCACGCGATCCCACGGACAGCCGTCCGGTTCCCGGAGCCGGGCGACGGTGCGGCAGAGGTCTTCAATGGCTGACATGGAAACAAATTGCCCACGGAACACACGGAAGACACGGAAAAACCATCAACTTTCTGCTTTGTCTTCCGTGTCTTCCGTGTGTTCCGTGGGCGCCGATGGACAAGCTCACCGAGATCATGATTAACAAGCGGCGGGAAATCGCCCCGCTGGTGCGCCCCATTTTTGCCGAGGAACTGGCCGAACTCAACCGGTCCCTGCCCAAGCCGCCGTCATTTCTCAAGGCCCTGCAGCCGGCGGATGGCGGGATCGCGGTCATCGCCGAGATCAAGCGCCGCTCCCCCTCGGCCGGGGTCATCAAGGAAAATGCCTCTGCCCTCGACCAGGCGCTCCGCTACCGCGCCGCGGGGGCCAGCGCTCTTTCCATCCTGACCGACGAGAAATATTTCGGCGGCACTCTCGCCGACCTGCGCGAGGTCACCGCGCATTTCGCCCGAAACCCCGCGGGGGGGAATCCGCCGCCCTGCCTGCGAAAGGATTTCATGGTCCACCCCGTCCAGGTCCTGCAGGCCCGGGAAGCGGGGGCCAGTGCCATCCTCATCATCGTCCGGGCGCTGATTGACGAGGAAATCGACGCCCTGCAGCACGCCGCCACGGCAGCCGGCCTTGACGTGCTTTTCGAGATCCACAACGAGGAGGAGCTCAAGCGTGCCGTGCGACACAAGGCGAAAATCATCGGCGTCAACAACCGCGACCTCTCCGTCTTCCAGACCGACCTGGCCCTGAGCGAAGCGTTGATCCCGCTATTCCCTAAAAATGTCATCGCCGTCAGCGAGAGCGGCATTGCCACCGCCGCCGATGCCCGCCGGATGAAGGCCGCCGGCGCGCGCGCCATCCTCGTGGGGGAAGCGCTGATGAAAACCCCCGATCCCGCCAGTCTCATCGCCGACTTGCGCCAACATGTTTGAGCATCGATCCGACAAGCTGCTTCCCCGGCGCGAATTTGTCCACCGGCTCGGCTGGAGCGTCGCCGCCGGGACCGGCCTCATCGTTTTTTCCCTCAGCATCGGCATGCTTGGCTACCATGGGCTGGGCGGCCTGCCGTGGATTGACGCGTTTCTCGACGCCGCGATGATCCTGTCGGGCATGGGCCCCGTCTCGCCGATGAACGGCAGCGCCGTCAAACTGTTTGCCGGGTGCTACGCGATTTACTGCGGCATCGCGCTCATCGCCACAACCGGAGTCATCCTGGCCCCGGTGATTCACCGCTCCCTGCACAAATTTCACCTCGAGTGGGACCGGGACAAATAGGCCATGCCGCTCTCGCCCTCCGCCACGCGTGAGTTGCTCAACCAGCTCGGTCATCAGCCCAAGCGCTTTCTGGGACAGAATTTTCTTGTCGATGGCAACATCGTGCGAAAATCGCTTGAACTTGCCAGGATCGCCCCGGGTGACGCGGTGGTGGAAATCGGCCCCGGACTCGGCACCCTGACTTCCGCCCTGCTTGAGGCCGGCGCCGAGGTCTGGGCCGTGGAGAAAGACCGCCAGCTTCACGCCCATCTTCAGGAGACTTTGGTCCAGTCGCAACCCCGGCTCTACTTGCTGGAGGGCGATGCGGTCGAGCATCCGCTGGCTGGATTTGATCCCCGGGGAACGGGTCGCCCCTTCAAAATCGTGGCCAATCTACCCTACGCCATTGCCACGCCCTGGCTCGACGCCGTTTTGAGCGGCCCCCTGCCTGCGGCGCTTGTTCTGATGTTGCAGCAGGAAGCCGCGCAGCGCTACACGGCCCGGCCCGGCACAAAATCCTTCAGCGCCATCTCAATTTTCCTGCAAGCCGCCTTCGCTATCGCCCCGGGCCACAAGGTCGGAGCCGGTTGCTTTTATCCCAAACCGGACGTGGAATCCTATCTGCTCAATCTCGTGCGCCGGCCGGTTCCGTTCATCTTTGCCCCGGAGGCGAAGGCGCTAATCCGGGCCTGCTTTCAGCAGCGGCGGAAGCAAATCGGCTCTTTGCTGCGGGGAAAACTATCCGCGCCACAGACCGCCGCCTGGCTGGACCGGTTGGTGGCGGCGGGACTCGGTCCGCAGGCACGCCCGGAACAGATTTCCGTGGCACTCTGGCAGGAGTTTCCGGTCTAGGATTGCACCGGCTTGAAAATTCCGCCGGCCCGCCTAGTCTGCCTGCTGCCATGTCACTTCGCCTGCTTCTCCTTCCCCCGGTTTTCGCCGCCCTGGTCGTCATCGTCAGTGCGCAGGACGGGGTGATGGCCGGCCATATGGAGGGCGACCTCTACGTCTCACCCACCGGGGAGTTCAAGATTCCCTCCCCTATTTTGCCGGAACTGGGGGGCACGCTCAGCGACACGGAGAATGCGGTCACTTTCAGTGACAATTACAACACCCACATCAGCATCGCCTGTTTCCCGATGGATGCGTCGCAAAAATGGGAGCTCGATACGCGTGGGTTGCGCGATTACCTGCTGTATTTTTTCACCGACTTTGTCCTGCCCGACTTCCAGGGCCGGTTCCCCGGCAGCAGCATCGAAAGCGCGCGTTTTCTGCCCGACCTGATGAACGGAACCATGATCACCTTTGCGCTGCTGCCCGGCGGCTCCTACTTCGAGGCGAAAAACAGCGTGCTGGGCGCACCACCGGAGAATCCCGTCACCGCCAAGCGCGGCACCCTGCTCTTCGTGCGGAACCGGCATATTTTTGTGCTCAGCTCGGAACTGGCCGAACGGGCCACCCAGCGCAGCACCTACCACCGGACGGTGGTGCAGGAGGACGATCTGCTTTCCGAACGGCTCACCACGCTGGCCAACCGGCTGATTTTCGCCGGAAGCAAGGAGCGCAAACCTTAAGCCCGGCCCGCATGAGCGAAGCCTATGAGGAATTGATCGGGGGCGAACTCATCGAGCGCCGGCCACCGCCCTCGCCGCATGAGATGCTGGTCGACCGGTTGCACCGGCTCGTGGCCCGGTCGCTGCCAGCGAATTCGACCCTCCGCCTGCTGGCGCCTCGCACGGAACTCGAACTGGGTGCGACCTGCCGGCTCCGGCCCGACTTGGCCGTGGTGCGGGCGAAGGCGGACCTCGCGGATCCGGCCGGGGTCCAGCTCTATCTGGTGGCGGAGGTGCTGCTGCCCGGCGACCACCACGTGGACACCGTGCTCAAGAAGCAACTCTGGGCCGACGCTCGCCTGCCGCGGCTGTGGATGGTTGACCCGCGCTATCTCAACGTCGAAATTTACGGACGCGGAGAATACGGCTTCACTCTTTTTGAGATTCTCGCCAACCACCATACCCTGACGGATCCCCACCTGCCGGGACTTAGCTGTTCGATGGACGAACTTTTTGCCACTCTCTAGGCATTGAAATTTTCCCTTCCTAGGGCCGGAACATTTTTCTCCTGCGCCTTGCTGGCCGTTCTTGCCTGCCACGCCCAATCGTCCGAACCTGCTCCCATGCAAAATTATGGTCTCGTCATCCACGGCGGCGCCGGGGTCATCCGGCGGAACGAAATGACGCCCGAACTCGAGGCGCAGTATCGGGTCCGGCTCTCCGACGCGGTCAACGCCGGTTACGCGGTCCTCGACCGGGGGGGCGCGGCGTTGGACGCCGTCACCGCAGCCATCAATATCATGGAGGATTCGCCCTTGTTCAACGCCGGCAAGGGCGCGGTGCTCAACGCCGACGGCATTTGCGAGCTCGATGCGTCCATCATGAATGGCAAGACCCTGGAGGCCGGCGCCGTGACCGGCCTGCATCACATCAAGAATCCCATCAATCTCGCCCGTGATGTCATGCAAAAATCCGCGCATGTGATGATGGCCGGCAAGGGCGCGGAAATATTCGCCGAGAGTCTCGGCTACGCGATGATGCCCGAGGAGTATTTCATCACCGAGTTCCGCCGGAAACAACTGGAGCGCGCCAAGGAGCTGGAAAAGACACCCGGCACCAAGAGCAGCTCCCTTGATCCGGCGCGGGTCACTTTTGCCACGGTGGACGACAATTACCTCATCCAACAGCTCAAGTGGGGCACCGTGGGCTGTGCCGCACTGGACAAAAGCGGCAACCTTGCCGCCGGCACCTCCACCGGCGGCATGACCAACAAAAAATTCGGTCGGGTCGGCGACTCGCCCATCATCGGCGC
>CAZBLQ010000133.1:0-6054 GCA_964492635.1 uncultured Oleiharenicola sp.
GATTTCCCGCCGGCACGAGGGCGATGAAGTCACCGGGGTTGTTCGGGCCGGTCCACGTCACGACTACGGCGGAACCGGCCGCGGCCTCCGCGGGCGTGGACAGGGTTATCTCGGCCGCGGTGATCGTGAGTGGTCTTCGGGCGATGACTTTATTGCCTTGGCCGGTCATGTAGCGCAGCTCGGCATCGCCAACCATGATCGGCATAAGCACCGCGAGCGGCGAACCTTTGGCGGTGTAGGTGTAGTTGTCATATTGGCCGTCGGGCTTCTCCTTTGGCACGATGGTGATGTAGTCACCCTGGTTGTTGGGGCCGGTCCAAGTCACGCTGAGGCTGGATCCGGCGATGGCTTCGGCCGGGGCCGACAGACTCACTTCGGCTCCGATGATCGTGAGCGAACGCCGTGCCAGAACCTTGTTGCCTTGGCCGGTCATGTAGCGCAGTTCGGCGTCACCCGTCATGATCGGCACGAGCACCATGAGCGGCGAACCTTTGGCCGTGTAGGTGTAGTTGTCATATTGGCCATCGGGCTTCTCCTTTGGCACGATGGTGATGTAGTCACCTTGGTTGTTCGGGCCGGTCCAGGTCACGCTGAGGTTGGAACCAGCGATGACCTCGGCCGCGGCGGAAAGGCTCACCTCGGGCGCGATGATCGTGAGCGGTCGGCGGGTGAGAACCTTATTGCCCTGGCCAGTCATGTAGCGCAGCTCGGCATCGCCGGGTTGGACCGGGACCAGCATGACGAGCGGCGAGCCCTTGGCGGTGTAGGTGTAGTTGCCATACTGGCCGTCGGGCTTGTCCTTCGCGATGATGGTGATGAAGTCACCTTGGTTGTTCGGCCCCGTCCACGTGACGGAGACGTTGGTGCCAAGGGTGGCTTGGGTGGGTGCGTCGAGCGTCGCGGTGATGGGCATGACGGTGACGGGCGCGCGGCCAAGGATGGTCGACGAGCGGCCGGTGACGTAGCGCACCTCGCAGTCGCCCGGCTCGATCGGCGCAGTGAGGTCCAGCTTGGGGCCTTCGCGGGTCAGACGGTAGTTGCCGCTGGTGCCTGTCGGGGCATCCTTCCTGACGATAGTGACGTAATCGCCCTTGTTATCCGGACCCGTCCACGCGACCGACAGCACAGAGCCCGCCGCAACCTGCAAGGGCGCCTGCAAGGTGGCCGGGGTCAGCAATTCATCGGGCTCTTTGGTTGCCGGCGTCGGCGTGGCGGGTGGTGGCACGGCCGCCGAGGGAGCGGGCGCGACAGGGCGGTTTTCAGCGACCGACGCCTGCCGCCGGCAACGCACCAGCAGCAGCGCCAGCAGGACGAGCAGCGCGAGCAGGACGATGATGATGACATTGCGGCGGGATGAGTTCGACATGAACTCATATTAATCGCGGGCGGAGCTACGACAATCCGGAAAGCAAGAAGGGTCGTCCACCCCTGGACGACCCTTCACACCTAACACCTAACATGAAGGAGTATGCGCATCGGAGGATGCAGGGGCAATGGGGTGTGTCCCGTACTCAGTCATTGGTTCCCGACGGTCTTCAGTCACATGACAGGTGCTGAAGGCCGAGACATTCCTCGCAGCTTGCTGCGGGGTTTCCCCAATGAGATTAGGACGCCGCCCGGCCAGCCGCGCGTAGTTCCGAGCGCGGCGATATTCGGACATCCTCGGGGCTTGCGCCGGGGAGCAGCGCTGGCGAAAGGGCGGCGTTCAATTATCAGGACTATCAGTTGGAAGCCGGCAGCCCGGTCCACCCCGGTTGAGGATCATGGATCAGGAGGGTTTTGACCACGGGACAAGGCCAGCCTTGGACCTTCTAAGGAAGAACCTTGCTTTCTGCCTTAGACATCCTAGGTAAGGAGCATGGCCCAAAAAGCAGACCTCCTCCAAGGCACCCTCGATATGCTGGTTCTCCGCGTTCTCAGTCGCGGCGAACTTCACGGCTGGGGCATCACCCTCAAGCTGGAGCAACTCTCCAAGAGTGCGCTCCAGGTGGATGAAGGCTCCCTTTATCCGGCGCTCTACCGGATGGAAGAAAAGGACTGGATCGAAGCCGAGTGGAAGATGACTGAGAACAACCGGCGCGCGAAGTATTACACGCTCACCCGCCTGGGCCGCAAACAGCTCGAAGACGCGGAGGAAAGCTGGGACCGCATGACCGCCATCATCGCGCTGGTGATGAATTCGGCCTGATCACCAAACCAACCGCAGCGCAGCAACCCGCCACGCCATGAATCCCTTCCGCCGGTTCACCCGCCCGCTCCGCGCGCTTTTCCACAAGCATGATCTCGAACGCGAGATGGCCGAGGAGATGCGTTTTCACCTCGACGCCCGCACGGCCGACCAACTGGCCGACGGATTGCCGCCCGATGAGGCGCGCTTCGCCGCGCAGCGGAAGTTCGGCAACCTGGCCAGCATCCAGGAGCAGGCGAGGGCGGGGCGGGGTTGGTTGGGGCTGGAAAATTTCCTGAAGGATCTGCGCCAGGGCGTGCGGACTTTGCTGAAATCCCCCGGCTTCACCATCCTGGCCATCGTCACGCTCGGACTGGGCATCGGCGTCAACACCTCGATGTTCAACGTGGTTGACGGGCTGATGTTCAAACCGCTGCCCTATCCCGACTGTGCGCAATTGGAACGCATCGACCGCGCGACGGCCCAGAATCCCCAAGGCCGCGTTTCGCCCGCTGATTTCCTCGATTTTCAACGGGAGGCTGGCCGCTACGGTGAAATCTCCGCCTACGCGCTGGGGGACACGAGCCTCTCGGAACCCGGCCAGCCCGCCGAGATGGTCCGGGCCATGCGCATCACCTCCAATTTCTTTTCCACCCTTGGAATCCTGCCCCAGCTCGGTCGGGACTTCCGCCCGCGGGAGAATATCCCGGGCAACGATCGCGTCGTGATCCTCAGCCAGCCCTGCTGGCAGAACCGCTTCGGCGGCAAGACCGACATCATCGGCCGCACCCTGCGCATCGATGGCGAGCCGCACGAAATCGTGGGCGTGATGCCCGCCTCGTTGAATGACGGACGGCACCTCGGCGGGATTGATCTCTTCCGGCCGCTGGCGCTCGACCAGCAGAAATCTGCCGACCGCCACAGCCTGATTCTCCGGATCATCGGCCGGCGCACCGGCCAGCTCTCCCGCCCCGAAGCCGCCGCCTTGATCGCGAGTTTCGGGGCGCGCCTTGCGACCGACTTTCCCGAGGTCAACGCCGGGAGCACGTGGCGCACCATTTCGCTCACCGACACCGTCATGGACAGCAACGGACGCAGCATGATGGCCATGCTCGTCGGCCTTTCCGGTTTCGTGCTGCTCATCGCCTGCTCCAACCTGGCCAACCTCCTCCTCGCCCGCACCATTGCGCGCGCCCGCGAATTTGCGGTGCGCTCCGCCCTGGGCGCGTCGCGCACCCAGTTGCTGCGTCCCTTGATCGCCGAGTCGCTGCTGCTGGCGTTCGCCGGCGGCGTTTGTGCCATCATCGTCGCGCGCTGGACCATGGATTACCTCTCCGTTCGCTCCACGGACGACAACGGCGCCCGCATCGTGTTCGATCTCGACTGGAGTGTGCTCGGCTGGGCGCTCGCCGCCTCGCTCGTAACAGCCCTCGCCTTCGGCCTGGCGCCGGCACTCTTCGCCCTGCGGCTGGACCTGAACAACACGCTGAAGAGCGGCGCGCGTGGCGCGACCGGCGGTCGTGGCCATCAGCGCTTTCGTGCCCTCCTCATCGTCGGTCAGTTCGCCCTCGCCATGGTTTTGCTCACGGGCGCCGCGCTCTTCATCCGCGGGCTCGATGAATTGAACCACCGCCGGGCCGGCTGGGAGTCCGAACACCTCGTCACGGGCACCGTCGTGCTCCCCGCCGCCGGTTATCCCGACGCGGATCGAATCAACGGCTTCCACCGCCTCGCGGTGGAACGGCTCAAGGCCCTGCCCGGTGTCGCCTCCGTCGGCGTCGCCGCGTTCCCGCCTTTCTTCAACTGGTCGGACTACCGCAAATACTTGGTCGAAGGCCGCGAACGTCCCGAACGCGGGCATGAACCCGTCGCCACCGCCAACCGCGTCAGTCCCGGCTATTTTGCCACCGTCGGCACCCGCCTGCACGCCGGACGCGGCTTCAACGAACGGGACACCTTGGCGTCCCCGAAAGTTTTTATCATCAACCAGGCCATGGCGACCGGTCTCTTCGGCCAGGAGAACCCGGTCGGCCGGCGGCTCGCCCAGGCCGGTGACGACAATCTCTCCTGGGGCGAAATCGTCGGCGTCGCGGCCGACGTGAAATCGGCGGCCGCCGATAGCAGCCCCGTGATTTTTCAACTCTACCAGCCCATGACCCAGGAGCCGGGCGCCCGCAGCGAGATCGCCGTGCGCACCACGGGCGTCCCGTCCTCCGCGCTTATCGACAGCATTCGCGCGGCTATCACCGGCCTCGATCCGGACCTGCCCGTGCGCCGGCTTCAGGCCGCCGATGCCACCGTTGACCGCGCCAACTACCAGCTTGCCGTGCTCCGCGACATGCTCACCTCCTTTGCGGTGCTCGGGCTCGGCCTGGCCTCGCTGGGCATTTACGGCGTCATCGCCCGCACGATGGCGCAACGCACCAACGAATTTGCCATTCGCCTCGCGTTGGGCGCCAGCGTCCAGGACATCACCCGCCTCATCCTGACGTCCGGGGTCAAACTGGCCCTGGTTGGATCCGCCCTCGGTCTGCTCGGTGCGCTCGCTGTTTCCCGGCTCCTCGCCGCCGGCTTCTCCGGCATGCATCTCAACAACCTTCCTGTGTTGATCGGCACCACGCTCCTGCTCATTGCCGTCGCCGTGGTCGCCTGCTGGATTCCTGCCCGGCGAGCGGGGCGGGTGAATCCCATCGAAGCCCTGCGGGCCGAATAGCAAATAATTCAGCCGCGCAAACGGACCCCGTCACCGCAGGTTTGCGCCGTATCTGAGAGCAAACGAGTCGTATCAGCCGCGAGACGGACCTGTCTGCGCACCGATGCGCATTGGATTGAACCACCGAGGCACGAAGGTACGGGGAAGACGGGTTTAACCACGGATGGCACAGATGAACACGGATGGGATCACGCCAAGCCGCGGAGCTAAGGGCGTCAGGTGCCTGAAGCTTTTCGCTTAAAGCTTACGGCTTATCGCTCCTTGCATTCCTGCTGTCCGGTGGTTCGGGCAAAAGTCACGGGGCAGCAATTTCCGCAAGCGGAGTCCTGCGCCCCTGGCGGCAAGATGACCCCGGTCCAATTGTTGCGCCAGTGTCGCAAGAATCTGTTTGCTCCGGAGTTTTATCGCCGCTGCCACCAGCGCCTGGATCCGCTGTCCAAAGACTCACGGACCAGTATCCATCTGAAAACCAACCTGGAGGAGACCCATCATGCCCAAGGCCATCGCACTGAAACGGGCGCGCCGCGACGCGCGCGCCGGTAAGAAACCCACCGCCCAAGCTGGAGAGTTCATCCGCGAGGAAATGCACGCCCTGCACCAGGGCAGTGGCAATGTGCGCTCGCGCAAGCAGGCCATAGCCATCGGCCTGTCGGAAGCGCGCCGTGCCGGCATCAAACTCGGTGCGCCGAAAAAGAGTTCAAAATCCATCCGGCACAAGGCGGCGCGCGATACCGCCATCGGCCAGGGCAAGGTCAAGCCCAGTGCGTCGCGATCCCGCGGAGCCCAGCAGGCGGCGCGCACGCGCAATCGACTCTACCGGCGCGGTTGATCTGACAGAGGTCAGAAGCTCCAGCAGCCAAGCTCCACCCTCCCGGGAGACAACCAAAGACAGAAAACTCCGATTTTCAAAAAGCCCGGCCACGGGGGCCGGCTATGAAAACTCATGACCGCAATGCCATCTTCGCTCCCCTCACTCCAAGGCCGTCGTGCGCTTGTCACCGGCGCCAGCTCCGGCATCGGTGAGGCAATCGCCCGCCGCCTGGCCGCCGCCGGCGCGGCCGTGATCATCGTTTACCGGTCACATCCGGCCGCCGCCAAGAGGACGGTCGCTGACATCGAAGCCAGCGGGGGCGAAGCGGTTGCCTTCCGCGCGGACATGGCAAAGGAGCGCGAG
>CAZBLQ010000133.1:6154-10916 GCA_964492635.1 uncultured Oleiharenicola sp.
AGCCAGCGGGGGCGAAGCGGTTGCCTTCCGCGCGGACATGGCAAAGGAGCGCGAGATCAAATCGCTTTTCGCGCAGGTTGTTAAAAAAGTCGGCCCGCTCGATATTCTGGTCAACAGCGCCGGCATGGAAACCAAGCGTCCCTTCCTGACCATGCCGGTGAAGGACTGGGATCAGGTGATGAGCGTCAATCTGCGCGCTGTTTTCCTCTGTTCCCAGCTGGCGGCGCAGGGCATGGTCAAAAGAAAACGGGGCGTAATCATCAACATTTCCTCCGTGCATGCGGTCCTGCCGTGGGCCGGCCATGCCCACTATTGCGCCTCGAAGGGCGGCCTGGAGATGCTGATGAAAACCATGGCGCTCGAGCTCGCCGGGAAAGGCGTCCGGGTCAACAACGTCGCCCCGGGCGCGATCTCCACGCCGATCAACAATTCCTGGCTCCACGACGCCGCGAAGCGCCGGCGGGAACTGAAGCGGATTCCTCTGCACCGGATCGGCCACCCCGAGGAGGTGGCGGGCGCGGTGCTGTATCTCGCGAGCGACGAAGCTTCCTATGTGACAGGCACCACCCTCTTCATCGATGGGGGAAGGACCTTGTAGCCGGGTTTTCCCGGGCGGACCTGACGGTGAATCCTGCTTCATGAACAACGACACCACGGCGTCCGGCGCCCCGGGAATCGAGCCGCGCTGGACCTCCAGCGCCAAGGACGGCGTCGGCACGGCCTATCACAGCAGCTCGTGCGTGTGGTTCACGCTCAGCCACGGCATCATCAACGAAATCTATTTCCCCTTCGTCGACACGCCCAATACGCGCGACCTGCAGTTCCTGATCACCGATGGCGCGACGTTCTGCCATGAGGAAAAACGGGATCTGCTCCACCAGACGGAATACCCGGAGAAGAGCGCGCTGCTCTACCGCCTCACCAATACCGATCCGGCGGGCCGTTACCGTCTCATCAAGGAAATCGTCACCGACCCGCATTCGCCCGTGCTGTTGATCCACACTCGCGTCGAGATTCTGGACGCGACCCTCCGCGGCAAGCTGCGGCTCTACGTCTTGCTTGCGCCCCACTTGAAGGGAACCGGCGCCCACAATTCCGCGCGCTGGTGCAGCATCGGCCGGCGCAAGCTCGTTCACGCCTGGCGGGAGGATGTGAGCCTGGTGTTGGGCGGTGCACCCGATTTTACGCGCCGCTCGGTCGGCTTCGCGGGGGCGAGCGACGGCTGGCAGGACCTGATGGACAATTTCAAGATGGATTGGGAATTCTCGCGGGCGGATGACGGCAATCTGGCGATCACAGCCGAGGTGGACCTGTCGGCCGGCCTGGAGTTCACCATCGGGATCGGATTCGGTTCCTCGCCCCAGAGCGCCTCCACCCGGCTCGAACAGGCCCTCGCCACTTCCTTTGCGCAAGTGCGCGAAAAGTTTGTCGGCCAGTGGCAGCGCACGCGGTCCGAACTCGATCTGAGCGCGCACACCGGTGACGGTGGCTCGATGCTCCGCCTGAGCCAGTGCCTGTTGCTTGCCCACGAGGACAAGACGTTTCCGGGCGCCTTCGTCGCGTCGTTGAGCATTCCCTGGGGCGAGACGAAGGACGACCGCGACCGCGGCGGCTATCATCTCGTCTGGACGCGCGACATGGTCCAGACCGCCACCGCCCTGCTCGCCTGCGGCGTGACGGAATCGCCGCTGCGCGCGCTGATCTGGCTGGCGTGCGTGCAGGGCGACGACGGTTGTCTCCCCCAAAACAGCTCGATCTCCGGGGAAGCTTTCTGGCAGGGCATTCAACTCGACGAAGTCGCGGTGCCGGTCCTGCTCGCGTGGCGGCTGCAGCAGGCGCAGGCGCTCCGGCTCTTCGACCCGTGGGCCCTCGTCTCGCGCGCCGCCGGCTATTTGATCCTGCATGGACCCGTGACGGAGCAGGAGCGCTGGGAGGAGAATGCCGGTTACTCGCCCTCCACGCTGGCGACGATCATCGCGAGCCTCGTCTGCGCCGCGGAATTTGCCCGGGGCAGAAACCTCCCCGAGCTCGCCGCGTTCCTGTTGGATTATGCCGACTGGCTTTCCGCGCACCTTGAGGCTTGGACGGTGACGAAGCACGGGGAATTGCTGCCCGGCAAGCCGCGCCACTATGTCCGGCTCACGCCAGCCAATCCTGCCGAGCCCGGCCAGGCCCCCGACCCGGACCAGGCTGAGTATGATCTCGCCAACGGCCGCGGACGTCATCCCGCCCGCAACATCGTCGGCGGCGACTTTCTGCAGTTGGTGCGGCTGGGCGTCAGGGCGGCGGACGATCTCCTCGTGGTCGATTCGCTCGCGGTGATCGACCATGTACTCAGGCACGAGCTCCCGCAGGGGCCGGGCTGGCGCCGTTACAATCAGGATGGCTACGGCCAGAAATCCGACGGCAGCGCCTACGACGGCACCGGTGAGGGTCGTTGCTGGCCCATCCTGACCGGCGAACGCGCGCACTACGAACTCGCCGCCGGACGCGATCCGCTTCCGTTCATCCGGACGCTGGAAGCATTCGCCAACGAAGGCGGGATGCTGCCGGAGCAGGTCTGGGATGCCGACGACCTGCCGGCCGCAGGCATGAAGCGGGGCGGCCCGACCGGCGCCGCGATGCCGCTCTGCTGGGCGCACGCGGAATATGTTTCACTCGTCCGCAGCCGGAAGGAAGGCGTTTGCTTCGACCGCATCGAACCCGTCTACCAGCGCTACGCGAAGGGCGGCCAGACCAGCGCGATTGAGATGTGGACTTTCGGGCATCCGGCAGGGCGGATGGCGGCGGGCAAGACGCTCCGCCTCATTACGCCGCTCTCCGCGACGGTTCACTGGACCTCCGATGGCTGGACCACGGTGCACGACCTCGAGATGCGCGACACGGCCGTGGGCTGCTGGTTCGGGGACTTGCCGACGATCCACCTCGCGGCCGGTGGCCGTGTTGACTTCACCTTCCGATGGGGCGAGCGGTGGGAAGGGAAAGACTTTCGGGTAACGGTTGAAGCCGCGGCGGCGGGAAAATAATCCCACCTGCTATCGGGGAAAACAGGCGATCCTTCTTCACTTGCCGCGCCACGCCGCCTCGTGCTTCTTGCCGTAATGCTGATAGGCGGTTTTCAGTCCCGTCAGCACCTCGGCGGTGGTTTCGAGGAGGGCCTGGAACCGGGGCTCGGTTACCCGCCCGATGTCGGCGCGCGCATGTTGAATCAATTCATCCAGCTGCTGCTGGATATGCTCACTGTGAATTTTCGGGTCGGCGGAACTTTCGTCTTGGGTTTTCATCCTGATGAAAGACCCAATTCCGGCTCCGGTGGTTCCCGTCGCCCGGTGCTTCGGGCCAAAGACACGGGACTGCAATTTCCGCAGCCTGACCCGTTCTGTCCCTGTCGTCGTCGAAGTATCTCAAGTAACCGAATCTGGAGCCGCCTTTGGATCGTTCGACTAAGGTCATTGTAGATGTTACCTACAAAATCTGCATGAGGAAAACTCCAGCTCTGCAATTGAAGAAATTCTTTCTCAAATAAATCGAATTCGATAATCGAGAATTGCTGAGGATAAATATCAGCGATCCGTCGGAGATTGTAGAAAACTTCAGCTAGTCGCAACATGAAGTTCCCGCGAAACGTGTTTATGGATCCAGTGCCTGCCTGAATTCGGAAGTAGGCGACTTTCCCATCCGCGCTGGGATAGCGGAACACATACTCTTCGGAAAGTTTGGCCGCGATATTACGAATTGTGGTGCTGCAAATTGCGGCCAACGCGGAACTAATTCTCCCGGAATCTTCAGGGGAGTCCATGACCTTTAGCGTGCCAATGTAGGGACAAGGTAGCACAAAAATCCCCTTCTTGTTTGTCGGCCATGCGCCATCATGAGCATGCGTAATTGCGTCCTGCTGTGGGCTCAAAATGAACGAGACCTCCGCCGGTGCCCACGAAAAAAAATCTGGCAGAATCTCGCCCGAATATATGTCAAGGCCTGACCGGTCTTGGGTTACTAACCCGATAAAAAACGGGACCTCCAGATTTCTTAGGTAGTTTAGCTGCTTGTCTCCCCTAAAGGCCTTCCGAGTAGTCTTTACTTGAATCGAGAACGACTGGTGAGGTACTAGCTGCTCCTCTTTACCAACCTTTATGGTGCGGAAAAGTGTGCACATGAAGTCGACTCCCAAGTCGTCGGCCACAGTGATCGGCTGAGAAAGAAAAGAAATTCGCGAAAGTAAGTATCTAGAGAGGTGTTCGTTCTCCCATCCCTTCCGCATTTTCTTTAGATGGGACATCGCGACGTGATTACAGACTGTTATCTATGCGGAGAACTAATGTCAGCCCGAATCTCTGGAGGCGATAATAGCTTGGTACGGACCGACGGTGCTACGAAGGGGTCACATTACATTGCTCGACAAACTTGAGGATCCTGTGGCCGAAAGGCGAAACGCATAGCGGACTAAAGCCGCGGGATCGTGAGTCCACCATCCACCATGATTACTTGCCCAGTCGAGAACAGGAAGTCGCCGCGGGCCAGAGACGCGACGCTGCGGCCGACGTCGTCGGGGACGCCCCACCGGGGTTGCACACACAGTCCGCTGGCGATGAGTTTGTCATACTTTTCAGTAACATTCGCGGTCATGTCGGTCTTGATGATGCCGGGGCGGACTTCGTAGACGGGGATGCCGTCGGGACCGAGGCGCGTCGCGAAGAGTTGCGAGAGCATGCTCAGGCCGGCCTTGGCGATGCAGTATTCGCCGCGGTTGATGCTGACGACC
>CAZBLQ010000134.1:0-10759 GCA_964492635.1 uncultured Oleiharenicola sp.
CGTGCTGCTCGGCGCGCAGCTCTGCCGGCCACCAGAGCGCCCGACCTTCAAGGAAATACCCGATCCCCCCGATAGTATTCTTTTCGTGTATTTAGTGTGTTTGTGGTGGCCTCTGACTGAACGGATTCGCCTGAAATTCCTTTGTCCTTGGGTACACCCAGCGTAAACACCGTTGCGCGTAGCGGGTTTGGTCCGGCCGGCTGTCAATTCATTTGGGTGGAGCACACCCAATTTAATGACACTCGCTCGATCCCGTCTGATCCTTTCGCTGTTGTTTCTGTTCTTTGCCGGCTGCAGTCACGCCGTGACACCGGGAATCCTGTATTCCGCCGTGATTGAGAATGTCGAGGACCTGCCCGGGCAGCATTACTCGCCAGCCAAAGGACAGGCACCCATGTCCTGCATCCACCTGCGCCTCATCGGGCCGCTGGACGGAGCCAATCATTCCCGCCTGCGAGTGCTGGCGCTCGGTTTGTACCGGCCGGACTTGTATGGCCAGACCGGGGACCAAATCTCGTTCCGCCTGACCGGCCGGCTGCCCCTTTCGGGAAAACTTTGGATTGAGCAGTTGGATGGCTACCGGGTGCGATGTCGCCGGTAGTAACTGCCTCACGGTTTGAATCCAGCCGGAGTCACCCAGAAGAAGTTGACCACGGATTGGCAAGTGTCGCTTCGCCTCGGGAGAAAGATGAAGACGGCGATTTTAAACCACTAATACCAGAGTCCCTAATGATTTGGACTATTGAATTCCATTCGATGGGTAGGGCGCGACCGCCCGCCGTCGCTAAAGCTATGGCGGGCGGAAAATGCCCTGCGTGGCCTCCGAAGCCTTGGCGAAGGAGGCTGGGCGCGCCGTCTGGACAATCGCGGACGGCCCGGCGGTCCGTCCCTACCGGCGCTGTCGCGCCAAAGTCTATTTATCAAGGGACGATGGTATAATGTACACTGATGGGACACTAATCCGGATTAGTGAAATATTAGTGTGAATTAGTGGTTTCCTGTTTTATCGGTGTTTATCCGCGGAATCCGTGGTTAAAAATTTTGCGCTTTCCGCCTGCCCGGCTGCCACCCTTGCGCGACCTGAGACAATTTATGCGGCGTTCTGGCCAAAATACGGAGCGTTAGCCGGACCGCGCAGGAGTAAGGTCACACGCTGTGGAGCAGTCTACCCCCAGCCAGAGCCCGCCGGTGTCACGGCGTACCGTTTTGAAACTTGGTCTAGTCGGTCTCATCGGCGTCGCCGCCGGTGCCGGCTCGACGGCCGTGATCGCGGGACTGGGCCGGAAGGCCCGGCCCAAATACCGTTTCTTCACCGACGCGGAGGGGGCCTTGTTGATTGAGATCTGTGAACAGATCATCCCGCACGACGACGTGCCCGGCGCCACCGAAACCGGCGCCATCCATTACATCGACCGGCAACTGTGCGGCGTCTTTGCCCGCCACCAGCAGACGTACCGTCGCGGGCTCGAATCCTTCCGCCAGACCTGCCTTGAGATCTACAAGATGCCCTTTGAAGAACTGAGCGGCTCCAGAAAATTCGAGGCCTTGCGCGCGATCGAGCTGGGTTCGGCGCCGAAGGCGCTGTGGAGCAACCCGCCCCCGCAGGTTTTCTTCAATCTCGTCCTCGCGCACACGATGCAGGGTTTCTACGGCAGTCCGCGCCACGGTGGCAACCGCGACTACGCGAGCTACCGCATGCTCGGCCTGGATTATCCGCCCGTCACCGGGCGCAACCACCGCCGGGAAGCCTGATCATGGCGTTGAAACACGTGAATGCGATTGTCGTCGGCGCCGGCGCCGGCGGCGGCGTGGTGACCAAGGAACTCAGCGAAGCCGGCCTTTCCGTCGTCCTGCTCGAGCGCGGTGACTGGGTGAGCTTTGAAACCCACGGCCAGGATGAACTCCTCAACCAGCGCACCACGGTTCTCGGCAACGCCTACGGGCCCGACGACCGGCATCCGCGCGTGAGCGAAGGCAGCCCCGACCAGTGGAACATCGTGCTGCCCCACGAGGGCGGATATGGCAACAACGCCGCCTGCGTCGGCTCCGGCACCGTCAGCTACGGCGCGATGGCGTGGCGGTTTTTGGAAAAGGATTTCCGGATGCGCTCCACCTACGGCGCGCCGGAGGGCTCCACGCTCGAGGACTGGCCGATCAGCTATGCCGACCTGGAGCCGTTTTACGAGAAGGCCGAATGGGAGGTCGGCGTGTCCGGCGACATGAGCGCGAATCCCTTCACCCCGCCCCGCCGCCGGCCGTATCCGATGCCGGCGTTTCCGCACGCCCGCGAGGGCCGGATGCTGGAAGCCGCGGCGAAGCGCCTGGGCTTCCATCCTTTCCCGATCCCGATGCTGCGCAATTCCGTGCCCTATGGCGGCCGCGGCGCCTGCATCCACAATCGCGCCTGTTGTGGGTATGCCTGCCCGATCAACGCGAAGAACGGTACGCAGAACACCGTCATCCCGCGCGCGTTGGCCACGGGCAACTGCGAGCTGCGCACCAACTCGATCGTCAGCGAGGTCGTGGTGGACGACCGGGGCGTCGCCCGCGGCGTGAAATATTTCGACGCGAATGACCGCGCCCAATATCAGACCGCCGATCTCGTCGTCCTCTCCGGCGGCGCCATCGAGACCGCCCGGCTGCTGCTCAACTCGAAGTCCCGGCTGTTCCCCGACGGCGCCGGCAACCGCCACGACTGGGTGGGCCGCAACCTGCAGGATCACGCCTACTCCGGCGCCTACGGCCTGTTCGAGGAGGATATCTACGATGACGTCGGCCCGGGCGCGACGATCGCGATCAGCGATTTCAACCATGGCAACGCCGGCTTCCGCGGCGGCGGGGCATTGTGCAACGAGTTCCTCCGCCCGCCCTACGGCTTCACCGGCATCCGCCCGCCCGGTTCCCCGCGGTGGGGACAGGCGCACAAGGACTTTCAGCGCCGGTTTTTCAAACATTGCGCCGCGGTCATGGGACCCGTGCAGGAAATGCCGATGTTCACGGCGCACGTGCAGGTCGATCCCACCGTCAGGGACCACTGGGGCATTCCGGTCGCGCGCCTCTCCGGTAACCGGCACCCGGATGACATCGAGACCGGACGGTTCCTCGCGTCCAAGGCCGAGCTGTGGCTCAAGGAGGCCGGTGCGGTGCAGACGTGGACGGCCCTGCCCGGCTTGGTCCAGCGCAGCGGGCAGCATCAGGCCGGCACCTGCCGCATGGGCGACGACCCGACGACCTCGGTCACGGACAAGCACGGACGGGTGCACGACATCGACAATCTTTTCGTCGCCGACAGCGGCCTGCACGTCACCAACGGCGGATTCAACCCGGTGCTGACCATCATGGCCCTCGGCTTCTGGGTGAGCCATCACATCACCGCCAACTGGGCTGCGGGAAAATTCCGATGACCCCCAAGCGCTGGAGCCGTCTCTTCCTCGGTCTGGGCCTTTATTGCGGCGTCTTTCTCGTCATGTGCGCCGTCGGCGGGCTGGGCTATTTCCATTTCGGCAACCCGCAGGACACCTGCGCCTCCTGCCATGAGATGACCGGTGTTCACTCCAACTGGATGACTTCCACGCATCGCACGGTGCACTGCCGCGAATGCCATGGCGGCTCGCTCACGCTCGATGTCCACGCCCTCGAGTCGCACGTCAACCGCGTCGTCCGGCATTTCACCGGAGATCCCAACAAATCCGTCCACCTCCTGGAAAAACATGTGCTCGGCCTCCATGAATCCTGCGCCAAATGCCACCCGCAGGCATTCGCTGACTGGCAGGCTAGCAAGCACTCGACGACTTACGCCCGCATTTTTCTCGATCCGAAGCACAATGCCACGGAGCCGCCCGCCAACGACTGCCTCCGCTGCCACGGCATGTTTTTTCAAGGCGACATCACTAATCTCGTCACGCAGCCCGGCCCCGCCGGCCCGTGGTCGATGAAGGATCCCGCCAAGGCAACTCAACCCGCCATTCCCTGCCTCGCCTGCCATCAGGTGCATGTGCCCGCCGCCGAGACCACGATCGCCAGCTTCTACGACCACCGCGAGCAGACGCATTATTCCGCGAGCCTGCTGCCTGTCGCGGCCATCTTCCAGGGAACACGCGCCGTCAAAGTCTCCCATGATCCGCGTCAGCGCGGCTGCGTGGCGTGCCACGCACCCGATGCCACGCACCAGCTCGGCACCGCGGACGACCGCACGCCGGCGGGCGTGCACGAGGGCCTGAGCTGTCGCGACTGCCATTGGAGCCACACCAGTTCCGCCAAGGCCTCGTGCAACACATGCCATCCGGCTGATTCGCATTGCGGCATCGAGGTGCAGAAGATGGACACCACCTTCCTCGCGGCCGCGAGCAAGCACAACGTCCACACCGTCGCCTGCACGGACTGCCACCCGCAGGGAATACCAGCGAAGGTGCGGTTCAAGAATTAGGCCACGTCTCCAACCTGGATCGTCATCGCGAGGCCTGTCGGTCGGCCGTGCAATCCATCTGGAAGCGCATCGCAGCTTGAACTCAGCGACTTACTCTCCAAGCTGTCCTTTGCTGCCTGCACCGACCAGTTCTCTTCGGATCGCTGGCTCGTAACTTGGATTCGCCACGGGCCGTCACCTGACTTATCCTGTCCTTCATGTCCCACTCAAAATATTTTCCGTACTTAAGCGCTCTTGCCTTCGCTCTGGCCCTGCTGGGATTTTTTGGCTGCTCCAGCTCGTCCTACACCGGGCCGTCGGACGACGTGATCCGCCAGCAGGCCTTCGACACGCTCAAGGCCGACAGCGCTGGTTCAGAGCAGAATATCAAATTCCAGGTCACAAAGATTTCGCACGAGGACGCGGTCGAAAGCAATGGCGCGCGAGGCATCCCCAAGGGCACCTTGATTTTCCGGATCATCTGCAAGACCACGATGCAGGAGGGCACCGAGACTCCCGCTGTCGTCCCCGTGGTAATCTTCTTCTACAAGGACCACGACGGAGCCTGGAAGTCTTACACCAAGGAATAGGGGAAGCCGGCCTTTCGCGATCAGGGGCACGACACGTTCAACCTGAAGATCCAGACACGCCGCTGGACCCCAAGCCCGACCGACCATGAAAAAACTGACCCTGCTGTTCCTGCTGATCGCAATCCGCCTGTGCGCCCAGACCGGCGAACCCGACTTGAACTTTGTCTTCTCGCAACTGAAGGGCAATGGACCCGTTCCCTTTGCCGGTGCCCTCTACGAAGGCGACCAGGCCAAGGCCGCGCAATTGGTCGGCCGCCTTGGTCCCCTGATGAGGGATTCCGGGGACTTCCTCGGCTTTGAGATTTTGAGCCGGCAATACCTCACCAAGAGAGTCGAACGGGTGGTCGTGGCCATCTATTTTGACAGATTCCCGGTCTATCTGCGTTTTGACTACTACGACACCTCCAAGGGAAAAATCTGCCTGCCCGCCAGTGTCTCAAAAGAAGCGAATGAAATCCTGCCCCACGAACTGATATCGATCTCTGGAAAGTAGCGGCTTGATTATCATGGTACCGGCAGGCCGATTGTCGTATGTTTTATCCGGGAGTATTCAGACGATATTAACCACGGATTCCACCGATGAACACGGATAGCGGTACAGTGACAAAACCCGAACCTCAGCAAACCGCACTATCAGGTGCATGATTTAATCGGTTCTCCTTGCTGGCCCTCCCTCTGGAATATCCGTGCAATTCGTGTAATCCGTGGTTCCAAACCTGACTGCCATGCTGGAGTCGATGGAAGAGCAGCCGTCAGGGCCAGCCCAGGCAATTCACGGAGTCACATCTTAACCATCGCAAAAAAACCATCCCGGCCCGCATTCTGCTCCAGTTCCCACCACCATGCATGATCTCCTCGCTGCCACCCTCACCTACCTCGTGCAACTCTTCGGCGGCAGCCTCGGCTACGCCATTGTTGCCCTATCGCTGGGCATTCGTGTCGCACTTCTGCCCCTGACCATCCCGCTGGCGCGGCGGGCGCTGCGCAACCAGGCGATCGCGCGGGCACTGCAGCCGGAGATCGATGAGCTGAAGAAGCGATTCGAGAAGAAACCCGAGCGGCTGTTCGAGGAAATGCGCAAAGTCTACCGGAAGCACCACTACAACCCCCTCGATCTGCCCACGCTGATTGGCGGGTTCGCCCAACTGCCGGTTTTCGCGATGCTCTATAGCACGATCCGGGGCGCGCTGACTGCCAACAGCGCCTTCCTTTGGATCCGGAACCTGGCGGCGCCCAACTTTGCCCTGACGCTCGTGATCCTGGCGCTGACGGGACTCTCGGCCCACTGGATGCCCACCGCCTCCGAGCATGCGCGCACGACGATGATTGTCATCCAACTGCTCGTGACCTCGGTGATTGTCTGGAAACTTGCCGCCGGTCTGGGCCTGTACTGGGCCTCCTCCAATTTCGTGGGGCTCTTCCAGACGCTCTGGCTCCGCCACCGGATGCCGGCCGCCCGACCAGCCTGACTTGCCGCAGCCGCCCTCGACAAGGCGGGCCGTCCCGTGGTATGGTCTCAGCCCCATGAGACTCATCGCCGCGGTTCTTCCCGCGCTGGCGGGAGCGGCCTTGGCCTTCGCCGAGGCAAACCCGCCCGCTGCCCCCAGGGATTCCGTTACCATAACCAACCATTCGGCATTCAGGGCCAGCACCAGTCCGGGAGCCACCATGCCGGATCGGGTGGCCATCAAGTTGGAGATCCGTTATGAATTGGCCAGCACAGCGAAGGGAGTCCTCTCCCTCGCCCTCGACGAGAAGGAAGCGATGGATTTCTCCACGGTTGACAGTGCCCCGGTGACGCATGGGAGCGGTGAAGTGACCCTGAAAGCATCAGTCAGAATGTTTGAAAGGGAAACCCTGCACGGGATCGTGCTGCTGAGGAAGATCGCGCCGGCTCCCGGGGAGAAATCCCTTGCGATCACCAGCATTGAGATGGATTTGAAGACCCTGCGCCGGCACTAGCCGACGTCAACCATCACGGGGAGCGACAGGACACGGCATGAATCAAGCGGTCACCTACAAGGAGATTGCCGGTGGATACATTCTCGCCGTCGCCACCTTGTGCCTGGGCGTTTTTCTGGGAACCAAGGTCCAAAGCACCGAAGTCGGCAGCTTCATCCCCCGGGGCTTCACTCTCCTGGCCGTCTTCATTGTGCTGAAATATACCTTCGCGTGGGGGCGGTTGCGGGGCTTCGCCGCGAAGCGCGCCGATGGCCGTATCGACTTCGACCACGTCGTGCGCAATCTGGCGATGAGTGCGCTCGTCTGGGTGATGCTCACGATTCTGTTCGGGCCGCTCATCTTGATTTCCTTCCGACTGGCAAGATAGGCGGTGCATGCGTCCCTTCACCCTCCGATCAATCCATCAGAGACCAAGAATCTGGTTTTCGGATAGCTTCTAGCGTCTATGAGCGTTTAAAACTGCCTTGGTATTCATCCCTTCCCATCCGTGATATCCGTGGTCAATTCCGAAAGCTTGGTTCCGTCCTAAGCATGAAAATCATCCTGCCCTTGTTCATGTCTCTTGCCCTGGCGCTGTTCGCGGGCTGCGCCTCGTTCTCATCCGCCCGCGCCGGACGGGACTCCTTCGTCACGCTTCACGCGACAGTTGCGGCGTTTGATCCGGACGGGGTGGTCTTCGATCTGGTGAGAAGTGAACGGGCCTTCCATCCCGGCACGGTCGCGCGGGGACCGCTGGCCAAGGTCGTCGTCGCCGAACCCCGCACCCTGGCCGGCCGGGAATACACCATCCTTTTGCCGGAGGGCCCGGCCGCCGCCAACCCGAACAGCGACGCGCTCAAGATCAAGGGAACAACGGTCGTGCTCGGCCTGCCGGAGGAGTTCCAGTCCCTGGGTCCCCGCCAGATCATAGATTTCCTGGATCTCACGTGGCCGGGCCAATCCACGGAGCCAACCCCGCCAAGCCATAGTGGTTCATGGTAAGGCCAGGCAACCATGCTGATCCTTCGCGCCTTCCTCGCCTTTCTCGCCTTGCCGACGGTCGTGGCCGGACTGGTGCCGGCGCTGATTGTCCGCTCCGGATCACCGGACCATCGCACGATGGTGATCGGGATCACCCTGCTTGATGCCGGCGGTTTTCTCCTCCTCTGGTGTGTCCGCGATTTCTTTGTTTCGGGCCGGGGCACGCTCGCGCCGTGGGATCCGCCCAAACACCTCGTAATCGTCGGGCTGTACCGGTTCGTGCGCAATCCGATGTATCTCGCCGTGCTCACCATCGTCGCGGGGTGGAGCGTGCTCTACCTCTCGGCGGCGGTTGCGGGCTATCTGATTTTCCTGGCGGCCGCCTTTCACCTGCGCGTGCTCCTGCATGAGGAACCGTGGCTCCGCCGGCAGTTTGGCGCCGAGTGGGAAGCTTACTCGGCCACCACGTCGAGATGGTTGCCCCGTTCGCCCCGGAAGAAAGCCTGAGGAAATCCTTTGGCTCGCTTGCGCTCTCGCAGGCTTCGAATAACCTACCTGATCAGGACGGCCACCGCGTCGAACTCTGCACTCCCCTGCCCTGAGCGGGGGCCGGATCACGCGCGGCGATCAAAAACCAAAGGACGGGACCAATGGAACCAACAATCAAATCCGGGAAACACCTGGCGGAGAAGGCGGACATTTCCGGCTCCAAGTTTCACGGCGTAAATCTATCCGGCGCCGACTTCGACGACGTGAACCTGAGCAAAGCCCGGTTTCACAACATCAATCTGAGCGACATCCAGGTTTCAGCGGTCCAGTTGGGCGGCGCGACTTTCAAGCACATCGGCCCTCCCCCGGACAAGGACGGCCACCAGGCACGCCAAAGACCGGTTATGTTTGAGGAAGCCATGCTGTGCGACAGCACGTTCCAAAAGGTGGACCTGTCGAATGTCAGGATCATCGATTGCAACATCAAGGGGATGACCATCGATGGGATTCTGGTGACCGATCTGCTGAAAGGATTCAGGAATAAAAGCGCCCCGCAGAAAACCCCGGCCGTGAAACCCCGGATTCTCGTCGAGGCTGATCCAGCCCGCAATCTCCTGCAGCTTTCCTTCATCGGAGACATCGGGCTCGAGGAAATCGAGTATTACGAGAAGGCCGTCGAAAGCATCTTGGCGACGATGCCCCCAAAGTTCCATCTCCTGACCGATCTCACGGACCTGCAGTCCATGGACCTGGTGTGCGTGCCGTATATTGAAAGAACGATGGACCGCCTCCATGGCCACGGGGTGGCGCAAATCGTCCGGGTCATCCCCGACCGGCGCAAGGACATCGGGTTTAATATCATGTCCCTTTTTCACTATCCCAGCGGCATTGTCATCATCACCTGCGAGAACAAGGCGGAGGCGGAGCGCGCCTTGGCGTGAGGCTGCCCCGGAGATTTTTTCTCTGTGTCGCGCTCGCCGCTCTGCTCCTGGGCGGCTGCGCCTCCGTGCCGGTCACTCCCGCCCGGTTGCAGAACAGCCGCGCTGATCCCGCGCTCGCCCAGGGCGAACTGGCCACGTGGAATCAGGCCGTGTTTGTGTGCAATGAATTTCTAAAATCCGCTCAGCGCCACACGCTGCCGGCTGGTTCCTTCGCGCTTGATGAACAAGGCATGGTGTATTCCTACCCGGGTGGCTCGATCAGGCTGACAATAAAGTGCACCACGTTTGGCGACGTCCTGGTGCACTGGAATATGGTGGCGCAGGAGCGCTCCTGGGGGTTCGTCGTGGGCCGCACCCGCCCGGGCGCCAGCCGGCTGACCGACAACAGCCTTTTCCGCCAACCCAATGGAGCCTTCCAGTCGAACATCGACGTGGCCGGGACGATTTTGCACGAAACGACCCATATCTACACCAAGGACAGCCTCGATAATCCGTGGGATGTCATCAGATACTATGCCGAGGCGTGCTTTCTCTTTCGTTACCGGACTCACTCGATGGAGCGACAGCCTTTCAGGACGACCGCGGAATTCTCCGCCTTTATCGCAGCCACCCGCCAAGCCCATCCCGAGTGGTTTTCTCCCACGCCGCCCAACCCGCCCAGCCAATCCCTGCCGGCACCGGCCTCCCTTTGATAACAGCCGCTGTCGCCGGCTTACGGCGCGTAGGTGACCGTGCGGGCACCGGCGACGCCCCTGATCGTGATGGTGACGCCCTGGGTATACCAGTCGGGGTAGATTTCATTGGCCACGCGGTTGAGGGCCTTTACGTAGTTCGTCGCGCCGACCAGATTGACGAACAGGACCTGGGAAACGCCATTCTCCAGGAAATACTGGTCGGCCGCCGCCGACATCTGCCGGGCGTTGTTGAGCACCGTCTTGTCCTGGGAGGATTCGCGGACTTTTTGGAACGCGGGAATCGCCATGGCGGCCAGCAGGCCGATGATGACGACAACGATCATGATTTCGACCAGGGTGAAGCCCGGCGTGGATTTGTTCAGGCTGTTCATGGGGTGCGTGCGTTTGAAACAATTATGAATCGGACAGGAGGAATATATTTTCAGTAAATTTCCCGGTGGGGCCAGGAAGAAGGCGCCAGTCTAGCAGGCGGGCCGGCGGGCCGATACGGTCGAACAGCCCCGGCATTCGGCCCTATTCCCGACGGTGCCGCCGGCGCTGAACATCAGCCGAGGAAAGGGCTTGCCTAGGGGCGGGGCTTGGGTCTTCTTCGCCCTTCCGATGAATCATCGGGCTGTAGCGTAGCCTGGTAGCGCGCTTGCATGGGGTGCAAGAGGTCGTGAGTTCGAATCTCACCAGCCCGACCATTTTACCGAGACGCAGGGGGAGACTAACTGC
>CAZBLQ010000135.1:0-10517 GCA_964492635.1 uncultured Oleiharenicola sp.
AGGCCGGCTCGGCCGCCCGCTACGGCCACGACAAGAACGACAGCACCCGCAAGGTTGCCGCCGAGGGCATCGAGGCCCTCAAGGAAGTCTCCGGCTCGGTCGACGACGTGCTTGGCAACCTCATCGGCGGCGTGCAATCCGGCATGGGTTACCTCGGCGCGAAGGATCTCGGCGAACTCCGGTCCAAGGCCCGGTACGTCCGCGTGACCCCCGCCGGCCAGAAGGAAGCCGCCCCGCACGACGTGATCGAAGTCGCCACCCGGAAGGGCTGAGCCACGGCCTAGGCTGCCGGCGGGCGGCGCAGGAATTTCCGCCAGAATCGTCCTTGCCCGCCGGGACCCCCGGTGCGCCAGCCATCGACAATGGCGGCTGTCACGATGACTGTCCCCGTAACAACCCGCTTGAGCGGCTCGGAGGCGCCAAGTTGGGCCAGCCCGGTTTCCAGTGTTGCGATGATCAACACGCCGAGAAAGGTGCTCACGACAGAACCGCGGCCCCCGCTCAGGCTGGTGCCCCCGATCACCACGGCAGCAATCGCGGAAAGCTCCAGACCGACCCCGGCGTTCGGGTCGGAAGAACCCAGTCGCGCGATGTAGAAAATCGCCCCGAGCCCCACCAGCAGGCCGGTCAAGGCAAAGACCGCCACCTTCGGACCATCCGGATCGATGCCCGCCAGGCGCACTGCCTCCGTGTTTGTCCCGATGGCAACAATCCGCCGGCCAAAAACCGTGTGGGAGAGCACCAGTTGCAGGGCGGCGACGACCACCATTGCCAGCAGCAGCGCGGCGGACAGGCCGACGCCGGGCAACGGCCGGGACAGCCCGCCGAGAATTCCCCCCAAGTACTTGGTCTGCGAGTCGGTGCAGAGATAACTCAGGCCGCGGGCGACCTCGAGCATTCCGAGGGTAACGATGAAGGAAGGGAGGCGGAACCGGACGCTGATCCAGCCATTCAACCACCCGGATAGCCCGCCCGCCACCAAGGCCAGCAGCGCCGCCAGGGCCACCGCCAGGTGAAAATTCACCAAGGCGACACCGAAGACCGCTCCAGCGAAACCCAGGACCGATCCCACCGAGAGATCGATTCCTCCGGTGATGATGACAAAGGTCATGCCGGCGGCGACAACGGTCAGCGTCGGGATCTGCGCGCCGAGGCTGGCGAACGTGGCCGGCGTGAAAAACCGGTCGCTGCCGAGGGAGAAAAGCCCGATGAGGCCCAGCCAGATCAGGATCATGGTGGCGTGGTCACCCAACCAGCGGGGCAAATATTTCATCGGTTGGCGGGAGGCGGTTGCGCCAGATAGCCGTGAAAGGCGACGGCGGTGATGCGTTCCTCGCTCCAGTCCGCGGGGGTGAATTCCCCGACGAGACGACCCGCGGACATGACAGTGATCCGATCGCAATTGGCCATGAGCTCCGGGAGTTCGCTTGAGACCAGGACAATCGCCTTCCCCGCCGCGGCGAGCTCGGCCAGCAGGCGGTGGATCGTTTCTTTGGCCGCAACGTCGACGCCGCGCGTTGGCTCATCCAGGAGCAGCACGGGTGTGTCACGGAGCAGCCATCGGGCCAGCACGACCTTCTGCTGGTTGCCGCCGCTCAGTTCCATCACGGGCTGCTGCGTGTCCGTGTACTTCATCTCCAGCTCGGCACAAAGCCCGCGGGTGGCCGCGCGTTCCGCCCCCTCATCCAGCCACCCGAGCCGGGCAAAGCGTGCATGCGTGGAAAGCGTGACGTTGTCCCGGATGGATTGGGTCAGCAGCAAGCCACTCTGCTTGCGATCCTCCGGCACCATGCCGATGCCGCCACCCACGGCGTCCGCCGGCTGCCGGATCTCGATGAACCGTGCCTGCACAAAAATTTCGCCACTGTCCTTGGGGTCTGCGCCATAAATCGCCCTCAGCAGCTCGGTGCGCCCGGAACCGACGAGCCCCGCGATCCCGAGCACCTCGCCGGCCTGCACTTTCAAATCCACCCCCCGCACCGCCTTGCCCGCCTGCAAGCCGCGCACCTCCAGGGCGGCCGAAGCGGTCCTGGCCGTGCGCCGCCCTGCCCGGCCGGAGGCAGCCTCACGCCCGGCCATCTGGCTGACCAGAACCTTGAAATCAACTCCGGCTGCCGCATGGGTGGCGATTCGCCGGCCATCGCGCAGGACCGTTACCCGGTCCGCAATGCGCCGGATTTCATCCATGCGGTGGCTGATGTAGATGATGCCGACCCCTTTTGCCTGGAGATCGCGGATCCGGCTGAAGAGTTCCTCCGTTTCAGTTGCGGTGAGTGCGGCGGATGGCTCGTCAAGGATCAACACGCGGCAGTCCTGGTCAAGGGCGGCAGCGATTTCGACCAGCTGCTGTTGCCCGACGCCGAGCCGTTCCGCCGGCAGGTCCGGGTCCAGCTGGCCCAGCCCGACGCGGCCCAGGGCGATCGCCGCTTGCTGCCGGAGTTTGCTCCGGTCAATGAATCCCCAATGTTGGGGCAGTCGGTCCAGGAAAAGATTCTCCGCCACTGTCAGGGTCGGAATTATACTCAGCTCCTGCAGCACCATCACGATTCCGGCCGCGGCTGCCGCCATTTTTGAACGGGGAACGTAGGGTTGGCCGCCTAGGAAAAGGTCACCGCCATCCGCCGGGGTCATTCCGCAGACGATGCGCGAAAAAGTCGACTTGCCCGCCCCGTTGCTGCCCACCAGGGCATGGACTTCACCGGGCTGAAGCGTAAAATCGAAATCCTGCAACACGGGCGCGTTGTAAGCCTTGCTCAGGCGGCGGGCCTCGAGTTGTGGGATCAACGCCACGGCTTACGGCTTGATGACGTCAACTGCGGTCGTCCGGTCGGCCGGGGCTGCACTGCCGGACAAGATGGCCAGCGCTGTCTCGATGCCATAGACCGCGAGCCGGTCGGCATGCTGATCAGCCGTGGCCACCACGCGACCGTCCTTCACCATGGGCCGGATGGCCGAGATATTGTCGAAGCCCACAATCTTGACCCCGGGTCGATCCGCCGCCGCCACGGCAGCGGCCGCCCCCAGGGCCATGCTGTCGTTGGCGCAAAGGATCGCGGCAAGCTCCGGGTAACGGGCGAGCTGCGCGCTCGCGATCGTGTTGGCTTTTTCCAGCTCCCAGTTGCCGGCCTGGACGTTCAGGATCTTCATGCCCGCCGCGTGCATGGCATCCTCGAAACCCCGGCGCCGCTGCTGGCTGTTGAACGCGGTGGGCACGCCCTCGATGATTGTCACCGCCGCTCCGGGTTGCAGGCGGGTGGCCAGCACCTCGCCCACTGCCCGCGCCCCGGCACGGTTGTCCGGCCCGACAAATGGCACGGTCAGTCCGGCCTGGGTCAGGGCCCCGGCATCGAGGCGGTTGTCAATGTTGATCACGAGCACGCCCGCGTTCCTGGCCCGCTGGAGAACGGGAATGAGCGCCTGCGAGTCGGCCGGGGCGATGACGATGGCGTCAACGCCCCGGGCCATCATCTGCTCGACGAGATTCACCTGCTGTCCGAGATCGGTCTCATTCTTGATCCCGTTTACGATCAGGGTGTAGGCGGACGCATGGGCGGCCTGATGCGCGATGGCACCGTCGGCCATCGTCTTGAAGAACTCGTTCGCCAGCGATTTCATCACCAGCGCGATCTCCGGCTGTTTGCCAGCGGGCCGCTTGGCTTCAGTCTTGCGCCCGCAGCCGGCCAGCGGCAGGGCCAGCAGCGCCGCCACGTACAGGAACCAGACTTGAAGGAGTCGTGGGGTAACACGCATGTAAGCCAAGGGGTTTAGTCCACCCGGGCCGTGAATCAAGCCCCGCGATTGATGGATCGTGCCGGGGACTTCACCCGGCCCATCGCGTGACCCCCGCCGGCCAGAAGGAAGCCGCCCCGCACGACGTGATCGAAGTCGCCACCCGGAAAGGGTGAGTGCCGGATCGATCCTTACACCAAGAACGCAAAGCAAACAAAGGGACGATCTCCCGCCTCGCCTTTCTCTTAAGGCTTAGCTGCCTTTGCTACCTTGGTGTAACTTTTGTCCGGGATTCCGGGTATTCCGCAGCGAACGGTTTGATCAGGCCCAGAGGATTTGTGACTTAGTTTTCCGTTGCCGCCCTGACTGCCGCCCGCTGTCATCTGTCCTCTTCTGTTCCGCTCCCTGCTTCCTGCTTCAAGATGTCCCTCCTCCCTTTTTCCAGCCAGCTCATCGCCGATGTCGGCATCTCCCTCGGTGACGAAGGCAAGGGCCGCCTCATCCCCGAGGTGGCCGACGAGCTGCGCGGCAGCCCCGCGGCCGTTTCCGTCGTGCTCAAGGTCAACGGCGGCGCGAACTCCGGCCACACGGCCGGCGGCATCAAGCTCAATCTCCTCCCCGCCGGCGTGGTCGTGAAGGACGCTCCGCACCTTTGCATCGGCAGCGGCGTCGTCGCCGACCCGCGCAAATTCTGGTGGGAAGCCCGCCCGCTCGAGCAGAAGGGCCACCCCATCCTCTCGCGCCTGCTGATCGACGAGCGCACCATGGTTTCCGACCTCACCCACCGGCTGCTCGACCTCGCGTGGGAGGATTACCGCACCAACGTCCTCGCCGAGGAGCCGCGCGGCTCCACCGGCCGCGGCATCACGCCCGCCTACGTGGACGAAACCGGCCAGGCGCAGATCACCTACTCCGATTTCCTCGCCGGCCCGAATTACTTCGCGCGCAAGCTCGCCCAGCGCGCCGACCGCGCGCTCCGCACCATCCAGCACGTCTGCCGCGTCTCGCCCGCGACTTTTGCCGGTTTCTTCGACCAGCTTACCATCGCTGAACAGCGCGCCAACGCCGAGGCGATCAAGCTGGGCGTCTTCGACCAGGCCGAGTTCGACTTCACGCAATTCCGCGGCGACACGCACTTCACGCTCAACCTGAAACGGCTCACCGAGGTTTACTGGCAGGCCGGCACCGCCCTGGCGAAGAACATTGGCGAGGTGCGCGAGCTGGTGCTGCGCGAACTCGCCGCCGGCCACACCATCATCGGCGAATTCGGCCAGGCCTACTGGCTCGACAAACGCCACGGCTACTCGCCCAACGTCACCGCCTCGCACACGTTCACGCCGGAGTTTTTCCAGAGCGCCAGCATCCCCGTGCAGCCGATCCACACCTTCGGCGTCGCCAAGGCCTACGACACCAAGGTCGGCACCCACACCTTCCTCACGCAGATGGACGACGCGCATCCGCTCACGATCAAGCTCAAGCAGATCGAGTTCGGCACCAGCACCGGCCGCCAGCGCATGGTCGGCTGGTATGACGCGGTGGAAAAAGGCGACGTGCTCCGCTATGGCGGCTTCCAGGATTTGATGATCAACAAAATCGACGCGCTCAGCGGCGGCCACGAGCTGCTGATCTGCACCGCCTACGATGATCCCAACGGCCGGCGGTACACCCATGTGCCGCGCAACGAGGCGGTGCGCAAGGTGCTGAGCCCCGTTTACTCGAAACATCCCGGCTGGACCGAGGACATCTGCGGCGTCCGTCGCTTCGCCGACCTGCCGAAAAATGCGCAACGCTACACCGCCGCCATGGTCCGCAGCCTCGTGCAGGTGGCGTATGGCGACAAGCTGCCGGCCGTGCTGCCCAACCTGCGCTACCTCGGCGTCGGCCCCGAGCCCGCGCAGATCATCAAGGACGTCCCGGCAACGAGTGACTTGATCAAATCCGAATGAAACGAATCTTTGTCTAGCCAGAGAGATGCCTGATTGCGCCTTGCGGCGCGCCGAGCCCGGCGTAGCTTGCAGGCGTGATTGGATGGATCGGAGATTCTTTCCGTTTTTGGTGGGCTTTGTTCTATTGGAACACCCGCAAGACCTGGTTCCGTCTGCAGGGCGCCGAGCGCGACTCCTGCCCCTGCCAGAATTTCAGCGACTCCGGCCTGGCGCGGGACAGCCGGTGCAACGCGATCATTTACTGGCAGCGGCCGGCCCGTTTCCGCCGGGTCTGCCCGCTGCTGGTGGAAACGCCCGATGGCTGGCGCTGCGGGGTGGATGCCGAGCGGGTGCGGCCCTTTTGGGGCCGGGCCGCGCTCTACAGCGTCGGAACGCTTGTCGCCGTTTACCTGGCCGGGACCGTCCTGGCCTTTGCCACGCTGCGGCTGGCGCGGTACGACATCGCCTACCCCGCCCTTCTCTGGCCGGAGCGATGGGGCGAAGTGCGCGGCTCGCAGGAAAGGCTCTACGCCAGCCGCGCCCAGCAGGCGATGGCGGCGCGAAACTACCAGGAGGCGATTCTGTCGCTGGAAATGGTCTGCACGCTCAACCCGCACAATTATACCGCCGGCCTGGCGCTGGCCAATCTCTGCCAGGTGGCGGGCAATCCCCTTGTGGCCGAGCACATCTATGAACGACTGATGAAGGCCATGCCGGAGCACCGGGTCCAGACCGCCCAGATCTGGTTTCGCACCCTGCTCGCCCGCTCGGCCCATGATAAAATCAAACCGCTCGCCGCAGCGATGCTGGCCGAGGATCCCGGCCAGCGCAGCGCGTGGCTGAATGCGCTGCTCTTCGCCGCGCGCGAAACCGCCGACAGCCAGTTTCTCTCCAGCGTGCTGGAATCCAAGGGGCATTTGCCGGAGTGGTGCGTCGAATTGATCATCATCGAGCGTGACCTGCTGCAAAACCGCACGGGCGATGTCCTGCCCCGGCTAATGCGCGTCCGCCTGCAGCCGGAGTCAGCCTACGTGCCATATTATCAGGTGGACCGCCTGCTTCTCCTGGGTCGCGCCGATGATGCCCTGAATCTGCTCAACACCTATGGCGCGCGCCTCCCGCCGGACGAGGCCTCCTTTCTGCACCTGCGCCTGTATCGGGCATTGGGCTGGAGTTCCCTGCTTGAGGCCGAGCACGAGTCCTTGCTGCAATATCCGATGGCACCGCGCCTCGCGGCCCAGTTCTGCGCCTACCTTATCGCCAGTCCTGACCCCGGCTTGCTGGCCCGGTATTTCGACAAGTTCCTCCGGGAGGAACCGCCGCTGTCCGCCGAAACCCTGCCGCTCTACCAGGCGACGTATCTGGCGGCCGCGCTGGCCGGAGACACCGGGCGGGCGGAAAAAATCGCCACCCGGATCATGCAGTTCACCGGTTCCGATGCCCGGGTGATTCGCGGGCTCCTTGAATTGCTGCAGGCCGGCCAGCCCGATGCGCGGCTGGCGCGCATTCTCCCGCTCGTGCCGCTGCCGACCGAGGTGGTTTACGCGATTAATGAACGCTGTTCCGCTGCTGCAAAAAAATGAAAACGCCGGACTCCGCCCCACCCGCCCCGCCCGCCCGCGCGCAGCCGCCCGCCGGAGTGCTGGCGGTCATCGTGGTGCTGTCGGGTCTGGTCGTCGGATTCTGCGTACAGCTCTGGCCGGAATGGCGGCACAACCCGGACCTCTCGCACGGCTTGTTCGCGCCGGTTGTATTTCTGCTGCTGTTGTGGGAAAGCCGCCATCACGGCCCGCAATGCTGGCTGCCGGCCGGCCGCCTGACCGGTCTGGCCCTGGCGGCAGCGTTGACGACGGGCTTGGTTCTTTTCGCCATGGCCGGCCTGCTGGCGGCCTCCATCACCTGGACACACGCCCTCGTGAGCTTCGTGCTGGCCGCCTCCCTTTGCTGTTACCTGCTCGGCGGACTGCTGATCCTCGCCGATGAAAGAGTGCGGGTGCTGCCCTGCAACTGGATCAGCCTGACCGCTATTTTCCTGTGGCTGCTGGTCACGCCGCTGCCCAACGGCACCTACACCCGCCTGACGCTGGGGCTGCAGGGCGGAGTGACCGGCGCGGTGTTGCACACCCTGCAACTGCTCGGCATTCCGGCCATGCGTCACGGCAACATGATCGAGCTGGCGACGACCACGGTCGGCGTCGAGGAGGCCTGCAGCGGCATCCGCAGCCTGCTGTCCTGTGTATATGCCGGGTTTTTCTTTGCCGCCTGGCAATTGCGCCGGCCGGGCGGCCGGTTGCTGCTGATAATCATCGCCCCACTCCTGGCCCTGGTGATGAATTTCCTCCGCTCCCTGATTCTCACGCTGCTGGCCAATGCCGGCCGGGATATCGGCGGTTTCTGGCACGACTTCACCGGTTACGCCATTCTGGCTATCACGGCGCTGCTGCTGGCGGCCCTGGCGATTCAACTCGAATCAGGCAGGGAACCCGCCGCAACGGTCACCCCACCGGTCAAAACCGGAAATCCCCGCGGAGCACTGTGGTCCTTCTGGACCGCCATGGCGGTCACGCTGGCGCTGGGCGGATTTTATTTCGCCAGTTCCCGGCCGGCCGCCAATGCCGGGAAGCCCGCCCCCGACCTCGCCGCCCTGCTGCCGCCGAATCCTCCCGGCTGGGAAGTGATCACCCCCAAGGATCTCTACCAGTTCGCGGGTGTGCTGCAAACCACCCAACTGATGCAGCGCACCTACGTGCGCCCGGCCGGCAACGGACAGTTCACGCAACTGACCGTCTACGTCGCGTACTGGCCCGCCGGACAGACCACCGTGAGTCGCGTGGCATCGCACACCCCGGATGCCTGCTGGCCCGGCTCAGGCTGGGCCGCCCGTCCCGTCGCGGACGCGCAGCAGATCCCGCGGCTGGCGGGTTTGCAACTCGCCCCGGCCGAGCACCGGCTTTTCCAAAATTCCACGGGCTTTGTCCAAAATGTCTGGTTCTGGCACATCTACGACGGGCACGCGATCAACTACCGGGATCCCTACTCGGTGCCCGCCCTGCTGCATCTCGCCCTGAAATACGGCTTTCGCCGCCAGGGCGACCAGTTCTTCATCCGGGTCTCCAGCAACAAACCCTGGCCCGACCTCGCCACCGAACCCCTTGTCCGGGAAATTTTCACCAACCTGGCCGGAATCGGCCTCTGACCATGCCCTTCGCCGTCACCAAACAGGAAAAAGTCATCCTCGGTGTCCTCACCACGCTGGTCGTGCTCGGCCTCATTGGCCTGCTCGTGCTGTGAACGGGACCGGCCGCGCATTGCAGTTGCCAACCACGGGCAAATCAAAACCGTAGGCGTCTTTCCCGCCCGTTTGCGCGTAACAGAGATGAAATGCTTCTCGTCACAGCCTGCCCGTATGCGCTGCTTGCGATCGCGCCGCCCCGGCGCGGGCGTCTGCCCTCTGCCCGCATGAGCAGTGCAGATACAGGCCAGCCCGCCGGCGATGACCAGGGCCGCGAGCAAGCCCGGTTGCTGGCCGCCATGGCGCGCGGTGACAAGGCCGCCCTGACCCGGCTCTACGACTCGCTCGCCCGGCCGCTTTACTCCCTTGCTTTCCGGGTGCTCAACGACACCAGCGAAGCCCAGGATATCGTGCAGGATGTTTTTCTGCAGATGTGGCACAAGGCGGCCACCTACGACACCAGCCGCGGCTCCGTCTTCGGCTGGGCCGCCACCCTGACCCGCAACCGTGCCATCGATCGCGTCCGCATGCGCATCCGTCGGGCCGAGCTGCTGGCCGAGTCCGCGGTCGAACTGCAGCCCGCTCCGCCCGCCGGTGAATCCGATTCGGCGGATTCGCTCTGGGTCCAGGAGAAGGCCGGAGCGGTCCGCGCCGCCCTTACCCGGCTCGATCCGGACCAGCAAAAAGCCATCGAACTCGCCTACTTCAGCGGCCTCACCCAGCAGCAGATCGCCGCCCGGCTCAACGAACCGCTTGGCACCATCAAGGCCCGCATCCGCCGCGGCCTGCTCAGGCTGCGCGAAACCCTCCCAGCCCGGTTATGATTACCGACCAACAGGAAGAACTCGCCACCCTCCACGCTCTCGGCTTGCTCGAAGGCGAGGAGAAGGCGCGGTTCGAATCAGAACTCGCCGGCAATGCGGAATTGCACGCACTCCGCACCAGCCTGGGCGAGACGGCGGCGGCCATCGCGCTCAGCGCACCGCAAGTCGAACCGCCGATTGAATTGAAGGCCCGCATTCTGGCCGCCTGCAGTGAGCCCGGTCGTGGTGCCGTGGACCGATCGTCCGGCGAAAAGGTCGTGACCTTCCCGCTGCTCAGACTGGTCCCATGGGCCCTGGCCGCCTCACTGGCTCTCGCCGCCACCTGGTTTGCCAGCCAGAATGCCACGCTGCGCAGTGAAAACGCCAGTCTTCGCACCGAGCGGCAGCTCGCCGAGATCGCCTATAAAATGGCGCAAAACCAGCTCACCCAACGCTCCCTCCTCGCGGAAAACATGATCAACGACCTCGGCAGCAAACTGCGCCGCTCGGAGGATCTCGCGCGACTCAAGGTTTCCGCGCTTGCGTCACTCGTGGGCAACACCAAGGAGGCGCAGGTCATCGCCGTCTGGGATCCCGAACAGCAAACCGGCCTGCTCACGATTGAAAAGCTGCCGGCCATCGCCGAGACCCAGGATTACCAGATTTGGGTCGTCGACCCGGCCTACCCGAATCCGGTCAACGGCGGCGTCTTTCATGTCACCACCGACGGCAAGGTGGCACTCGCCTTCAAGCCCGACCAGGCGGTCGCACGGGCCGCCGCCTTCGCCATCAGCCTGGAGAAGAAGGGCGGCGTCCCGAAGGCCGAGG
>CAZBLQ010000136.1:0-10432 GCA_964492635.1 uncultured Oleiharenicola sp.
TGACGCCCTTCGCGTCGGTGGCGATGCTCGAGAAATTGGCGCTGTTGAAGATCGCACTCTGCAGGGCGCCCGCCTTCAGCAACGCTTCTTCCGCCTGCTTGCGGGCCGTGATGTCGCGCAGGATTCCGGTGAAGAAACGCTGGCCACCCTGCCACATTTCGCTGACCGCTATCTCCAGCGGGAATATGCTGCCATCCTTGCGCCGGCCCACGACCTCGCGGCCGAGGCCGGCGGCGCGCGCTTCAGCGCTCGCGCCGTAATACTCGAGGGAGCCATTGTGCTGGTCCCGATTCAACTCGGGGATCAACAGACTGAAACTTTGCCCAATGAGTTCAGCGGTGGAATAGCCAAACATCCGCCCGGCGGCCGGATTGACGGTCTCGACGATGCCGCCGCTGGCCTGCAGGGTGATGATGCCGTCGACGACGGCATTGAGAATCGTCTGGGTCAGCGTGGCACTGTCGCGAGCGGCGAACTGCGCCGCATGTTCCTTGGTGACGTCGCGGAATACCAGCACGGCACCGACCACGTGACTGTCGCGGTCGCGAATCGGGGCGCAACTGTCGGCAATGGCGCACTCACTGCCATCGCGGGCAACCAGCACGGTGTGGTTGGCCAGACCCTGGATCGTGCCATGAGCCAGGGTTTCCTTAATGGGGATGGCCGAGGGGAGACGGGTTTCCTGATTAATGATGTGAAAAATCTCCTCTATGGGATGATCAATGGCCTCCGCCTGCGTCCAGCCTGTGAGCTTCTCAGCCACGGGATTCAGGAGCGTCACCCGCCCTTCGGCATCGGTGGCGATCACGGCATCGCCGATGGAGTGGAGCGTAACGGTGAGCTTGGCCTCACTGACCTGCAAGGTGAGGTTGGCCAGCTGCAGTTGCTGGTTCGTCTCCGTCTGCATCTTGAGCAGACGCTGGGTTTCAAGATTGATCAGGTTCTCTAGCCGCTGCCGGGTTCCCCGATAGATCAGGTAGGCGAAAGAAACTGAGAAAAACAGCGCAAGCAGACTGGCGGCAACGATGAGGGCAAACAATCGGCGCATGGTTGACTTGAACTCGGCCTCGCGCAGGGCCAGCTCACCCGCTTCGATCTGAATGTAGCCGCTGATCTCAACCCGGATTGAATCCATCAACCGCTTGCCCTGTCCATCCCCGACCGCAGCCAATACGGCCGGCATGTCCTGGTTGCGGCGCAACTCAATGACGTTCGCCAATTCCGCCATTTTGGCCTCCATCAATGGCCCCACTGTGTCCAGGTGTTGGCGGGCGGCCTTGAGCGAAGTTGATTGCCGCAATTCCTGCAGCTGGTCCCTGACATTGTCCCGCACCGCCAGATACGGCTGCAGAAAGGCCTCGTCCCGGGTGAGCGAATAGCCACGCTGGCCGGTCTCGGCATCCTTCAAAGCAGACAGCAATTCTTTCGCGCGGTTGATCCGATCCACCGTTTGCTGCCGCGTCTCGGCGGCATGCTCGATCTGTCGAAAAGCCCCGAACGCTGTCGCCACACCCAGAGCAACCAAAAGGACAGCCCCGGCAAACGAAGCCGCAATTTTATGATTGGTTTTCAAGGCGAATTTACCCGCTGCCTTGCCGGCAGCATCGTCTGGCTTCTCAGAATGGAATGGGGCGGCGGGCATGGGTTTGAAAATTGTCAGCCCTCGTTCCCGGCAGAAGGGGAAACCGCACCGCGGGCCTTGAGCGCGGTGCGGATGCCACGCACGGCACCGACGACGAGCGGGCCCCAGCGCAGGAGCGAGCCGAGGATCCTTCGACGGGGAAAAACGGCGCGCTGAGCGAGAAAACCCAGCGGCACCGCCGCGAACTGCGCGTATGGCGAGAGCCGATGCCAGAAGGCCACCACCCGGTCCAGCCACGCCAAGGGCTGGGCGACCCGGGCCGCAGCCTCGACGCATTGGGTGCGTTGCATGGCGATGCGGTGTCGGAGCGCAGCCTTGTGGAGGGCCAGCCGAGTCAGTTCCCGGTCCGAATACATGTGCGGTCCTCTCCGATTTCCTGCAGCGTGGCGGCGAATGGATGGGGCTGGCGCGCTAGGAAGCGGCGGAACGCTATGATGATCGCGACCAGCGCCCCGGCGTAAATAACCGCCAGACTACCGAGCACGGCCAGGCGGGCGCTATCCCAGAAAAGGTAAACCAGCGTGAGACTCGTAAAGGTGACCGCCATCATGCCCGTGAAGACGGCCGCGCTGATCCAGAGAAAGATCCGGATCAGGCGGAATTTTTCCTCCTGGAGCTCGACCGAGAAAAGTTCCAGCCGGTCCTGCGCCGTGCCCAGCAACGCGTCGCCGAGCGCCCGGAAGGAGGCGAGGAACCCCGCAGGGGCGGGTGAGCCTGGGTCCATGACAGGGGCCCGGTTATTTGCTGCGGCGACCGAGCAGGATGCCGACCAGCAGGCCGACGCCGGCCGCAATCGCGATCGACTGGTAGGGATTCTCGCGGATGGTCGTGTCGGTGTATTTCGCCCCGGCGATGACTTTCTTGCGGGCGCCGGCGTAGACGTCGGCGAAGCGCTCCTGCGCGTCTTCGAAGCGGGAGCGCAGGGCACTGACGGCATCGGCCGTGTGCTCGGAAACGGAATCAGCCATCATCGACTGCGCCTCGGCGACGAGCGCCTGCATTTCGGTGAAGAGTTCCTTGGGTGTATGGACCGTGTCTTTGTTGTTTTTCATGAGTAAGTTTGGTTGATTGTTTTCTGACGGGTGAAAATTGTTTTGGACGGAGTGGACGGGTTCAGTTCGCCTTCGCGCCGCGCAGCAGCGAGAGGACGAACAGCACGAGAAAGAGGATGAAGAGGACCTTCGCGATCGATGCGGCGGTGCCGGCAATGACGCCAAAGCCGAGGATGCCGGCGATCAGGGCGATAAGGAGAAAGGTGATGGCATAGCCTAACATGGGAGATTCGGGTTACGGGGCTTTTGATCCACGGAGCAGAAGGCCCGCCGCACCCACCGCGGTGGCGACAGCCCCGCCAATGAGCAGCCACACGGTCTTGTCAGTCGGGTTGCCGGTGAAAAAACGGGAGAAACTGGAGCCGATCGAATCGGAGGCGTTCGAACCGTAGATGAGGAGAATGATGCCGCCGACGAGCAGCGCGAGGGAGATGGGTTTGTTCATGGGAGGGTGGGTTAATTCAGAGCAGGCCGTTTTTCCTTGGTGGTTTCCAAATGGGACCGGAGCAGCCAAGCGGCCTTTTCGTGCTGCTCGAGCAAACCCGTGAGAAAATCGGTGGTGCCGATGTCCCCCAAGCGGCCAGTGGAGGCTATGTCCTCGCGGAGGTAGACAACCAGATCCTCGTGCAAGCCCAGCAACTCGGAGAGCATGCGGTTCGGGGGCAGGCCGATGCCGGGAGCGGCGGACGATCGGACGGCCTTGGTCAGGTCGGCCCAGTTGCCATGCGCCCCGACGCCGATCGTGCGGGCCCGTTCGGCGATGTCATCAAGCCACTTGCTGATCTGGCCGTATTGCGTCTCGAAGAGCTGGTGCAGGCTGTCAAATTCCGGACCGGTGACGTTCCAGTGATAGTCGCGCGTGGTGGCATACAATACATATTCGTCCGCAAGCAGCAGGTTGAGGCTCAGACCCACCGCGAGGCGGGTTTCGTCGCTTAGTCCGATGTTGGTTTGCATATGAGATTCGTTCTACCTGTCTGGGCGGGTTTAAAAACGGGACGGAAATTCTGCGTGGGAGGAATCCCGCCGGGATTCCGGTCCGCGCCCGGTACTGATGCAGGCGGTTGGGGCTGAAGCTCGTGGTGGTCAAAAAACATGCGGCCAGAATAACTTGGCCGCATGGCTTTGGTAGGTTCGATATTGTAGGCTGCACAGTACAGCCCGTCGGGCTGGACTCAGCTCTTCACGGTCATATTGTTGTTGACCGACTTCACACCGCGGACATCCGAGGCGAGCTTTGTCACGAGGGACTTTTCCGCATCGTTGGCCGCTTCACCGGTGATGGCGATCACGCCGTCATTGGTGGTGACCTTGGTCTTCAGGGCACTCGTCGCCTTGTGGCTGAGGAGGGCGTATTTCACCTGGCTGGTGATGGAGGCGTCGTCGATCTTCTCGCCGATGGTCTCACCGGGGGCCTTGTCCTTCACGATGATGTCGTTCGTCACCGTCTTCACGCCATCGATATCCTTGGCGTAAACCGCCGTCAGATCTTTTTGCGCGAGATTGTCCGCGGTACCGCTCAGTACGACGTTGCCGTCGGTGACCGTGACCTTGGTGTTGGTGGCGCTGACATTGCCCTTCACGAGGAGGCGGCTGCGAATCTTGAGGGCCATCCAGCCATCGGAACGCTCGGGATATTTCGACTCGACCTTGATCTCGTTGTTGACAGCGACGACGCCGGGGAGATTTTGCACGGTGTCGGCCGCGAGATCCTTGTCGTCCCGGTCCTGGACCGTGCCGGTCAGGGTGACGACGCCATCGTTGGCTTTCACCTTCACGTTGTCTTCAAGGACGGTGCGATAATTGTAGGAGGCCTTTGCCGCATCTTCGATCTTGCGATCTGTGGCGGACGAGGCGAGCAGGGCGATAGGGCCGGCGATGAACACGAGCAGGGATGATAGTTTTTTGATTTTCATATACTGAGGAGGAACGTGGAGAATACGCAGTCTGCGCCTCCACCGATATGGGGCCTTGCCCTACCCCTGCGGAGGTGGGTGTTCCGCCCCGCCTTGTTTTCGAGGCGGTCGCTATTCCTTGCTGGCGGTTTGAGTCTGCTTCAGCAGATCATCGTCAATTTGAAAGGCCTGCCGCTGCTGCCAGGCGTCTGCTCCCACCGCGACTGGCCGGGTGGGCATGTCCGCGCGCCTCGCCTTCACCCTAGCCGAGTCCAAGTTCAGTTCGCGATCGCGATCAGCGACCATTTTGGGATCGGCCTGTCCATCCGCCGTGAATCCCATCATGAGCTTCGGCAGGCCGAGAGGCAATTTGTCCCCGCGATCCACCTGCCAGAGGTACCACGTTTTGCCGTAGGTGCTGACGAATTCCTCCATCAGCTCCTTCTCCGCCACGTCGGTGAGTCCGGGAGCGACGAGCTGGCCGGACATGACTTCGTAACGATGGCTGTGCCACAGCTTCTTTTCTTCCGCGGGCAGCTGGGTGAACAGTGTTTCGCTGATGATATATTCGATCCCGATCAGCCGGGCGTTTTTCTCGTCCGATTCGTAGATGACGCACTGAAAGACGTCCTTGTTGAGATGCGAACAATAGTGGTCGGCGCGCAGAGCCCGTTTCATGTCGCCGCTGTAAAAATGAAAGCCGCACACGTGCGCGTGAATCGCCCGGAGAGGACTTTCACCCTGACGCTGGCCTTGGCCGGTCCCGCAAAGCTCCGCTGGGGTCGTGATATCGCCCGCACCGACACCAGAAGATTTCGGAGGAGCGAGAGGTGTCTGGCCGGCGAGAGGGATCGCGATGGCTTCCAGGCATGCAACAACAAGCAGACTTTTCAGAGCAATGGTTGGATTCATGGTTGTTTGCCGGATTCGCGGCATGGCGGTGTCGCAAGGGGCCTAGCAAGGACAGCCAGGGGGAAGAAGTGGTTCGGTGCCATCTGCGGAAGCCGCATACCTTGAACACCCCATAGCAGGCGGACGGCCGGGCGCTACTATGCCGGGTTGGACCGCCCTCCGGCCAGGAGTGACGGTCCTTTTTCCAATGAAGAACCATCCCCTGCCGCGACGCACCGACCGCCGCGGCGCGCGCTCTTCGAGCGCACTCCTCTGCTTGATGTTGGGCGTTGGGGTCGGGGCATACGCGCAGACCGCCCCCGACCCGTTTCCAAAGATTTCGAGCTACATGCCCGTCAACATCGAGGAACCGTTCGGCATGATCCAGCAACGCATGGAGCACGCGAAGCCGGGAATAATGCAGTCGCACCTGGAATTCCTGGCGGAACGTTACGACCTGGCCAACCGGCCGGCCAACGGCGTTACGATGACCCGGGGAAAACCGGTGCAGGAGGGTGCCCGTGCCCGGCTCAAACCCGGTCTCACCTGGGAAAAGCTGGCAGCACTCACTCCCGACGAGATCCGGACCCAGGACATTTTCCCCGCAGGTTTCCGGCCGCTGCCGCACCCGAACCATCCGGAAGGTGGCATGCTTTTCCCCCAGTTCGTCATCGAGGAACTCAAACGCCAGGAGCAGCGCGATCTGACCAGGTTCGACCTCGATTTCGATCTGCCCGATCATTTCCTGCCGGAGTTCCCCGCCGCGATTTTCCTGACGACCCGACCTGATCTGGGCGACGTGTCCCAAGGCCAAGTGGTGACGCTGGACAATTATTTCGCACTTTTCAACGGCCTCCTGAATCCCAAGCAAATTGAAGGCCTGCGGCTGCTGCTCACGCCCTTCCCGCAGCAGCAGTTCAATGCCACGGAAGACCGCCGTTCCGCCCGGCCAAGCCGTGGGGTCGCCTGCTTCGACTGCCATTCCAACGGCCACACCGATGCCGCCACGCACCTCTCCGGCGATGCCCGGCCGCAAGCCTTCCGGCACCGGATCGATACGCCGAGCCTGCGCGGCATGAACATCCAGCAGCTTTTCGGTTCCCAGCGCGCGATGAAAAGCGTCGAGGATTTCACGGAGTTCGAGCAGCGCGGCGCCTACTTCGACGGCGACACGGTGATTGCGATCAAGAAAGGCGTCAATGTCCTCGACCGCGGCAGCCAGGTGCAGGCGATGGCGGAGATGCAGGAGCTGTTCGACTTTCCGCCCGCGCCAAAACTGAACGTGCTCGGCCGGCTCGATCCGAACCGGGCCACGGCACCGGAGCAGCGCGGACAGGAGTTGTTCTTCGGCAAGGCGCAGTGCGTGGCCTGCCATGTGCCGCCCTACTACACCGACAACTCGATGCACAATCTGCAGACCGGGCGTTTCTACGCCCCGCGGTTGGTTCACGGCGTCATGACAACGGCCGACGGGCCGATCAAGACATTCCCCCTGCGCGGCATCAAGGACTCGCCGCCCTACCTGCACGACGGCCGGTTGCTGACGCTCGCCGACACGGTCGAGTTCTTCAACTTGATCCTGGAGACGCACCTCAGTGCGGATGAAAAGACCGACCTCGAGGCGTTCCTACGGGTTCTCTGAGGTTCAGACTGGTTTGGAATATAGGAGCCTGCTTGCAGGCGATCGAGCGGATGGTTCGACAACGGGGTTGCTAGAGGCTAACCGAAAACCAGATTCTTGGTCTCTGATAGATTGATTGAAGGGGCGCAGTCTTGCGCCCGCTCGGTTTGAAAATCCTTGGGCGCAGCAAGACTGCGCCCCTATGTGTCAAACCCCGTTTCCAGACAGCTTCTCACCGTCTGAGAGCGGGCTCCTACCAATAGCGATCGGCCAGAACCAACGTGTCAGCTCAGGCCGCCGCCTTGGCATCTGGTGGCAGGGGAATGCGCACCGCGATTTCCGTACCGACGTCGGGGCCGGATTTGACCGTGAGGGCGCCGCCCACGTAGGCCGCCCGTTCATGCATCCCGAGCAGACCAAGGACGCCCTGCCCTGCCCTTCTGGCGGCATGATGGCCGGCATCGAAGCCGGTGCCGTCGTCATTGATCGTCAACTCCACGAACGCGCCTCGCTCCCTCAGGGTCACCGTGACGCGGCGGGCGCGGGCATGCTTCTCCACATTTTTCAAGGCTTCCTGGAGAATGCGGTATAGCGCCAGCTCCGTGTCGGGGAGTAATTGCGCGGTCAATTGCACGCAGGCCAGCTTGACGGGCACGCCCGTCCGGGCGGTGAAATCCTTGGTGGTGTCGCGCAGGACGGCGACCAGGCCCAGGTGCTCAAGGACACTGGGTCGCAGATGGCGCGAGATGCGCTCCACTTCCTCGGCCGCCTGGCCGAGTATTTTGCGGAGTTTCACCGCCTCGCCTTTCGCCGGCCCGTCGCGGGCCGATAATTTGTCCACCAGCGCCTGGCTGCTGAAGAGGACGGCGCAGAGCAGTTGGGTGATGTTGTCGTGCAATTCGAGGGCCACGCTCCCGCGCTCGGCCTCCTGTACTTGCACCACGCGGTGCGTCAGGGCCCGCAGCAGTTCCTCGGTCCGCCAGGACTCCGTCAGGTCGGTCACGACCATGCCGACCGACGCGTGCTTGAAACCATTCCTGGCCAGCAGCCGGATGGAGATTTGCACCGGCATTTCCGAGCCGTCACCGGCTTTGAGCATCACCTGGATTTTCGACCCGGATTTGCCGGCCCGTTTCATGAGCGGACGGAGCGTGGCCCGGTCTTCGGTGGAGAGAAAGCGGCGCAGGGAACTCCCTATCACCTGCTCCAGCGGACATTTGACCATGCGGGCAAAGCACTTGTTGGCATAGAGTATCGTCTTGTCCGCCATGAGCGTCAGCGCCCCTTCGTTCATGGATTCGATCAGCACCCGGTAGGCATGTTCGGCACCGTTCAGCGTGAACACCTGTTCGCATCGTTTACCCACGCCCACTACCGCATCCACTTCACCGCTCCGGATGGCGCGGAGTGCTTCCTCGGCTTCAGCCAGACGCAGACCGAGTCCGGTTGGTTCGCCCGCCCGCGCCGCGCGGGATCGGCCACGGCGCGGCCGGCCGGCCGGCGCGGGAGGAGGCGAACGCTTGGGCCGAATGGTTTTCAAAGGGTAACCTTACCTTTTGTGCTCACGACCAGCTCGACGAACAGACCGGTGGTATTCGACAGGTTGCCGATGAACCGGCGCACCGGCAGGGGCAAGGCGACGATGAGCGTCGGCGTCGCGACAATCTGGTTGACGCGCGCCAGCCCGGGCTGCTGATAGATGTCGATCACTTCCAATTTTACGCGGCCTTTCAGGTTCGTTTCGCACAGCTCACGAACGCGCACGACGGCTCGGTGCGAGCGGGTCGTGGCTCCCGCCACGAACAGACGCAGGATGTATTTGTCCTTGGACCGGGTGGCCGGGAACTTCGCAGCGGCCGCCTTCGCGCGACTGGTTCTTTTGGTCTTTCGGGTCTTCATCTCGGTCAGGCGACGGGGCGCAAATCCAAACCGATGAGCAAATGCTCCGCATCGGAAAGAGTGCCAATGATGGTGCGCACGGGTTTCGGCAACATGCGCACCACGGTGGGAATCGCCAGGATCTGGTCGCCTTTGGCCAGGTGGGGCTGTTTCACCAGGTCAATCACGGTGATGTGATAGCGGCCTTTGAGGTGGATTTCGCAAAACTTTTTCAGGTTCGCCAACGCCGTCTGCGATTTGGCCGTCGTGTCCATCACATAAAGGCGCAGTTGCCAGAGTCGGTGCGAAGGCGCGGCGATCCGTCGTTTCATTGTTTTTGGCTTCATCAATTCGCCCTCCCGTTCCTGTATCTGCTCCGTGGGCCGGTGACCGCCTTGGCATCCGCCTGGCGCAACCGGCTTGAGGCCGCCCGCTCGGTGCCCAGCACAAACGTGCGCGTGCCGACCTGTTCGGCAATGCGCCGCAATTCCACGGCTTCGGTTTCGTAATCGGAGCGCAGCGCGCTGATCTGCCGTTCGATCGCCGTGCGTTTGCGCTCCACTTCGCGCTTGAGCTGGGCGGCCTCCTGCTGGCCGGCCAGCACGGCGGCCTTTTCGAGGGAATTTTGCGCGGCGCGGGCTGAGCCGGTCAGCACGCCGCTGGGGCCGATGTAGGCGTCCACGACGTCGATGCCCCGGTCTGAAATCAGGAACTCGCGGATCTGGTTCGAGTGCTTCATGCCGCGCGCCTTGAGCACGTAGAGCACGCGGTTGCGTTCGCCGTTGCCTTCGAAGTCCTGCAACAAAATCCAGGCGTCCATGAGCGAGGACATGGCGGATTCGCTTTGCGCCAGCGCGTGGCCGCCCTGCGTCAGACTGGTGAAGAGCGAGGTGACCTGTCCGGCCTTCAGGTAGTCAATCAGCCGCGTCACCATGCCCTTGCATTCGGAGTCGGTGCCGGCGTCCATCAGGCTGGTGATGGGATCGATGATAACGACGTGGGGTTGAAACGCGGCGATCTCCCGGAACATGGTGGCCAGATGCATTTCCAGGCCATAGAGCGAGGGCCGCGCCGAGTGAAACCGCAGCAGGTCGCGCCTGACCAGCGGCTCCAGGCGCAAGCCGATGGAATGCATGTTGCGGATGATCTGGTTGGGTGATTCCTCGAAGGAGAAGAAGAGCACGCGCTCCCCGCGCCGGCAGGCGGCCTGGGCAAAGTTGGCGGCGATGATGGTTTTGCCGGTGCCGGACGTGCCGGTGAGCAGAATGCTGCTGCCCCGGAAGAAACCCTGTCCGCCCAGCATCGAGTCGAGCCGGGAGACACCGGTGGCAATCCGCTCGGTCGACACCTTGTGATTCAACGCCAGCGACGTGATGGGCAGCACGCTGAGTCCTTCGTCGCCGATGAGAAACGGAAATTCGTTGGTGCCGTGCAGCGCGCCGCGATACTTCAC
>CAZBLQ010000137.1:0-10254 GCA_964492635.1 uncultured Oleiharenicola sp.
AGTCGTTGACGTTGATGGCCGGCACGCGGAGCTTGCCCTTCTCCAGCATCTGGTAGAGGCGGTGCACGCCGGTGGTCGTCTCCTCGGAGACGCCGCGCCATTCTTTCGCGATGGTCGTCCAGCGCAGCGGGTCCTCTTTGTGGACGCGCTTGAGCACATCCTTGATGACCTGCTCCTCGTGGGAGCCGGAAGGAGTGTTGATCCAGTCGCTGCCCTCTTCGAGTTCGCAGCCCTTGTGAATGAGCAGCGTGACGTCGCCGCCGTCGTCGACGACAAGCTGCGGGCCCTTGCCGCCGGGGAAGGAGATGGCCCGCAGGGTCAGGTCCCAGTATTCCTCGAGGGTTTCGCCCTTCCAGGCGAACACGGGAGTGCCGGTCTTGGCGATGGCCGCGGCCGCGTGATCCTGGGTCGAGAAAATGTTGCACGAGGCCCAGCGCACGTCGGCGCCGAGTTCCTTCAGCGTCTCAATCAGCACCGCCGTCTGGATCGTCATGTGCAGCGAACCAGTGATGCGGACGTCCTTGAGCGGCTTGGACGGACCGAACTTTTTGCGGACCGAAACCAATCCGGGCATTTCGTGCTCGGCGATGGAAATCTCCTTGCGACCCCATTCTGCGAGAGTGATGTCCTTGACGTGGAAGTCTTGCGCTTTCGGCGCGGTGGAAGCGGTTGCCATGGTGATAATGAGTTGGAGGTTACTTCACCGCCGCACGAAGAGCGGCGGCCTTGTTGGTCTGTTCCCACGGCAATCCGGCTTTGCCGAAGTGGCCGTAATTGGTCGTCTGCCGGTAAATCGGACGGAGCAGGTTAAGCTGCTTGATGATCTCGGCCGGCTTGAAACCGAAGACCCGGGTGACGGCCTTCGCGATTTTTTCATCCGAAACCTTCCCCGTGCCCATCGTGTCAACATAGACGCTGACGGGATCGGGATAACCGATGGCGTAGGCGACCTGGAGTTCGGCGAGTTCGGCCAGGCCGGAGGCGACGATGTTCTTGGCGACCCAACGGGCCATGTAGGCCGCGGAACGGTCCACCTTGGACGGATCCTTGCCGGAGAAGGCGCCGCCACCGTGCCGGCCCCAACCGCCGTAGGTATCGACGATGATCTTGCGACCGGTGAGACCGGAGTCGCCCTGCGGCCCGCCAACGACGAAGCGGCCGGTGGGGTTGATGAGAAACTGGGTTTTCCTGGTCAGCATGCGGGCCGGGATGACCTTCTTGATGACATGCTCGATGAGGTAGTTCTCGATCTGGGTGTGGGAGACTTCGGGCGTGTGCTGCGTCGAGATCACCACGTTCACCACTTCAACCGGCTTGTCGTTGTCGTAGCGGATCGAAACCTGCGATTTGGCATCGGGCCGGAGCCACGGGGCCTTGCCGGACTTGCGGATCTTGGTCAGCAACCGGCCAAGGCGATGGGCGAACATGATCGGCGTCGGCATCAGCTCGGGCGTCTCATTGCAGGCGTAGCCGAACATCAATCCCTGGTCACCCGCACCCTGCTCGGCCTTCTTCTTGCCCGTCACCTTCACGGCATCCACGCCTTGCGCGATGTCGGGCGACTGCTTCGTGAGGTAGTTGTTGATGAAGACGGTGTCAGCGTGAAACACATCGTCGATGTTGACGTAACCAATCTCGCGGATGGCGGCGCGAACGATGGCCTCGTAGTTGAGCTGGGCTTTCGTCGTGATCTCCCCGGCGAGAATGACCATGTTGGACTTGACCATGGTCTCGCAGGCCACGCGGCTGGTGCGATCCTGCGTCAGGCAGGCGTCCAGCACACTGTCTGAAATCAGGTCCGCAACTTTGTCGGGGTGACCTTCACCAACCGACTCGGATGAAAATACAAAGGATTTTGCCATAATGAGTGCAAAAAAGGCCGGTTACTGCGTCGGTGCAAGTAAAATATCAACATATCCGGATTATATGATACGTTAATTTTTGGCCGGCTTACCGCTTATCCGGAAGGCGGATGTACCGATATAGGCTGATGATGCCCGTCCTTGAGCCGTGCTTTGCCTCTAAATTCGCCCTGAAGGATCACAAAGTCCTTCTGGTGGATGATGATCGCGTTAATCTCTGCGTCCTGGCCGGAATACTCAAACCCGAGGGAGTCTTGGTGGCTGAGGCGGATTCAGGAGAATCGGCCTTGGCGCAATATGACCGGTTCCAGCCGGACCTGGTTTTATTGGACGTGATCATGCCGGGCATCAACGGATTCGAAACCTGCCGCCAGCTTAAACAAAACTATGGCGACGATTGTGCGCCGATCATTTTCATCACCGCCAAAAACGAGTCGGATGACATTGTGGAAGGTTTGGAAGCTGGGGGCGTTGACTATCTGCCCAAGCCGTTTCGCCCCAAGGAGGCCCTCGCCCGAATCCGGCTTCATCTGCAGAATCGTCGGCTCCATGAACAGCAGGCCAGGCTCGTGGAGCAGTTGAGCCAGGCCAACGCCGCGAAAAACCGCCTGCTGGGCATGGCGGCGCATGACCTGCGCAATCCCCTCGCCTCCATCCGGGCCCTGGCGGAATTCCTGAACGACGGAACCGTGGGCGCGCTGACGGCGGACCAGCTCGACCTGGTCAACAGCATCCTTGAAGCCAGCCAGTCCATGCTCACCCTGGTCAACGAGCTGCTGGATCTTTCGGTCATCGAATCGGGCGAACTGAAGATCAATGCCCGGGAGACCTCCCTCGGTGAGCTGATCGCCAAATCAGTCAACCTGACCAGCATCAACGCGGCGAAAAAAGGCACCACCTTGCAATTTGTTCACGCCGCACTCGCCGGGAAGGTGCTGATCGACGGGGATAAAATCCGGCAGGTCATGGACAATCTGCTGAGCAATGCCGTGAAGTTTTCCCCGCCAAATTCCACCATCCAGGTAAGCATGGAAACCGATCCGGAGGGAGTTGCCGTCTCCGTGCGGGACCAGGGTCCGGGGATTCCTGACGGGGAACGCGGCAAACTTTTTCAGGATTTCGGACGCACGTCGGTCCGGCCCACCGCGGGCGAGCAAAGCACCGGGCTGGGCTTGGCCATATGCAAAAAGATAATCGAGGCTCACCAAGGCAGCATCCATGCCGATAATGAGCCGGCGGGCGGCTGCACCTTTAAATTTTCCCTTCCCGTAGCTTCATGAAATTCCACGGCAAAGTGCTGCTCGTCGATGACGAGGCCCATATCCGCAAATTCGTCGGCTTGATCCTGCGGAAATTCTGCAATCCCACCATCGTGGAGGCCAGCGACGGAGCTGAGGCCCTGGCCATGTTCGCCCAGAAAAAACCGGACCTGGTCCTGCTGGATGTCAACATGCCCAATCTGGACGGCCTCCAGACGCTGCAACGCCTGCTGCAACTCGCCCCCGAGGCCAACGTCGTGATGCTGACATCGCTGGTGAACCGGCAGACCGTGGAGGAATGCGTGCGCCTGGGTGCGCTCGGCTACATCCGCAAGGACACGCCGCGCGAGGAAATCGGCGCCCAACTGGAGAGCATCATGACGGATTGTTTTGAACCGGAAGCCTCCCCCGCCCCGGGAGCGACCCCGCCATGAGCGATTCCCCGAGCCCCGCGTCCTCGCCCACCCCGGCCCCCGGCCTGTCCGAGGTGCGTTATTCGCTGTCGGAACTGCTGCGGGAAGTGCAGTTGGAACGGAACGCCCCGGCCTTTGCCGTCGAGAAGCTCGACCAGGTCGAAATCGCCAAGCTGTTCCAGAAAAACCGTCCCCGCCGTGCCGCCGCATCCCGTAAATAGCGAGTTCCTGAAGCTGGTCCGCCAGCTGCCCAATTTCGACTTTGAGAACGAGCTCGAATTGACGGGCAAGGAGCATGGACGCGGCAGTCTGGCCCAGATGCAGGCGCTCATCGAACTCAAGCTGCTGTCCAAGGACGAGGCCTGCCGGCAATGGGCCAACTCGATCGGCATCGCCTATGTCGATGTGCTGGCGTCGGCCATCATGGAGGAAGCCGTCGCGAAAATCCCGGCTGAAATCGCCAAGAAAGCCAAGACCATCGGGCTCTACATCATCGATGGCGTGCTCACCGTGGCGATGGCCACCCCGCAGAACGCCGACCTGCTCCGCCGCCTGCAGCAAATCACCCAGCTCCAAATCAGCCCCGTCTTCAGCCTCCCCTGCGAGATCGACGATGCCATCTCCATCCATTATTGCACGGAAAAGACCCTGACCGACAGCCTCGCGGACCTCGAGAAGGACAACATTTTCAACCGGCCGGAGATGGCGGGCGAAAGCCTGGAATTGATTGCCGAATCCGAGTCGCTGGTCCGCGTACTGGACGAGATAATCTATTTTGCCCTGCGCGAGCGCGCCAGCGATGTGCACATCGAACCGCTGGAGAGCCACACGCGCATCCGGTTCCGCATCGACGGCATGATGCGCGAGGTCATCACCTTTTCCCGCAAGCTCCACCGGGCGGTCATCACGCGGCTGAAGATCCTGTGCAGCGTCAACATCTCCGAATCGCGCTTCCCGCAGGACGGCCGCTTCTCGGTGTCCATCGGCACGAACAAGGCCGATTTCCGTTTCTCTTGCATTCCCACCGTCAACGGGGAAAAGGCGGTCATCCGCATTCTCGCGGCCACAGGCCGGCGCTCAATGATGACCCTGGACAAGATGCTCATCTCGCAGCCCATCCTGCAGCCGCTCAAGCGGCTCATGCAGAGCCCCAACGGCATCCTCTTTGTCACCGGGCCGACCGGTTCCGGCAAGACCACCACGCTTTACTCCGCGCTGCACGAGATCAACCACCCCGGGATCAACATCTCCACCATCGAGGATCCCGTGGAAATCCAACTGGCCGGTGTCAGCCAGAGCCAGGTCAACTCCCATATCGACCTGAAGTTTTCCACCTTGCTGCGCGCCTTCCTGCGCCAGGACCCGGATGTCATCCTCATCGGCGAGATTCGCGACCTGGAGACGGCCAAGATCGCGACGGAGGCCGCCCTCACCGGCCACCTGGTGCTCGCGACCCTGCACACCAACACCGCCGCGCAGGCCATCGTCCGGCTCATGGAAATCGGCGTCGAATCCTACATGGTGGCGCCGTCCGTCATCGGCGTGCTGGCCCAGCGCCTGGCCGCCCGCATCTGCGAAAAATGCAAGGAAGCCTATTATCCGTCGCGCGAAACCTTGTTGAAGTACTTCCAGGAAGAGGGGCTCACCGATACGCCCTTCTACCGGGGCCGCGGTTGTCCGCATTGCCGGGGCACCGGCTACCGGGGCCGGGTCGCCTTCCATGAACTCGTCCTCATCACCGAGGAAATCCGCCAGCTGATCACGGAACGGAAAAGCGCCCAGGAAATCACCCGCGCCGCGGGCAAGATCGGCTACCGGCCGCTCCGCTATGATGGCTTGCGCAAAGTTTTGCTGGGCCTTACCACCATCGAGGAAATCGAGCAGAACACCTCTTCGGAATGGGCCACCTGAACCCGAACCACCATGCCAGACGATCAAATCCTAGACATGCAAGCCATCGAGGGCCTGCGGGCACTCAGCCCGGGTGATGGTGGAGTGTTTGTCCGCGAACTCATCGAGATCTACCTGCAGGACACCCCGAAACGCCTGATCGAACTTGAACAGGCGCTGGCCAGCCAGGATGCCCCCGCCTTTGCGCGCGCCGCCCACACCATCAAGGGCAGCTCCAGCAATTTCGGCGCCGGCCGTCTCTCCAAGCTCGCCCTGGAAATCGAGCTGCAGGGAAAATCCGGCAAACTGCCCGCGTCGAACGAATCCTGCGTGCGATTGAAGGCCGAGTATGACCTCGTGGCCGCGGCTCTCGCCCCCATCGCCAAGAGCGGCTAGGGAGCTTTTCACCAATGTCATTGCGAGGAGTCACGCCCTGCGTGAAAACGAAGCAATCCACCTGGATCGCCACAGCCCGCCGAACGGACTTCGCGATGACAAGACCTTTGAAAACAATCTCTAGCTTCCCGAGCATTTCCCAACCCGCATGACTATCTCCCGAAACCTCGCCCTCGGACTGCTGGCCACGTTCGCCCTCGCCGCATCGTCGCGCGCCCTCGAATGGAAAACGACCACCCTCAGCGTCACCACCGCGCCTTTTCAGACGACGCAGGACGCGGCCTTTGAGTTTAAGAACAACGGCAGCAAACCCGTAACCATCCGGGATATTGAGACCAGCTGCGATTGCCTGGATGCCACTACTGACCCGAAGGTTTACGCCCCGGGCGCGTCTGGTGTCATCAAGGCCAAGTTCACTGTGGGAGACCGCATCGGGCTGTATGAGCGCATTGTGACCGTGGTGACCGACGAGCCCGGCGACTCGGTCCGGCTGTTGCTGAAAATTGAGGTTCCCCCCGCTGCCCTGCTCGAACCCCGCAGCGTGGTCTGGCAGCTCAATGAGGCGACCGCCGAGAAGTCCATCGATCTCCAACCGGCGGCCGACTTGGAAATAACCTTCAACCAAGCCGAGGCCACGAACGATGCCTTCACCGTCCGCCTGGCAACCGTCGAGCCGGGCCGGCATTACGTTTTGTATCTCAAGCCGCGCGACACCACGCATGCCGCCAACACCGCGGTCCGGATATACGGCCGGGAGAAATCCGGCCACGAGGTGCTCGTCAGCGCCTACGCCGATGTGCAGTAAAACCAGCTGGCTGGCGGGCTGCTGCCCTCGGGGAAAGGATTGCTCAATGCTCATCGTCCAATGTTCATCGTTCATTTTCCGATCCAGATGAACAATTTGCCGGGCGACTCAGCCGCCGCGACGAACCGGCGTGACTCAGCGGTACAAGGCCGTGACCGGGGTTGCGGTGAGAACATTATATTGCCGCACGGCCAGACGCCACCACTCCGCCAGTTGCTCCGACGGCTGCTTCCACAGTTGATCGTGCAGCCAGATCATCGACTCCGGGTCGAGCAGCAGCGCCATCTTTTCGCGGTGCGTCAGCCGGGCCGGCCCTTCCGCCAGCAGCCTTTTGCGCAGCGCCAGGAAATACGACCGCACCGCGAGACTCCCCTTGCGCTGCCGCAGCAGCGACACGTGCACCGCGTTCACATAGGGATCGAGGACGGCCTGCAACAGGCCGTAATCATTCCGCAGCGCGGTGATCGGCAGCATGTGCCGGTAGCATTCATCCAGATGCTGCTCCAGCCGGATGAGTTCCTGCGGCGGCTCCGTTTCATCGGGCGTCAGGAACAGGCCCAGCTCGCGGGCCCGCCGCCCAAAGCCGGCTTTGCCGAGGAAGATGGAGAGCGGGGCGGACAGCACGAGGCCGGCCAGCACCGGACTCAGCCACCAGAAGAATGACGGCACCAGAATGAAGGTGGAGATGCCCCAGACCATGCCAAAGGCCATGTGCGCCGAATGCGTGATGATGGCTTCGCGCCAGTCCGTGTCTTCACTGACGTCCCGCTTTTGTGTCACCCAGCCCACGCCCTGCCCCATCAGGATGTAGAGCACGAACTTGGCGTTAAACATCATGTTGATGGGCGCGAGCAGGATGGAAGTGATGATTTCCAGCAGCGCGCTCAGCACGAGCCGGAACGCCCCGCCGTAGGCCTGGCCCCGGTGTTTTCTCAACGCGAGCAGCACGCTCATGATCTTGGGGAGGAAAAGCAGCAGCAGGGTGAACGAAAACAGCGCGAGGGCTTCCGGCACCTCGAAGAGATAACCGTAGACCGAAAGGTAGGTCTCGGCGTGGTAATGCCGGTAGTTGCCGGCCAGCACATCGTGGAAAGTGTGGATGGTGCTGATGAGCATGAAGAGCATCCAGAGCGGCGAGGCCACATAGCCCATGATGCCCATCAGCAGGTGGACGCGGTTGACGGGATGAAAGCCGCGGACAAAGAGCAGCCAACTGTGCTGCAGGTTGCCCTGGCACCAGCGCCGGTCGCGCTTGGCGCTGTCGATCAGGGTCGGCGGGCCCTCCTCGTAACTGCCGTCGAGATCGTACGCCAGCCAGACACCCCAGCCGGCCCGGCGCATCAGCGCCGCCTCCACAAAGTCGTGGCTGAGGATGCGTCCGCCGAACGGCTCGCGCCCGGGCAGCTCGGGCAGGCAGCAATAATCCATGAAGGGTGCGACGCGGATGACGGCGTTGTGTCCCCAGAAGTTGCCCTCGCCCTGATGCCAGTAGTTCAGGCCGGCCAGGAAAAGCGGGCTGTATAGCCGGTTGGAGAACTGCTGCAGGCGCGAGTAGAGCGTGACGCCCCGGATGACCCGCGGCGCGGTCTGCAGGATGCCCACCTTGGGACTCCGTTCCATCATCGCCACCAGCTTGATCAGCGACTCGCCGGTCATGATGCTGTCGGCGTCGAGCACGGCCATGTAGCGGTACTTGCGGCCCCAGCGGCGCAGGAAATCCGCGACATTGCCGCTCTTCTTGTTAATCGAGATGCGCCGCTTGCGGTAGAAGATGCGGCCGAAACCGTTGAGCTGCTTGCAGAGCTCCACCCAGGCGATTTCCTCCTCGATCCAGTTGTTGGGATTGTTGGAGTCGCTGAGGATGAAGAAGTCGAAGTTCTCCAGCCGCCCGCTGACTTCGAGCGAACGGTAGATGACGCGCAGGCCTTCAAACACCCGGCTGGGATCCTCGTTGAAGACCGGCATCACGATGGCGGTGGAGGCGAGCGGCAGCCGGGCCAGGTCCTCGCCCTCGATGGAGCGGGTGATGCGATACGGGTCGCCGCCGCGGTTGATCACATAAAACCCGAGGAGGGCCGTGCTGAACCCCGCCGCGATGTGGGCAAACAGGATGACGAAGAGCACCAGCACGACCCACTCGACCGCCGTCATGCCGTCGCGCCAGAGCAAGTCCGCCATGAACCACGTCGCCAGGCTGGTGAGCAAAAAGACGAGGGTAAAAAAGGTGATGCGCCTCCGGCTGACGCGGGAACGCTCCACTTGTTCGACGAGAAACGGCGCGTTCATGCCAGAGTTGTTTTCCAGACGTGATTGTCATCCTGAGCACAGCGAAGGATCCAGACTGGAGGGCGGACGCCCTCGTCCGCCATGCCCCGCGGGGTGAGGGCACCCCGCCTCCATTCGATGCAAAAAGATGTTGGCGCGCTCATGGGGTCAACGCGTGGCGAAGAAGACCGCGGTGAGCACGCCGGCGAACATCGCCCAGAGCAGCAGCACGCGCAGGATGGGAAGTTTCTCGATCTGTTCCAGCGTCTGGCCCGCCGCCTCGGTGATGGTGCCGAGGTCGATTTCGCGCGGGACCATGTTCGAGACCGCGAGATCCGGACCGGCCTGGATCGAGCTTTGTTTGATCGCCCGGTGGAATTCCGCCGGCACGTCGTCCTTTTCCAGAAAGGCGTAGGGCCAGCGCTGCATGCCGTCGGAGAGCAGCAGCGCCACGCGGCCCTCGGTGACGATGCGGTTGTGCGGCAGATCCTTTTCATCGAGCAATTCGCCGAACCAGGCGTCCATCAGCCGGTCGGTTTCCTCGACGGCGAGCGTGGCCGGGTCGAGGGCGGGATTCTGCTCATGCAGGCGGGCCGCCGCGTTCAGCACGCGCTGGATGAGCCGGCTCTGGTGCAGCCGGTTGTGGATGCGGTGTGCGCGCAGGTAATCCTCCACCCGCACGTAGGCGGCGTTCCATTGTTCCAACGTGCCGGTCTTCGGGCGGAACGAGTCTAGTGATTCCAGAGATAGCTCCATGTTTCCGTCAGCACATGCTGGCCTTTGCGCAGAAAGCAACGGAGTTCCACCGGCGGACCCGAGGGGTCGGGCTTGATCTCAAAAATCACCCGCCAGGTGTTGGAAAAACGGTTTCGCTGCACCACGGTGCCGCCCTCCTGCCGGGCGCCGGGACCGACGGTGACCACCGCCTCGATCTCCGGGTCATCCGGCTCGGCCGTGAGATAGGCGCCGGCAAACTCCACCACAAAACGCTTCAGCTCGGGGTGGCCCATCACGTTGGCCAGCCGCGTGGAGGAAACAAAACCGGCGGGCGGCCGGTGGCCGGAATCGGTCATCCAGTGCAGATCGTATTCGAAGGCGATGGGCTCGCCGGGCGGCGGGAGCTGTTCCGGCACCCAGAAGGCCACGATATTGTCGTTGGTCTCGTCGGCGGTCGGCAGTTCCACCAGGCGCACCGAGCCCGGACCCCAGTTGCCCACCGGCTCCACCCAGACACTCGGGCGCAGGTGGTAGTAGGCCTCGAGATCATCGTAGTGTTCGAACTGCCGGTCGCGCTGCAGCAACCCGAAGCCATGCGGCGCCTTGTCCATGAAGGCGGCAATGCTCACGGCCCGCGGATTGGTGAG
>CAZBLQ010000138.1:0-3200 GCA_964492635.1 uncultured Oleiharenicola sp.
CGCATCATCGAAAACGAACTCAAGCCCGCGTTTCGCGCCGGGGACTACGACGGCGGCATGCGTGCCGCGGTGAACGCGATGATCGCCGCCACCAAGGGCGAATACAAGGGCACGGGACAGACACGGGCGGAAACCGGTGCGAACGGCGGCATTCCGGTCATGTGGTTGGCCTTCGTGATTTTTTTCGTGCTGGTCACCCTGTCCCGGTTCCGCCCGCGCAGCATGCTTTACCAGGGTTCGCGCCGCATCGGTGGCCCGTTCCTTGGCGGCTTGATCCTCGGGTCCGGCGGCCGGGGTATGTCCGGCGGTGGCGGCTGGAGTTCGGGCGGTGGCGGCGGAGGCGGATTTTCCGGCGGGGGCGGCAGTTTTGGTGGCGGCGGCGCGGGAGGGAGCTGGTAGCCATGAAACACCGTCACTTCATCAAACAGCTCGACCGCAAACTCATTGAGGCGGCCATCCGCGACGCCGAACGCAAGACCTCCGGCGAAATCCGCGTGATGGTTCACCACAAGCCGGTTGAGGACGCGGTCGCCTTCGCCCAAAGCGAGTTCATCCGGCTCGGCATGCAAAGGACTTCGGAGCACAACGCCGTGCTTTTCATGGTCGCGCCCCTGTCGCAAAAATTCGCCGTCGTCGGCGACGAGGCGGTGCATCAAAAATGCGGAGCCGCCTTCTGGCAGGAGCTGGCCGGCGTGATGACCGGTCACTTCAAGCTGGGGGAGTTCACCGCCGGACTGCTACATGGGATCGGACGGGCCGGGACGCTGCTCGCCGAACATTTTCCCCACCACCCCGGGGACAAGAACGAGTTGCCGGACCAGATTATCGGGCAATAACTCAGCGAAATGGAGTCAGGTTGGGTTTGCCCCGCTTTCCGGCCCGCGCCTTATCCGGCGGATTGACCGGCCAACGGTGAAGCGTAGTTCTTCCGCCGTGGATCCCAGGCAGACCCGCACCACGGAGTACGCCCGGCGCCACCACCGCAGCCAATTCCCCATGAAAATCCTGCTCATCTCCCTCGGCACCCTCGCCGGTCTGTTGATTTTCGCCAGCCTCATCCTTTACCTCATCGGCCGCGCGCAACCCGAACGGCACACGGCCAGCATCACCTTCACTCTGCCAAGGTCGCGCGCCATCGTCTGGGCGGCGCTCACCGATTACGCCGCCATGCCCCGGTGGTGGCCGGCGGTGAAGGCCATCCGCTTTGAAACCCGCGCCAACGGTGAAGTGATCACCTGAAACTCCGATCCCCACGGCAAGGAAATCGGCTTCCGCACCAAGGAGGAGAAAGCTCCTGCACATCTCGTGCGCGAAATCGTGGGTGACGACCTGCCTTTCGGCGGCATGTGGACGTATGAACTCACGGAGGAGAACGGTGCCACGGAGGTCAGGCTGATGGAGGACGGCTTCATCAAGCCGCCGTTTTTCCGCGCTGTGGCCAAGCTCTTCATGAAGCCCGACGCAACCATGCGGGATTTTGAGAAACACTTCTCGCTCTACGTCGCGTCCCGGTGACCCAAAGCCCTGCGGTGGCGTCCGACCTTGGCTTACTCACGGGCAACCCTCTGCCGTTTGGCACCCGACCAACGCCGCGATCTCCTGCGTTTTGACCGGGCTACGTGGCAGCTTGCCCCCACCCCGGCGTGGCTCAACCTGATGCCAAAAACATGGCCTCCACCTGAAAAAACATCGAATCCATCCTGCGGAAGGAAGCCGTTGGCTTCTTCTTTATCATCGGGCTCAACTGGGTGGTCGAGATCATCCAATTGCCCCACTTGCTCTATGGCGATCCCGCCGGCTTCAACTGGACCCGGGTTCTGCGGCGAACGGCCGTCGAGCTGGCCATCTGGCTCTGGGTGCCCCTGACGACCTAACGGCTGCTGAAATGCCTGCACCATCTGGAGGAGTTCTTGCTGGTGTGCAGTTGGTGCCGGAAAGTCGGGCATGAGGGTGAATGGCTGACGATGGAAGAGTATTTCGGGTCAAGGTTTGCCACCGAGACTTCCCACGGCATCTGCCCGGAATGCGTGCAAAAAGCGAAGGATCGCATGATGGCCGGCACGGTGTGACCGTGGCATGATCCGGCCGCTTTGGTACTGGACCAAAAGATTGCGCAACTTGGGAGGGGGTGACGGGTTATCACCCAAGCCAGCCCATGCCCGGTGCGAATTCCCGCGCCCGGCGGTGCCGGCATTATTGCCACCCATGATCAATGATTTCCGCTGCGCGTTTCGCATGATCGCCGCGCGCTCCACCACGGACGGCGCAAGGAGAGAGATTGGTTGCAAGTCCCCTTTCCGCCGCCTGTAAATCCGTCCGCATGCAGTTGCACTTCCGCTCCCTCCTGGCCTTTCTCCCGATTGCAGGCGCAATGTCGGCCTTGCCGGTGACCGAGCCACCGAAGCCGCCCGGGGTCCAACCGTTTCCCAGTGTGGTGCAATTTGCCAAATCGCACTCGATTGCCCTCGACGGGTTTGATCTGGCCGGCGCCGCGACGGAGGCCCGGCCCGGCGACACGATCACGGTGCTGTTCACCATTCAGGAGGGTACTGTGGCACGGCAATGGCTCGCCGAATTCCGGTCCGTCACGCTGACCGACCACGAGGCAAGCTCCAAACCGGGATCCGGCCTCGGCCTGTTGAGCCTGTTTCAAACGTCGCTGAAGACCGATACCGGACATGAGTATGCTTTTCCACAGGCACCGGCGGCGCTTCAACTCCGGACTTTCGGCCCCTTCCCCGGCTCCGCCGAAGTCAAGGAAGTCAATGCCCGCGTGCTGGCCACCCGCGACTACCTCGTTCACGGGCTGGCCCCGATGGGCGAGATCGAACTGCGGCTCCGCGAGAGGGGGAACAAGAATCCCGGCCTGTCGTATATGTTTATCGCGCGCTTTTCCGAAGAGCAGATGACTGCGGCAAAAACGCGGGCGCAGACGGCGGGTTTCACGGAAGACGACGAGCGCGCCTATGCCGAGGGCATTTTCGCGCTGGTCCAGTTTGCCAATCTGGCATTCCGGACCGATGGAGTGGACACGATCACGCGCGAAATTGCCGACTCACCGACCCTGTTTTCCGGAGCGTTTGTCAATCTCGACTGGAACAAACTGCAAATCGAGGACGGCTCTGCCTGGGGACTGCCGGCCGCCCGGATTTTCCGGCTGCCCTATTTTTTCAAATCGAAGACGCAGGCGGGCGGGACGT
>CAZBLQ010000138.1:3300-10180 GCA_964492635.1 uncultured Oleiharenicola sp.
TCCAACCGTGATTCAGGCCTCTTCAGGCTGACGACTCCGCCGGGTCAGTTGTATGATTTCAATTCCCGGCGGGTGACTTTGTGGGTCACATAATGGTCGTTAAACATGAGCACTTCAACGGTGTCCTGCGTGACACAGTGCAGATCGCCAAACTTGATGTCCTGGCCGATCGTCTGCTGACGGGCGACGCCGTCTGACCCCACGATCGTGGTCGTGATCGGGATAGTGGCAATTTGCACGCGTTCCACGTGTCGGTTGCTCTCGCGTGTATAAACCCAGATCTCGGCCTTCCCATTCGGCGCCTTCATGGGCCTGATGTCCAGCGGCTGGCCCATGATTTGCCGGACCGCGTCAGCGGCCATGGCCTGTTTGAGAGCGGACTCCGGGGTGTCAGCCACGACTGCAGCCGGTTTGGCATCAGGAGCCGTTTTGTCGGGAGTGGAAGGCGAAGCCGCGCCGGCCCCTTGGGCCATGAACGCAAGGAGCGAGGCTGCCAGAACAAGGTCACGGATTTTCATAGCTACCAAATATAACACCGCAGCCATCGGAAATACTTCACCTTTTCGCACACTGAAGCATTCGTGATGGCACACAGAAGCGGTTATAATGTATAGGGCAAGCCGACCGGCATGGCGCAAGGTCGCAGGCGCGGTCGATTGGATAAAGCCCTCGGCTTGCTGAAGCCATCATTATGCCCCATTGTCTCGCAAGAATGCGACGCCGGCTGACCCTACTCCTGCGCTCCAGTGGCACCTGCCTGCTGTTGCTTCCGGTGGCTTGGGCCACCGGATTGCCACCACCTGTGCAGAAGCCGCCGGTAAAACCCGAGTCCAGCGAAGGGCAGTTCGTGTTTTCACTTCTCCCCAGGGCATTTCAGAAAAATCCGCTGGTCGACCAGACTGTGATAACGGAGATGACCGACGAGGGAAAGAAACACCCGCCAGTATCACGCAACAATCCGGCCTACTATGTCACGCAACCGGGCGGCTACCGCATGGAGGGGCATGGCGAAGCTGACGAGAAGCAGCCGTCCGCGGCCGAACTGGAGGACAGCATGAAGCGGGCGCTGGCGGTCAACGGTTACCTGCCCGCTTCACCCCAACACCCACCAAGCCTGTTGATCATCTATCATTGGGGTTCACACAACAACCTCGACAAAGGCTCAGTCGAGGTGGCAGGAACGGCTTTTATTGACGCGGGCCACAAGAACCTGCTCAGCCGCGCCACCCTCGTCGGTGGGAGCAAATTTGCCAATGAGCTGAAAAAGGTGCTCGAACAACAGGATCGGCAGGATGAAATGAAGGCCATGGCGTCGCCGGACCTTGCACCGATGATGTCCGCCATGGGACCGCTACAGTTATTCCTCCAGCGTGATCCTAAAATCCGGCAGCTCTACGAGGAGTCCCGGGCCAACTGTTACTATGCGGTCGCATCGGCCTACGACTATCTGGCGGGGGTCCGGGGCGAGCGCAAACTGCTTTGGCGCTCGAAGATGACCGTGGATGCGCAGGGCGTCTCCATGCCCGACACGCTGCCCGGGCTAATACTGAACGCCGGCAGGTATTTTGGGCACGACATGCCCGAGCCGGCCACGATCACCAAGCGGCAAATGCAGGAGGGCCAGGTAAAACTTGGCCCACTGGAAGTGAAGGAATACCTCGAGCAAGCCTCCGGCCGAACGGACGGGAAGGCCCCGCCCATTCCACCCGCGGAGAAGCCCAAGGGATGACCGGCCAGATCCAGCACGGTAAATTGAAGCGGGTTGTTGCCGTCGGCCGATGAGTCAGCGCGTTGCCGGCCGCGGATTTTCCCCCGCAAGCGGAGGAATGAAATGCACGGCCGGACCGACTGAATCACCCAGAACCCAGTGATTTGAGTAGAAACGGAAGTGCGCCGCGACATCAGGTATTAGCATGTTTTATCCCGCGTGCCGGTGACATCTTCTCGCGGATGTGCTTGTTCATGCCAATTCATGGCGATTTCCCAATCAGAAATATTAATTAAAGGTTTGTCGCCGGAGTGGCCACCGGTAATTTCCGCAAAACTTATTCTCGTGGCCCTCACTCCCGTCATTGACGAAGATTCCGAGAATGCGCGACTGGCTGTTTTGCACAGCTACGGCATTGTTGATACTCCGCCGGAAAGACAGTTCGACGAGATCGTCCGCCTCGTCGCCCACAAGTGCAACACGCCGGCCGCGGCCTTGAACCTCGTGGAAGCCGGCCGCTGCTGGTTCAAGGCCCAACTGGGTCTCGATGTTACCGAGATGTCCCGGGATCAGTCGTTTTGCAGCCACGCCGTTCGCAGCAGCCGCATTTTTCTGGTGCCGGACGCCCGGCTGGACCAGCGCTTCAATCGGCTGCCCTTGGTGGTCAAGGGCGGTTTTTATTTCTATGCCGGGGCACCTTTGGTCACCCCCGAGGGTCACTCCATCGGTACACTCTGCGTGCTCGACCGCCAGCCACGCGAGCTGACGCCGGACCAATTAGTGGCACTGCAATTGCTCTCAAGCGAGGCCATGGACATGATAAATTTGCGCCGGCTGATCAGCAAACCAGCGGCGGTCGCCACCCTACCCCCGTTCGCCCGAGCGGGTCCGTCCGGCGATGTCCGCCACCTGCTGGTCGTTGATGACGATGACGCCGTGCGCGCCTTTGTCTGCTTGGCCACACGCAAGCTGGGCTATGAGGTACTGGAGGCGGCCAACGGAGTCGAGGCACTCAGCCAGATAGCGAAACACCCCGGGAGGATTGGACTGGTCCTCACCGATCTGAACATGCCGGTCATGGATGGCATCGAATTGATCCGAGCCCTCAAAAAGCAGAAGGAACCTCCGGCCATCGCCGTCATGAGCGGCCGCTTTGAGTCGTATGTCCGCTCCGTTCTCCAAGACGAGGGAGTCACGACCCTGCTCGGCAAACCTTTCTCCCGCGACGAGCTGAGACTCACCCTCCTGCACGCCCAGGTGCCGGCGCACTGATCATGCCGGGGAATGCTCGGTGGCGTCCGAGATCCGGAGCATATGGCCACCCCGTAATTTCGCGGGAGCCGGCTCGAACCCGCCATAGGCCACCAGTGACGTTGTCGGACCCGGATATGCCGCATTGGTTCTGAGTCACTCTTTCCGTCTCGCGAAACGCAAGTCGGGCGCAAGCACAGTGTCATTGAACTTTGGCGATATGTAATGAGTGAAGCTGTCCGGCCATTCTCCCTTTTCAATACAACCACGCGAGGCTGAAAGCTCGGCAAGCGCCGCGTGAGTTTTTGTAAATTTGCTCACAAAATCGCCTCCACCGAAACAGATTCATGTCCAAGGTTGCAGTTCGCAGACTCTATGCTCTCTGTTTTGGGCATATTCTATCATGTCTTCCCGTGTTGAAAATGTCGTCATCGTCGGCACCGGCTGCGCCGGTTTGACCGCCGCCATCTATACCGGCCGCGCCAGCCTGCAGCCACTCGTCTTGGAAGGCGTGCTGCCCGGCGGCCAGCTTACCACCACCTCCGAGGTCGAGAATTTCCCGGGTTTCCCCGAGGGGGTGGACGGCTTCCAACTGATGCAGAATCTGCGCAAGCAGGCGGAGAAATTCGGCACGCGCTATGAGAGCGGCTCGGTCCAGGGGCTCGATACGTCGAAGTGGCCTTACACCCTCAAGCTCGCGGACCGCGATATCCAGGCGAAGACCGTCATTGTCGCCACCGGCGCATCCCCGCGCCTGACGGGCATACCCGGGGAGAAGGAACTTTATGGCGGCAAAGGCGTGACCACCTGCGCAACGTGCGATGGCGCGTTCTACCGCAAGATGGACGTGGTGGTCATTGGTGGGGGTGACAGCGCGGCCGAGGAGGCTTTGTTCCTCACCCGTTTCGCCAGCAAGGTTTACCTCGTGCATCGCCGCGATACCCTGCGCGCCTCGAAGATCATGGTCGAACGCGTCCTGGCCCACGAGAAGATCCAGCCTGTCTGGGACAGTGTGCCGGTCGAAGTCATGGGCGTGAAGGAGGGCGCGGTCAGTGGCATTAAGGTCAAGCACGTCAAGACCGGCGCAGAGTCCGTCATCGCCGCCAAGGGCATCTTCATCGCCATCGGCCACGAGCCGAACACCGGACCGTTCAAAAATGCGGCTGATACCGATGAGCAAGGTTACTTTGTGCCGGCTGACCACAGCCAGGTGAAAACGAAGACGCCCGGCATCTATGTCGCCGGTGATTGCGCCGATCATCATTACCGCCAGGCCATCACTGCCGCGGGCATGGGTTGCCAGGCCGCCATCGAGGCCGAACGCTGGCTCGCCGGGAAAGATGCCTGATTTTCTGGCCGCAAGAAATATGACCGTGACGGGTTTTTAAGTTTTTTTAGGGTCCGGTTTTTCGTGGCGACCTGAAAGCAACTTCACCATGAAGCACCCGACCAGAATTCAGAAACTATGGAAAAGTCTCGGCATCCCCGCCGACTACGCAGAGGCGTGGCACATGCCGTTGCAGCACGAAGCGAAGGTGCTCGTCCCCATCGGTCGTAATCCCGACGGACGATTGATCAAGCTCGCACCCGGTGCCGCCGCCGCATGGCGCCGAATGAAAACTGCAGCGGCCGAAGACCGCATCGAACTGTTGCCTATTTCCGGTTTTCGCCGCATCACCCGGCAGGCCCAGATTGTCCGGGAGAAACTGCTCGCGGGGCAACCGATCCGGGACATTCTGCGAACCGTGGCCGCGCCGGGTTGCAGCGAACACCATACCGGCCGCGCGCTCGACATCGGCTCACCCGACGATCCAGACTTGGATGAACATTTTGCCCAGACCCCTGCGTTTCACTGGTTGAAAAAGAACGCGACCCGCTTCGGTTTTCATCTTTCCTACCCACCGCACAATCGGCATGGGATCGGCTATGAACCATGGCATTGGTGCTGGCAGAGTTGATTTTATGACAGCGGAAGATACTATTATATAATTACATGCCGTTATGTTTAGAATTATTCTAATTCCTACTTGAAACCCAGTCCCATTGGGGTTTGTTGTGTCCGACCATCCTTATGCCTCACCCCGCTGAAAGCCACGCCACGCTCTGCCAGCGACTGAAAAAATGCGATGTGCGCCCGACACCGCAGCGCGAAGTAGTGCTCAAGGTCATCCTCGCCAAACGCGATCACCCGACCGCCGACGAGATTTTTGCCCGCGTTAAGGCGCAGATGCCGACCATCTCGCTCGCGACTGTCTACAACTGCCTCGAAACCCTGGTACAGTGCGGCCTGATCCGTCAGGTGAACCTTGAGCGCGCACCGACCCGTTATTGTCCAAACCTGTCCGAACACGCCCATTTTCACGACGAAACCACCGGCGAAATCCACGACGTCGACCTGCCCCCCGAGACCATGAAACGTCTGCATGAACTGCTGCCACCAGGTTTTGACGCCAGCACAATCGAGCTTACTTTCCGGGGCCGGGCCGCCAACAACCCGCACGGGATCAACTGAGTCGCCGCCTCCCGATTACCGCCAACCACCGGCAGCCTTCTTCCATGAGCCAACTCGAAATCAAAGACCTTCACATCAGCATCGGCGACAAGCCCATCGTCAAGGGCCTCACCCTCACGATCAAGCAGGGCGAGGTACACGCCGTCATGGGTCCAAACGGCACCGGCAAAAGCACTCTCGCCAAGGCCATCGCCGGTCACCCTGACTACACAATCACCGGCGGCGATGTTTTGTTGGGTGGCCAGTCAGTGCTGGCCATGCAACCCGACGAACGCGCCCGCAGCGGCCTGTTTCTCGCCTTCCAATATCCGAGTGAAATCCCCGGTGTCTCCATCGCCAATTTCCTCCGCGCCGCCGTGCAGGCGCGCATGGCCGAAGGCGAGGAACTCGACGCCAGCGGTTACTACAAGAAACTCTACAGCAAGATGGACCTCCTCAAGATCGACCGGAAATTCACCGCCCGCTCCGTCAATGAAGGTTTCTCCGGCGGCGAGAAAAAACGCTGCGAAATCCTTCAGATGGCGATGCTTGAACCCAAGATCGCGCTGATGGACGAAACCGATTCCGGCCTCGATATCGATGCGCTCCGCATCGTCGCCGATGGGGTCAACACCATGCGCGGCCCCAATCTGGGCGTGCTGCTCATCACCCACTACCAGCGCCTGCTGGACTACATCGTGCCCGACTTCGTCCATGTCATGTATGACGGCCGACTCGTGAAGAGCGGCGACAAGTCCCTCGCCCTTGAACTTGAGGCCAAGGGCTATGATTGGGTCAAAAAAGAACTCGCCACCGCCTGAACCCTTCTTGCCGCATGAAACCACCCGTTGAAATTGAGACCGCCGCGACGGAAAATCCCGTCGTCGGCATCGACCAGTCCGCCGGTAACTTCAGTTACAAGGTCGACTATGCCTTCGACGCCGGCACCGGCCTGACCGAAAACACCGTCCGCTACATCAGTTCGGTCAAGAAAGAGGCGCCGTGGATCCTCGAGTTTCGCCTCAACGCGCTGAAGACCTTCTTCTCGAAACCAATGCCAACGCACTGGGCGACCAAGGACCTCGAAAGCATCAATTTCGACAAGATTCGCTACTACCTTTCACAGGGCCAGAAGCCCAAGCGCACCTGGGACGAGGTGCCGGATGACATCAAGAAAACCTTCGAACGGCTCGGCATTCCCGAACAGGAGCGCAAGTTCCTTGCCGGCGTCGAGGCCCAGTTCGACAGCGAGGCCGCCTACTCAAACATCAAGGAACTCGTCGCGAAACAGGGCGTGATTTTCTGCAACTCCACCGAGGGTCTCCGTGAGCACCCCGAGATTTTCCGCAAATTCTTCGGCAAGGTCATCCCGACCGGCGACAACAAGTTCTCCGCGCTCAACAGCGCCGTGTTCTCCGGCGGCTCGTTCA
>CAZBLQ010000139.1:0-10133 GCA_964492635.1 uncultured Oleiharenicola sp.
TCAAGCAGCTCGATGTCGACCGCCTTGGCGGCATCGCGCAACTGCCGCGTCACCTGCACATCGGCCGCACTCGGGGCGGGGTCGCCGCTCGGGTGATTGTGCACACACACCACCGCAGTGGCGCCATGCCGGATGGCCGCGCGAAAAACCTCCCGCGGGTGGGCGAGGCTGCTGGTGGCCGTGCCGGAGGTGATCTCGACCTGCTTGATCAACCGGTTCTTGCGGTTCAGGCAGAGCACCCAGAATTTCTCGACGGCCAGTCCGGAAATCTGCGGAGAAAAATGCTGCAGGACCAGGTCCGGCCGATTGAAAGGCAGGGCAATCTCGTCGCTCTTGGCCAGCACCCGGCGGGCGACTTCCATCACGGCGATAAGTTGCAACGCCTTGACGCGGCCAATGCCCTTGAGCCGGCGGAAGTCGGTCTCGGACCATTGCACGAGTGCAGCAAAGGAGCCCGCCTCGGCGATCAGCCGCTGGGCCACCACCAGAACGTTGTGACCCCGGCTGCCGCTCCGGAGCAGCATGGCGAGCAGTTCGGCATCGCTCAGCGCGGCGGGCCCGAGTTTTTCCAGACGCTCCTGCGGACGCTCGCCGACGGCGAGGTCCTTCAATCGCAGCGGCTGGTAGATTTCTTCGCTCATGGGCCCCGGTGCTTTCACCCGCTGGCCCGCGAGTCGCGCACTCAGAAGTGCTTTACGTAGGCGTTGCGGCGCAATTTTTCGAGCCAGCGCTCCGTGGTCTGGCGGGCACTCTGCTGGACCAGGGCTTTTTCGATATCAGGGCGCACCTCGTCGAGCGACAGAGTCCCGGCGTGCTTGCGTTCCTCCACAAACAGAATGAAGCCGCCCTCCGGCATGATCAGGGGTTCGCTGTGCTGCCCTTTCTCGAGGGCGAAGACGACCTCGCTGAACTCCTTCCGCAAGTCTGAACGACGCAACCAGCCCCAGTCGCCGCCTTTGCTCTTGCGGGAATCCTGACTGTATTGCCGCGCCAGCTCGGCGAAGTCCGTGCCGGCGGTCAATTGCACGATGATCTCGGCGGCCTTGGTGCGCAGGGTATCATCCGTATCCTCCGGGGAGCGGGTGAGCTGGATCAGGCGCAGGTGCACGCTGTCCTCCTGATAGAAGCGCTCCTTGTTCTCCTTGTAGAATGCCTCGATCTTGACCGGGCTGACGGTGCTGGCGGACTTCGACTGCTGCTGCCGCATATAGCCGTAAATCATATCCTCCTCCTGTTCCTTGCGGTAGTCCTTTTGCGAGATGCCGCGGGAGCGCAGGTAGGCGAGGAATTTACTCCGGTCGCCGTCGAACTGCGAAATGATCGTCTCGGCGACCTGGTTATCCACGTAACTCGCCGGCACCTTGTGCTTCTCGTCCTTGTAGAATTCCTTCACAATCAACACGCGGTCGATGAGGTTTTGCACCACGTCTTCCTGGAGGGATTCGAGCTTTTCGTTGAACTCTTTCTCGTTATGACTCTGGCGCTGGATTTCCGGGATCAAAGGTCCGATTTCGCGCCGGATGTCGTCGACGGTGATCACATGGTCCTCGGCAATGGCGGCTATCCCGTTGGCATAGCGCAGGTTGAGATTGTCCTGAACCTGCTGGGCAGTCTGGCCGCGGACACTGGCCAGAATCAAGAAAACCGCGGAGGCGATCAGGGCGATGGGAAATAGGCGGCGATCTCGGAGACTCATTTAGCGGGAAGATTTTGTAGAAAAGTAATTACTTCTTTCAACCTTGCAAGGGGGGTGGGGGCGGTCAAGCGGGGAAAGCGGCTGCTGAGCTGGATGAAGTCGTCACGGCGGCCCGAGTTGCGCAGGCACTTCAGGCGGTTGCCTGCACTTTCGACGGATAATACGCCCTTTTGTTCCGCCCGGGCGCGGATTTCAGTGACCAGCAGCAGGGCGCGAACCTCCTGGCCAAACTTGCCGAAACGATCGCGCAGCTCCCCCTCGATCTGCCTCACCCGCGCCGGGTTTTCCACCATGGCCAGCCGGCGATAAAAATCGATGCGCAGCCGGGTCTCGCCGATGTAGGCCGCCGGCAGCCGGGCCTGGATTTTTTCGATTTCGCCCTCGATGCGTTCGGCCTGCTTCAAGGCCGTGAAACTGTCCGTGGCTTCCGCCCGGGCGGTCTCGGCGCCTTCGCCGACGAATACAAAATCCAGCTTCACGCTGGCGCGGACCAGCGACGCCTGCTTCTCGCCCTTGAGCCGCGCCACGCTTTGCCGGAGCAACTGGCAGTAAAGCTCAAATCCGACCCCCACGATATGTCCGCTCTGCTCAGCCCCGAGCAGGTTGCCCGCGCCCCGCAGCTCAAGGTCGCGCATCGCGATGCGGAAGCCGGCGCCGAGCTGGTTGTGCTGGCGGATGGCACTGAGCCGCTGCCGGGCAAGGTCGAGCAACCGGGTGTGCCGGTGCAACAGCAGGTAGGCGTAAGCCTGGTGCTTGAACCGGCCAACCCGCCCGCGCAGTTGGTAAAGCTGCGACAGCCCGAACCGGTCCGCTCCCTCTATGATGATCGTGTTGCAATTGGGAATATCGAGGCCCGACTCGATGATGGTCGTACAGACGAGCACCTGGTATTTTCCGGCGACGAAATCAGTCATCATTTCCTCCAGGTCAGCCTCGCCCATGCGGCCGTGGCCGACGCCGATGCTCAGGTCAGGCAGCAGCTCCCGCAGCCGTTTTGCGACCAGGGCGATGCTCATGACCCGGTTGTGGAGGTAGAAGACCTGTCCGCCGCGCCTCACCTCATGCCGGATGGCTTCGATCACGAGTTTCTCGTCGTAATTCTTGACGATGGTCTGGATCGGCAGCCGGTTCGCCGGGGCGGTTTCAATCGTGCTCAGGTCGCGCGCCCCGGTGAGCGCCAGGTAAAGTGTCCGGGGGATGGGCGTCGCGCTCATCGACAGCATGTCCACATGCGCCCGCCAGCGCTTGAAGACCTCCTTGTGTTTCACCCCGAAGCGCTGCTCCTCGTCCACGATGACGAGACCCAGGTCCTTGAACTTCATGTCGTCCTGGATCAACCGGTGGGTGCCGATGAGAATGTCGATCTTTCCCTCGGCCACGGCAGCGAGGATCTGGTCCTGCTCCTTCGGCGTGCGGAACCGGCTGATCATTTCGACGGCCACCGGATAACCGGCCATGCGCTCGCGAAAAGTGTTCAGGTGCTGCTGCGCCAGCACGGTGGTGGGTACCAGCACCGCCACCTGCCGGCCGCCCATGACCGCCTTGAACGCCCCGCGGATCGCCACCTCCGTCTTGCCATAGCCCACGTCACCGCACAGCAGCCGGTCCATCGGCCGCGTGCGCTCCATGTCGGCTTTGAGCTCGACGATGGCCTTGGCCTGGTCGCGGGTTTCGACAAAGGGGAACGCCGCCTCAAATTCCTTCTGCCAGTCGTTGTCCCCGGGAAACGCATGGCCGGGCTGCGCCTCGCGCTTCGCCTGGATTTCCAGCAACTGGGCCGCGAGATCGAGGGTGGCGTGTTCGGCGGCCTGCCGTGCCTTTTCCCATCGACCCGAGCCGACCCGGCCGAGTTGGGGCTTGATTTTCGTCAGGCCGACATAGCGGCTGATGAGGTGGGATTCCTGCAGCGGAACATGCAGGGTCACCTTGTCGTCGAATTCCAGCGAGATGACCTCGCGGATGCCGTCGCCTGTCTCGAGCCTGGTCAATCCGCGATAAAGCGCGATACCGTGCGAGAGATGCACAACAAAATCGCCTTCCACCAGCTCCGAGAAATCCAGCAGTTGATCAACGGCCGACTGCGCGGCCAGCGCGCGCCGGGCCGGCGTGCGTCGCTGCCGGCGCCGGCCGAAAATCTCCGTCTCGCTGACCACGATGTGGCCGGCGGGGCCTTTTGTGGGAGCGAGCTTGCTCGCGACTGATGGGGTAGAGTCGCGAGCAAGCTCGCTCCCACCGGCTGCCCGAAACGCAACCCGAAAGCCCTCGGTCAAGGCTCCGCGCAGGTAGCGGGGCTTGAGTTTCTTGAGGACGGCATCCTTAGTGAGCAGTTCGCGAATGCGCTGTTCCTCACCTTCCTTGGACACCACAAAGTCCACCGCGTAGCCCTCACGTTGCCAGGCCGCCACCTTTTCAAGGAACTGCCGGCGAGCGTCATCCTCCACCGATAAACGCTCATGGGCCAGCAGATGTTCGGCCGGAATGTTGCGATGATGGGAGAGTGATTCCGTATCCCAGGTTTCCTCTCCAGCCACATCGTCGAAAAGTTGGCTCGCCAGATCGAGGTCGCTCAGTCCGAACAAGCGGGCACAGCCCTGCGACAGCGCACCTAAAAAGGGTAGGGCGCGACCGCTGGGCGCGCCGTGGGCCAATTGCGGCGGGTCCAACGGTCCCGCCCTACCACCTTCCGGGGCCAAGGTGTCGAACAACTCCTCCAGCGCCCGGGGCTCGAGCAGGACGGCGTGGGTCGCCGGCGGCAAATAATCCAGGAGCGAGGATTCCGCGCTCGAGGTATGCAACTTGGGCGCGGCAGTGAGGGTGATGCCCGCGACGGTCCCACCCGAGCGTTGGCTGACGGGATCGAGCGCCCTGATTTCCTCCAGAGTGTCGCCAAAGAAATCGAGCCGGTAAGGCTGATGCGCCGTAATGGGGTAGACATCCACAATGCCGCCGCGCACCGCGTACTGGCCGGGTGCCTCGCAGACCGCCTCGCAATCATAGTCAAACGTCTGCAAGAGCCTCTGCAGAGCCGCGAACGGCTGGCTGTGGCCGGGGCGCAGTTCGATCTCCCGCGCGGCAAAATCCGCCGGGAGCGGCACCGGTTGAAGCAAGGCGGCCGGGGTCGTGAGGATGAGCAGCGTGGAATCGTGGGGGTGGGGTGCCCTCACCCCGCCGGCATCTTTTTCGCCGAGTGGGCCTCCGTCGCCAAGGCTAAGGAGCCCAGAGCGCACCCGGCCCATATTCTTTAATCCGCGCAGCCGGCTCAGAACGCCGAGGCGGTCGCTGGCGGCGTTGAAGGCCTCGCGCATCTCGCGATTGTCGGTCTGCGCCTCGGGGAATCCCAGTATCTCCAGAGGTTGCCCAGGGCTGGCGGCGTGATGAAAGAGGGCGAGGTCCTCCGCGAGTGCATCGGCCTGCTGGGCCTCCTCCAGCACGACGAGCCAGACGGGTGCGGGATGCCGGAGCACGAGGGTGGCGAGCGCATAAGCCCGGGCCGGCGGACAGACGCCAGTGATCTTGGTGCGGGAAACAGGAGCGGACGACATGCGGTTAACCTCTGATTGTCATTCGGGGCGCCGGGAAGAATCCACCCCAAACTTTCCCGTGGCGCCTGGAAGCTTGGTAGCGCTTTGGGAGCGGTTCCTTTTGGAAGCGGGGTGCCCTCACCCCGCTGGTTTCAATCTTCGAGGCAAGTGCCTCGCGGGATGAGGGCACCCCGCCTCCATTTACGAATCAACGCCACGCTCCCTCTCCCGCAGCGTGGTCAAAGCCGCGCGGGCGGCCTCTTCCTCCGCAATCTTCTTCGAGGAACCATGGCCGGTGCCAAGTTTTTTGCCGGTCAAATGGACTGCGACCTCGTAGACCCGGGCATGGCGCGGGCCGGTGGTCGCCACCACCTCGTAGTGCAGGGCGGTGTTGCCGTGCGCAGGCTGAACCAGCTCCTGCAGGCGTCCCTTGGGATTTTCGGCATACTCGGCCAGCGAGAGGCGCTCGGCGAATGGCCCATACCAGGTCAACACGAGTCGCTGGGTGGTGGGCAGATCGCTGTCCAGATAGACGGCGCCGACCAGGGACTCGAAGGCATCCTCGAGAATGGACGCCCGACCGCGGCCGCCAGCCTCGTCCTCGCTCTTGTTGAGCCGCAGACACACATCGAGGCCGAGATCGCGGGCCATCTGGGTCAGAAACACCCCCTTGGAAAGAATGGCCCGGCGACGGCTGAGCACGCCTTCGCGCTCGGTGGTGGATTGCCGGAACAGCGTATCGGTAATGACAAAGTGCAGCACCGCGTCACCCAAAAATTCGAGCCGCTGGTTGTGTGAACCGGCTTCCGGATTTTCCTGCAGGTAGGAGCCGTGGGTCAGGGCTTCGAGCAGCAACGCGGGTTCGCGAAACTCGTAGCCGAGACGTTTTTGCAGGGCGGCCAGATGGGGGTCGGCGGTCATGGTTCAGGAACTGGCGCTCGAATAGCGCCGGAGTCCGCGGTTGAAGACAAAAACCGCGGCGCCCAGCCAGACGGCGGTAATGAGGGCAAGCCAGAGGACATTTTCCACTTTGAAACCGTGGATCAGGGTGCTGGCAGGAGTGTTGCTCACCACGACCACCGGCAGCAGCCAGACAAACACCACATTGGCCAGGCCGCGGAACGCCTCGCGGGGCAGCCGCGAGAATTCACTCAGGGTGAAGTAACTGCCCTCAATGCCCTGGGCGCTGGTGATCCAGAAGGTGGGCGCGATGCTGAGCACCAGAATACTGTAATGAATCGCGACCCCGCAGACCACCATGAAGGCGTAGAACATCAGGTCGGCCGCGCTGGGGTGCAGGCCGAGCTGGCGCGCCGAATAGACGACCACGGCGCCGGCGACGAGGGAATTGACGAGCCCGTCGGGGTCGAGCTTTCGAGTGGTGGCCATGAACATGAGGTTGCCCGGCTGCGCGAGAAAGAAGTCAAAATGCCCGCTGCGGATGTTGCGGCCCATCTCGAAAATGCTGCTCCAGAAAAACCCCATCAGGAAACGCTGGATCAGCATCGAGGTGCCGACGAGCAGGGTCATCTCATATTTGCTCCAGCCGGCGACCGTGCTGGTGTGCCGGTAAATGACGGAGATCATCAGCAGGTTGACGGACATCCAGAACAGCTCCACCAGCGACCAGACGAGAAAATCGCCGCGGAACATCAGCGTCCGCACGATGGAATAACGGGCGGAGGTGAGCCAGATGCGGGCGTAATGGGCGAGGGTCATGGGTGAAATCTCAACGCAGTTGGCCCACGGAACACACGGAATACACCGAAAGGGCAGAAGAGATTTTGACCACGGATTTCACGGATTGGCACGGATGATTTGAACCACAAAGACGCAGAGACACAAAGATAAGGATTTGGAATTTAGCTCAGCGCCTTTGTGCCTCTGTGGTTGATAATCTGAAAGGTTCTTCCGGGTGTTCTTTGCCCGGCGACTTCTGGAATTAGTGTCCGATCAGTGTTCATTAGTGGTTAAAAAAGTTTGTCAGCCGCCGACGGCGGTGTGCAGGCGGAGGCCGCGTTGCCAGAGCAACTGGCCCAAGGCGAGGATCACGACGACCCAGCCGAACTGGATGCCGAGGCCGGTGACGATGGCGGCGGGGTCGGAGAGGCGGCCGGTGAAAATGGCCACGGGAAAATACATCTGGTAGTAGTAGGGCAGAAACTGGGAAAGCCGGAAGAGTCCACCCGGCAGCAGATCCAGCGGGAAGATCTGGCCACCGAGCACCGACTCGATGGCCATGGAGAGAATCACAAACCCCTGGATTTCCAAGAACCAGAAGCTCAGCATCCCGAAGCAGTAGGCGATGCCAAACTGGATGAGCGCGGACATGACCAGCGCCGGCAGGCCGAGGGCGAACCGCCACCACTCGTGGGGCAGCACCAGGTAATCCTTGAGCAGGGGAAACGTGATCAGGACCGGCAGGATGATGAGCAGTCCCGTGACGAGCCGGGCCGAAACATAGATGCTGAAGCGGTAGCCAAAATAGTTGACGGGCTTGAGCAGGAACTGGTTGATGAGACCGTTGCGGATTTCCTCGCTGATCTGATAGTCCTCGTTGAAGGCACCGATCATGAACTGCACGACGATGAGGGCGACGAAGTAGGTCAGGGTCTGGCCGAAGCTGAACCCGCCGATGGAGGAATTGCCCGCGTAGGCGGCGCTCCACAGGATGAACACCACCACGAGGTGGAAGAAGGAGAAGAAACCCCGCACGGCGAAGTTCACCCGGTAAACCAGGTTGCTTTGCAGGCCGACAGTGAAGGCGGCGTAATATTTGTTCAGCGTGGTGAGCATCTGAAGTGAGCTGTCAGCAGTGAGCAGTTAGACGTCAAAATCGCAAGCGAGAGCTGGCTGGCAGCGCCCGGGCCGTTGAGGGCAACGGCCCCTACCAATTTTAAAATCTCTCTTCTACGCCGCCCCATCATCCTTCAGGGCGAACCGTTTCACGACCTCTTTTCCCAAGGCATGGTAGGCGGTCGCGCCGGCGCCGTGCGGGTCGTAAACGAAGATGGGCTTGCCGAAGCTCGGCGCCTCGCTCAGCCGTACCGTGCGGGGGATGAGGGTTTCGAAAATCTTGTCCGGCAGGTGCTGCCGCACCTCATCCACCACCTGCTTGGCCAGGTTGATGCGGCTGTCGTACATCGTCATCACGATGCCGCCGATGTCGAGGGTGGGATTGACGCCGGCTTTCTTGAGCCGGTCCACCACCTTGAGAATCTGCCCGAGACCTTCCAAGGCCATGTATTCGCACTGGAGTGCGATGAGCAGGTGGTCGGCGGCGGCGAGCGAGTTCATGGACAGCATGCCCAGCGCGGGCGGGCAGTCGATGATGATGGCGCGATAGCCGCCGGAGTTGCGCAAGGGCTCGAGCACGGAACGCAGGCGCATCAGGTAGTTTTCCTGCTGGGCCAGCTCGATTTCGATGGCGGCCAGGTCGACCTCGGACGGGATGATCGCGAGGTGGGGCCACTCGGTCGGCGTGAGCATCTCGAAGGCGCTGCCCTCGCCGCGCAAGGGGCCGTAGAGGCTCTTGCCCTCCTGCTTCTCGATGCCGAGGGCGCTGGTGGCGTTGGCCTGCGGGTCGAGGTCCACCACGAGGGTGTGGACCTTCTGCTCGGCGAGGGCGGCCGCGAGATTGATCGCGGTGGTGGTCTTGCCGACGCCGCCCTTCTGGTTGGCGATGGTGAATACGGTGCAGGCCATGCGGGATTAACCGTAAACCGGTGGCGGGAGTCTAGCCTGAATGCAGCGGCAGGATCTATACAGACGGAATTGACCACGGATGACACGGATAAAGGCCGGATAGGGGCAAAATTCTCCTTGATTGGTCTATCCGTGCCATCTGTGAAATCCGTGGTTAAAAATCTTTCTCACGTTTTATGTAATTCGTATGTTTCGTGGGTAAACCGGCTGGCTTGAATCGCGGGGGAATTTCAGTTCTTGCGGAACCAGAGGTTTTGACCCAAGTTGCGGCCCGATTTTCCTTCGGCGCGGTAGCCAAGTGGTAAGGCCGGGCTCTGCAAAAGCTCTATCCGGCGGTTCGATTCCGCCCCGCGCCTCCACCTTTCGCAGGGCGAAAGGTGCCCTCCGTAGCTCGAAGAGCGAAGGAGGGCTCTCGGATCATTGCACTGCTAGCACTACGCGTGGGTGGAAAGAGCCATAATCGCCGGGCTTCCCCGAACGGTTCGCGCAACTGGCCTTGGGCCACAACAGCAAGGCGGTGCATCGCACCTACGCGAAAGGGGCACAAGTCACCTTGCCGCGCGGGTTGAGCCCGGGGCAACTCCCTCCACCCGCTCCTTGACACCTGAGCCGATTTGAACACTTCTGAGGCATGGCAACCATTCAAATCCGGGCACGCATAGATCGTAACCTGAAGAAGAAGAGCGACGCTGTCCTCAAGGGACTTGGGCTGGACGCCGGAACTTTCGTCTCCATGGCGTTGACTCAACTCGTCAATCGTCGTGGGCTTCCCTTTGCGGTCACCGAGTCGGACGCGGGTTACTTTGCCTCGGAATACGGGCTTACTCCCGCCCAAAGCGTCAAGGCGGGCGCCGCCATGAGCAGGGATACGGCCCGCGCCCGGCGCACGGGTAAATTGCGCGAGATTACCGGGCAGGCCGATCTGGCTCCATGAAGTTGCTGGCGACGCCGCGCTTTCTGAAAAGCATCCCAGCCGCTCGCAGGGCGGAAATCCTGGCAGCCATGAAGGCGGTGGGTGTTGCCTATGGGCGGCCCCACCTGCACGCCGGGCTTGGATTGAGGCGCATCCGGCCCTTCATGGAATGTCGCTGCGGACTCGACTTGAGGCTGATTTTCCAGCGCGAAGGGCCAGCCCTCGTCTTCCACTTCTGCGGGACGCATGATGAGGTCGAAGCCTTCTTGAAGAACCAGCGGTGATTTCTGCAAAATGT
>CAZBLQ010000140.1:0-3655 GCA_964492635.1 uncultured Oleiharenicola sp.
AACGCGCGCCGGTTTGCTTTCCGCTGATTCGTCATCATTCAGTGCTTCCCGTGCCCGTGCCGATCTCACCCGCCCCCGAGTCCATCCGCCTGCGCGGTGTCCGCCAGAACAACCTCAAGGGCTTCGACCTCGATCTGCCGCTGGGCAAATACATCGTCGTCACCGGGCTGAGCGGCGCCGGCAAGTCGTCGCTGGTGTTCGACACGCTTCACGCCGAGGGCCAGCGCCGCTACGTCGAGACCTTCTCCGCCTACACCCGGCAGTTCCTCGACCTGCTCGACAAGCCCAAGGTCGACTCCATCGAGAACATCCGCCCGTCCATTGCCATCGAGCAGACCAACACGGTCAAGACCTCGCGTTCCACGGTGGGTACGATGACCGAGCTGACGGATTTTGCCAAAGTCTGGTTCAGCCATGTCGCCCAGTGTTTTGATCCGGAAACGGGTGAGCGGATCGAAGACGACAACCCGCAGACCATCTGGGCCAAGACCTTCGCCGGCCATATCGGCGCGACACTGCTCGTCTGCTTTCGCGTCGCCAAGCCGGGCAATCTAAATTGGCCGGAAATACTCACGAGCATCAAAGGCCAAGGGTACACGCGGGTGCTGATTCCAAATGGAGGCGGCGGGCCCTCATCCCGGTCAGAGTCCAATCTGGCCAAGCTTGCCGACTTGCTCGCCGGAAACACCGATGCCGCGCTGAGGTCCGCCGCGCACCTTTTTGTCATCCAAGACCGGATTGCCATCGCGGACGCCAACAAGTCCCGGTTTCTCGAAGCCACTGAAACCGCCCTGCACTTCGGCAAGGGAGAAGTGTTTCTTTTTTTGCCGGGCGACGGCCCGGACAAACCCCGGGCTGGCAGCTCTGCCGCGGCGAAGGCCGTTGGACAGACCCCGTGTGCCCAGCAGGGCACAACAGGGAGCCAGCAACGGGGTACCACCGAGGTCTTCGCCGAGGCCGGCCACTATTCGCGCGGGCTGCATTCGCCGAAAACCGGCCGCACCTTCCGTGCCGCCACCCCGGGTCTTTTCTCCTTCAACTCCCCGCTGGGAGCGTGCCCAAAGTGCCGCGGTTTTGGCCGGGTCATCGACATCGACTACCGCCTCGCCATCCCCGACCACTCGGTCTCCATCGATGATGATGCCATCAAGGCTTTTGCGGGCGAAGTTTTCAGCGAATCAAAGCGTGATCTGCTCAAGTTTACCCGAAAACTGGGCATCCCGACCAACGTTCCGTTTGCCGCGCTCACCCCGGAGCAAAAGTCCTTTGTGATCGACGGTTCTCCGGGCTACAATGGCGAGGATCATGCCTGGCCGAAATACTGGTATGGGTTGAAGGGCTTCTTCCGCTACCTCGAAAAGACGACCTACAAGATGCACGTGCGGGTGTTTCTTTCGCGCTACCGGTCTTACAATCCCTGTCCCGACTGTCACGGCGCGCGCCTCCAGCCCGAGGCGCTTTGCTGGAAATGGCGCGGATACACTCTCCCGCAACTCTACCAATTGCCAGTCAGCGAACTTCTCACACTTGTGCAGTCTGCTGTGGGCGGGGCGCCCCGTGGGCTTCATCGCCTCGGCGAAGGAGGCTCATTCCGCGAGAATGCGGCTTCCGTGCATCAACGCGATCTCGCCCAAGACTCCATCGTCACCCGCTTGCGCTACCTCGAACAGGTGGGCCTCGGCTATCTCACCCTCGATCGCACCTCCCGCACCCTCTCGGGCGGCGAGGTCGAGCGGGTCAATCTCACCTCCTGCCTCGGCACCTCGCTCGTCGACACCCTCTTCGTCCTCGACGAGCCGTCCGTCGGCCTGCACCCGCGCGACATCAACCGACTCCTCGGCATCATCCGCACGTTGACCGACACTGGCAACACGGTTGTCGTCGTCGAGCACGACGAGGCGATGATCCGTGCCGCCGATCATGTGGTCGAAATCGGCCCCGAGCCCGGCGCTCGCGGGGGAAATATTGTATTTCAAGGTGAGGTTTCCGCCATGCTCGCTTCGCGCAGCAGCATCACCGGAGCCTATTTTTCCGGCCGCCAGCGCGTCGAGATACCGGCCAGCAGACGGCATGTGGCCACCATCGAAGAGCCAGTCAAGGACCCCAAATGGCTCACCTTCACCAACGCCACCAAGCACAATATCAGCAACCTGTCGTTCCGGCTGCCACTCCAGCGCCTCGTGTGCCTGTCCGGTGTCTCCGGCTCAGGCAAATCCACCTTGCTCGACAACGTCATCCACCAGGGCCTGCTCACCCAGCGCAGCCTGATGACGGAGGATCCGGCCTCGATTGAACAGGTTCAATCCGATCTGGTTTTCTCCGAGGTCGTGCTCGTCGATCAGTCTCCCCTCAGCCGCACGCCGCGTTCGAATCCGGCGTTGTACTGCGAAGCGTGGGAACTGATCCGCGAGCTTTACGCCACCGTGCCCGCGGCCCAGGAAGCCGGTTTCAGCGCGTCGAGTTTTTCTTTCAACAGCGGCGAGGGCCGCTGCGACCATTGCCAGGGCCTCGGCAGCGAGCGCGTGGAGATGCAGTTTCTGTCCGACGTCTTCGTGCCGTGTCCCATTTGCGAGGGCCGCCGTTTCAAGTCCGAGGTGCTGGCCATCACTTGGAACGGCAAGTCCGTCGCTGATCTGCTCGCCACCACGATAACCGATGCACTGCCCCTTTTTGCCGGTCATGCCGATATCCAGAACCGGCTGGCCGCGCTCGAGGAAGTCGGCTTGGGCTACCTGCCGCTTGGCCAGCCGCTGAATACTTTGAGCGGCGGTGAATCCCAAAGGCTTAAACTTGTCCGTTACCTCTCGGACTACGCTTCGGCTGACCTTCAATCCAAAATCGTAAATCTAAAATCTAAAGTCCAAGAAACCGCTCTGCTGCTTCTTGATGAGCCCACCACCGGGCTGCATCGGCATGATGTGAAACGGTTGCTGGAGGTGCTCCAGCGCATCGTCGACCGCGGCCACAGCATCGTGGTCATCGAGCACAACCTCGACGTGCTGAAATCAGCGGACTGGATTCTCGAGGTCGGTCCCGGAGCGGGCGCGCAAGGCGGCCGCATCGTCGCCGAGGGCACCCCGGAGGACCTCGCCCGCGCCGACACCGCCACCTCTCCTTTTCTGCGCGAAGCCCTGGCCACAAGTAACCTAATAGGTTACACCGGCCTGCAGCTCACCGCCGCGGAGGATCCGGCATCTTATCAGGCCGGTCTGTCGCTCGTGGCCAGCGAGATGAGTCTGATCGGTGCCCGGGAGAACAACCTGAAAAATATCTCCCTCACCGTTCCGCACCGGCAGCTCACGGTCGTCACGGGCGTTTCCGGCTCGGGCAAATCCACCCTCGCCTTCGACATCATCTTTGCCGAAGGCCAGCGACGCTTCATGGAGTCGATGTCGCCGTATGCGCGCCAGTTCGTCGAGCAGCTGCCCCGGCCGGACATCGACCGGCTGACCGGCATTCCGCCCACCGTGGCCATCGAACAGCGAGTCACGCGCGGTTCCCGGAAGTCCACCGTCGCCACCATCACCGAGGTCGCCCAATATCTGCGCCTCCTCTACGCCCGCCTCGGCGTACAGCACCACCCTGAGACCGGTCGCGCCGTGACGCCGCTCTCCGCCAGCCAGCTGCGCAACTTGCTGGAAAAAATCCTGGCCAC
>CAZBLQ010000140.1:3755-10126 GCA_964492635.1 uncultured Oleiharenicola sp.
AATTCACCCCGCGGCTGGTGCCCGACCTGCCGCGGTCACGGCCGCATTTACGACTGGATGCTGAGACCGGATGATGACGACGAGAAGATGCCGGCGGAAGTCGCCGACGCGCTCCGCAGCTTCGACCCCGATGACCCCGCTTCGCATGGCAGACTCTGCCCTACCTGTCACGGTGAGCGGCTCAACCGCATCGCCCGGGCGGTGAAACTGCCTTTGAAAGTCAGGGCAAACCGTCCCGGTGAGCCGCGACTCGTCGGGGACGACCCGCTCCACCAAACCTCTCTTTCCCTGCCAAGTCTTCTGCGCCTGACCCCTGATGGATTGTTGAACCAGTTGCGAAATCTGAGACTCGATGCCCGCGGCAAGCTGATCACGCAGGACATTGTGCCCCAGATCGAGGAGCGGCTGCGTTTTCTTGGGCAGGTCGGGCTGGATTACCTCGAGATGGACCGGCCCACCGAGACACTTTCCGGCGGCGAGGCCCAGCGCATCCGCCTCGCCGCCCAGTTGGGCTCCAACCTATCCGGCGTGCTTTATGTTCTCGACGAGCCGTCGATCGGTCTGCACGCCCGCGACAACGACCGGCTGATTGATACCCTCATCACCCTGCGCGAAAAGGGTAACACCGTGCTGGTGGTTGAACACGACGATGGGGTGATGGCACGCGCCGATCGGATCATCGATCTCGGTCCCGGCGCGGGCATTCATGGCGGCACCGTGCTGGCCAACGACACGCCAGACAATCTGAGAAAGAATGCGGGATCGCTCACCGGAGTTTATCTCGAGAAGGGAATCGCGCACCCGATTCGGGGAACGTATCGCATCATTGAAAGATGGAGCGCGGCCTCCGGACGCGCTCGTTTCATCCGCAGAGCACGTCCGGAGGCCGCGCTCCACCATGGCTGGCTTAGTCTGGAGAACGTGAACTTTCGCAATCTGACTTCCGTTGATCTCCACCTGCCACTCGGCCGCTTGATCATGGTGTGTGGCCCCAGCGGCGCGGGCAAATCCACGCTCTTCCGCGACATCCTGGATCCGGCGGTGCGTTGCGCCATCAAGCAGCGGAAGTCAAAACTCGCGGGCAAGGATTTCGTCCGGCTCGCCCGTTTCGAACCCGACCAATCCGCCCTCCGCAATCCACACTCCGCGGTTCCGTTTGCGGAACTCCGCGGAGCCAACGGCTTCAAATCCGTCATCGAGGTCGACCAGTCGCCCATCGGCAAGACGCCCCGCTCCACCCCGGCCACCTATCTCGGCATCTTCGATCTCATCCGCCAGTTCTTTGCCTCGCTGCCCGAGGCCAAGATGCGCGGCTATACCGCCAGCCGTTTTTCGTTCAACACGGCGGGCGGCCGTTGCGAAACCTGCTCCGGTGCCGGCCGCATCAAGCTGGAGATGGCGTTCATGCCCGACTCTTACCTGCCCTGCGACAATTGCGGCGGTTCACGCTACGGCCCGGAACTGTCCGACATCACCTGGAAAAACAAGACCATCGGGCAGGTGCTACAGCTGTCCTTCGACGAGGCGGCCGTCTTTTTTGATTTCCACTCCCAACTATCGCAGGTTTGCCAGCTGATGGTTGATTGCGGACTCGGTTACCTCACCCTGGGGCAAAGCAGTCCGTCGCTCTCCGGGGGCGAGGCCCAGCGGTTGAAGCTCGTCACCGAGCTGGCCCGGGGCCTCCAGACCTACAAGGAGCGCTCGCACAACATCGCCGTGCGAAATCTCTACCTGCTCGAGGAGCCGACCATCGGGCTCCACTTGAGCGACTGCGAAAAACTGATCCGCGTGCTGCACAATCTCGTGGACCACGGCCACACGGTGGTCGTCATCGAACATCATCTCGATCTGCTCGCCGAAGCCGACTATGTCATCGAACTCGGGCCGGGCGGCGGACCGAACGGTGGGGAAATTCTCTACCAAGGACCGCTGGCGGGGCTGCTCAAGGTGAAGAAAAGTCCAACGGCTCCCTATCTTCGCGAAAAACTCAAGGTACATGAACCCGGGTTTCCACAGACCGCCAGAGCAGCCCGCTTGCCTCACCATAGCCCTGAGCCTGCGAAGGGCGACGGCGGGACCGCACCATATCTCCGGGCGAAGCTGAAGCGGTAGGGACGGACAAGTGTTACCCACAATCCGGAACGATACATATTCGACCGTCTGTTGATCTTCAGCGCGCCCAGCCTCCTTCGCCAAGGCTTCGGAGGCCACGCATGGCATTTTTTGCCCGCCATAGCTGTAGCGGCGGCGGGCGGTCGCGCCCTACCCCACGGCCAGCGGCAGGCTCGGCTCGATCCCGAGTGCGTAGCCGGTCTCGTTCACCCCGCCGGCCTCGCGCTCCGCCCACGCGGCAAAGGCGATCATGCCGGCATTGTCGCCGGTGTGCTGCGGTTGGGCGCGAAGAAAGGTGACGCCCTGCGGTCGAGCCACTTTTTCCAATTCGGCCTGCAGGGTCCGGTTGTTCGCCACGCCGCCCGACAGCCCGAAACTGCGATAGGCACCTCGCTCGAGGGCCAGCTTCGATTTGCGCGCGAGTGACTCGAAAACCGCGCGCTGGTAGCTTGCGCAGAGATCGGCGCGCCGAACCTCGATCACCTCTGGCGCCATTTTTTCCAACTGGTAGCGCAAGCTTGTCTTTAGACCCGAGAAACTGAACTCCAGTGACGAGCGCTGGGCCACCGCTTTGGGAAATGCGAAGGCCGCAGGATTGCCCTCGCGAGCCAGTTTCTCGATCTGCGGGCCACCCGGATAGCCGAGCCCGAGCAGCTTGGCGCCCTTGTCGAGCGCCTCGCCCGCAGCATCGTCGAGTGTCGAGGCCAGCAGCCGGATGCGCCGCGATTCACCAAGAACAAACAGCGCCGTGTTGCCGCCTGAAACCAGCAGCCCGAGATGCGGGAGCAATTTTGCCAATTCGCCGTCGAACGCCGCCGGGTTCGCCGCATGCAAGGCGATAAAGGGCGAGAAGGCGTGCGCGCGCAAATGATTCACCCCGACGACCGGCACGCTCCAGGCCAGGCCCAGGCTCTTGGCCGCGGACAAACCCATCGCCAGACACGCCGCCAAGCCAGGCCCGCTGGTAACGGCGATTTTGGTGATGCTCGCCGCCGGTACTGCAGCCAACGCGTGGCGGAGCAGCAGACCGAAGTGTTGCAGATGTTCGCGGCTCGCCAGGTCCGGCACGACACCGCCGTAGGCTTCGTGCAAGGCAATCTGACTGTGGATCCATTCGCCAACCAAACCGTGCGCCGGGTCAAATAGGGCGACGGCGGTTTCGTCACAGGAACTTTCGAGGGCGAGAATCATGGGGCTCTGGTAGGGCACGTTATCCTTAACGCGCCGCAAGACAGCGAGCCGAGCCCGGTGGATTAGGGATAATCCGCCCAACCTTTTGAAATACACGACCTTCAATAATCATTTCGCTTCCTTCTCCGCCAGTACGCCAGCGAGGACCTCCTCGGCCGCCGTCAGCTGTACGTCCTCGATCGGTTGAAATCCAAACCGGTCGCTGAACTCAGCCGGCGCGACCAGATCGGTGCGCGATTGCTGCAGGCGGAGCCTGGCCTCGTCCTCTGCGGGGATTTCCAGCTCAACTTGCGGAGCGATGCCCTTTTGGTGGATGGTGATGCCGCTGGGTGTGTAGTAGCGCGCGGTCGTCAGGCGCAGGCCCTCGCCATTCTGCAGTTCAATCACGCTCTGCACGGAGCCCTTGCCGAAGGTTTTCTCCCCGACAATCACCGCGCGCCTGGTGTCCTTCATCGCGCCGGAGACGATTTCGGCGGCGCTCGCCGTGCCCCCGTTGACCAAGATGGCAACCGGATAGGTGCGCTTGCTATGGCTGCCCTCGGCCTTGAAATCCTCGCGTGACTCAGGTGTGCGACCCTGCGTGTAGGCGATGAGCTCCCCCTTGTCGAAAAACTGGTCGCACACGTCGATGGCCGCATCCAGCAGACCGCCAGGATTGTTGCGCAGGTCGATGACCAGCGCCCGCAGCCCCTGCTTTTCCAGGCCGGTCAGGGCCTGCGTAAACTCCTCGCCGGTGCGTTCACTGAACTGCGTGATTTGCAGATAACCAATGCCGTTCGCTCCCACCGAGGGGTTACGCACGCTGTCGAGATGGATGCGCTCGCGCTTTATTTTGAAGTCGATGGTCCGGTTCTGGCTCGGCCGGTAAATCGTGAGGGTTACTTCCGTGTCCGGCTCGCCCCGGATCAAACGCACCGTCTTGTTCACACTGGGGTTTTCGAGGGCTTTGCCGTCAATCTTCACCAGCCGGTCGCCGTGCCGCAAACCTGCCCGCTCGGCCGGTGTGCCGGCAATCGGGGCGATGATGACAATCTGGCCGTCCATCTGCTCCACCTGCATGCCGACCCCGCCAAAGGCGTTGGTCAGCTCCTCCTCGGTCTCCTGATACTCGTCCGCCCGCATAAACTGGGAGTGCGGGTCGAGCGTGCCCACCATGCCGTCAAGCGCCGCCCGGGTCAGGTCATCGTAACCGGCCGGGGCGTCGCCCACATAGTTTTCCTTAACCAATTGCATCACCTGGCGGTAATACTTGACGTTGCGATCACGCTCCCGATCCGGCCACCAGCTGGGCGCGCCGGAACGGGCGGCAAATTGCGCCACCCCGTAGCCGGCAGCAATCGCGGCGACGATGACAATAAACCGTTTGAGCATGGCATTCAGTGTGCCCAAATGCTTCACTTGGCAAATGGGTTCCTCCTCAGATTTTTTTGAAGTCTTCGCCACCGAGCCAAAGGCACCCGCAGGGGTGTCTTTTGCCCGCTACATGGAACTGGCGATGTATCACCCGCAGGCCGGCTATTACACGAGCCCCAAGCGCCGGGTGGGCCGGGATAAAACCGCGGATTTCTTCACCTCCACAAGTTTCAGCCCGGTGTTCGGGGAACTGGTGGTGGCAGCGGTGGCCCGGTTGCTCGCGCCCGCCCGTCCCGCAGACTTCGTCTTTGTGGAGATCGGCGCCGAACCCGGCGGGGGCATTCTGCGCGGACAGTCTCATCCGTTCGCCGGTTATGAGACCATCTCACTCGGCCAGCCGTTTGTCCTGCCGGCCAAAGCCGTGGTGTTTTCCAACGAGCTGTTCGACGCCCAGCCTTTTCACCGGGTGGTCTGGCGCGGTGACCGCTGGCGGGAACTCGGGGTGGCCCTGACCGGACGCCATCTGCGCGAGGTCGAGCTGCCCGCTTTCTCCCCGGAGGTCGCGGCCTGGGCCGACCGGCTGCCGAAAACTGCGGAGGAAAATTACCACATCGATCTGCCCTTGCGGACCGTGCCCATGCTCGAGCGGATTGTCGGGCCCAAATGGACCGGCCTGTTCCTGGCCTTTGATTATGGCAAATACTGGAAAGAACTGGCGGAGAACCTACCCGCCGGCACCGGCCGCACCTATTACCGGCAGAAAATGGGTGGCGAGCTGCTCGCCCGGCCCGGCAAGCAGGATCTGACCTGCCACATCTGCTGGGACTGGCTCGAGGATGGTCTGGCGCGGGCCGGCTTTGGCGAGGCCCGAGTGGATTCGCAGGAAAGCTTTTTCATGCATCATGCCAGCGAAACCCTGGCTGCCATCACCGCCGCGGAGGCTGGCAGTTTCAGCCTGCGCAAACGGATGGTAATGCAGCTTATGCACCCGGCCAACATGGGGCAGAAGTTTCAGGCTCTGTATGCTTTACGCAAATAAGGCGCCCTGGCAGTTGGATTTCCAAATTTCCCTTGCTAAGCGAACGAGCGGTCCTTTACTCACGACCTTTTAACTCGAGAAACATCATGTCACGAATTTGCGCTATCACCGGCAGACGCCCCGTCAAGGGCAAGATCATCAACCGCAAGGGTCAGTCCAAGAAGAGCGGCGGCATCGGCACGCACGTCACCAGTCTGACCACCCGGGTTTTCCGCCCGAACCTGCAATGGATCAGGATCAGGATGCCCAACGGTGGCACCAAGCGCATGTGGGTCTCGGTCAAGGCCATCAAGGCCGGCCTCGTCCAGAAGGTCTGAGCAGTCTCGTCTCACCCTCTCCGAACCCGCAGCCGTCCGCTGCGGGTTTTTTATTGGCCTTTTCTCTGAGGTGAGACCGGCAAACCTGTAGGGGCCGTTGCCCGCAACGGCCCAAGGGCGCTTGAGCGCAAGCGCCCGAACTCCGGTCGACCTTCGTTTCAAGAAGCCAGCAAATCCCGGTACTCCGCGTGACGCTCGATGAATTTCGCCACGTAGGAACACTCTGGAATTACCAGGCGGCCTGACTGCCGCGCATCATCCAGCGCCGCGCGCACCAGCTTCTCCGCGATGCCACGCCCGCGAAGCTCCGGTGGCACCATCGTGTGGTTGAAAATCATTCGCGAACCGTCGAACCGGTA
>CAZBLQ010000141.1:0-10123 GCA_964492635.1 uncultured Oleiharenicola sp.
CGACGCTGAATTGCTTGCGCCAGTCCTCGCCCCATTCCGGCTTGTAGAGCCGCTTGAGGAGCAGCACCAGGTCGCGGATCGAGCGCGGGATGGTGGTGAGCCAGGCGTTGTATTCGTCGGTGTAGTCCGGACTGCGGCTGAGGAGCTTGACCACCGAGCCGAGCGAGCGCTCCGGGCTGAGAATGGGGCGGCCCCGCTTGACGCTGCTTGCCGGGTGAAGAAAGCGCTTGGTGTAATCCCGGCGGAGGATCGCCTCGACGGCGTCGAGATCATGCGCGAGTTCGCTCACAAACACCGGGCCGGTGAACATCGCATCGGCGATGGGCTTGGAAATCTCGGACTTGCCGCCGCCGGACACGGTGCAGGGTTTGTGGCAGAGCAGGCCCTCGGCGGCCGTGCCGCGCAGACGCCAGCGCCGGTGCACGTCCGGTTTGGCCATCTCCACCTTGTAGCCGGACGGCAGCACATAGGTGAAACCGGGCAGTAGTTTCAGCATCTGCTCGGCGCCGCCACTGTCGCGCCACGTGATGCGCTGGGTGCGCAGGTCGAAGCGCGCGTCGGGTGGCACATAATTGACGTTGGCCACCACCCGGTCCCGCGCCCAGCCGCCGGGCTGCAGCTCGGCGCTGTCGCCGAGCAGGGCCAGCGCCTCCGCAAAGGTGTGCGTGACGTCGGGCAGGTTCGGGTTGAGCTGGAAGTCCTCGCCGAGGTCGTAACTGGGAAAGACGATGGCGCCGCCCGCGTGCTCCTCCTCGGCGCGGCCGAGCAGGTTGGCGGAGAAACTGATCTGCGTCTTCACCTCTTTTTTGCAGTAGCCGAAATAGTTGTCCGAAATAAGCGTGATGATGACACCGTTCGCGTTGCGCGCGGTGAGCTTGAATGGACCGCCGCCGTTGTAGGGCTCGTCGGGGGACTTCCAGCACATGCCATCGCGTTTCTGGCGGGCGGTTGCGTCGACAACGGAGGGCAGGCCGAGCTCGCGCTTGGTCAGGCCGTTGAGATGCGGGGCAAGGATGATGCAGCCGGTGTGACCGGTCCAGTGCGCGGGATCGAGGCCGGCGTCGTTTTCGGGAAGGTGGGGATCGCCCGCGTTGCCAAAGATGCTTTCGACAAAGTCGAGGTTGGCCACGAGCGCACCGGGCGTGAAGAGACGTGTCTCCATGGCTCGGACCGGACTGAAGCCCGGCACTTCCGGCACGACCACCGGGCGGAGGTAGAGCGAAACAAAGCACCCGGCCGGTACCGGAGCGTCGGCGGTGAAGGGGAGACGCAGCAGCTCCGGCGGCGGGGCGAGTGCACAGGCCAGCAACCGGCCAAAGACCTCGGCGGGCACGGCCTTCTTGTCGTCGGGGACGGGCAGCCCGCCCTCGGCGACGTGGAAGATGCCCTGGGTGGTGCGGCGGTCGCTGCGCGGATTGTGCAGCACGCCCTGGCGGACGCGCAGCGAAGCAAGGATGCTGCTATGGTATTCGTCGCGGCCGGGCGGCAGCGAAAGCGCGCGGGCCAGACCGGGGCGATCGAGCACGAGGGTGGTGGCCGGCAGGCGCGGCGCGACCCCGGTGCCGTCCAGGCAATCGTAAATGAAATTCTGGATGCGCTGGTCCACCGGGCACAGGTGGCTGGCGAGCACCCGGTCCTTCTCCCGGCTGAGAGTGAGGAAATGGTCGACGAAGCCGGAGAGGCCATCACGGTCTGCCAGCGCCACACCGGGCTGGCCGATCTCGTGGAGTTTGAGATTGAGGTAGGCCAGCAGTTGCGGATCTGCAGGATCGGGAATGGGTGGAAGGGTCTGGGTGCGCGTGGGCATGAGGGAGGGCGGCAACGGGAGAAAAAACACCCGGGGTGCCGGAGGCAACCGAGTAAGCCGGTTTCAGACCACTTCCAGACAAAATTATGTCACAAGCCGGGCGGGCTTTCAGTCCACTAACAGGCCCAATACAGGTTGGCCAAAAGGATTGGTGCTCGCAGTGGGCCGCGCTGTCGCAGCACGCTTGAAGGCCGTCAGGGTGCTGGCAAAGATCTCCGGCGGGGTGCCGATGGCGGGAATGGTCACCAGCAGGGCCCGGGCGCGGTAATATCCGGTGAGCGGGGTGGTGGCGCGGTCATAGGCCCCCAAGCTGACGCGGATGGCTTCGATGTGATCGTCCTCGCGCTGCACCAGCGGTGTCTGGCAATGGTCGCAGCGGCCGGCGGTTTTCGGCGGCCGGGCGGTGAGATGGTAGATGGCCTTGCAGGCGGGACAGGTGCGGCGACCGGACAGGCGCGCCAGAATTTCCGTCGCCGGCAGCTCGTAAACGATGACGGCATCAAGTGCGAGGTCGCGTTCCTTCAACAGGAGGTCGAGCGCCTTGGCCTGGGCCACCGTGCGCGGGAAGCCGTCGAGCACGAAGCCTCCGGCGCAGGTCAGGCAGCGGCAGCGTTCGTTCACCAGTTCCAGCACAATGTTGTCGGGCACCAGGTCACCCCGGCGCATGTAATCGAGGGCTGCCCGCATGACCGGGCTCGTCTCGCAGTTGCCGGCCCGGGCGGCGCGGAAGATGTCACCGGTGGAGAGATGGCAGGCGCCGAGGGTTTCGCCCAGCAGCGCAGCCTGCGTGCCCTTGCCCACGCCCGGCGGACCCAGTAGGACAATCCGGCGGGGCCGGGCGGTTTCTGCGGGCGGAGTGCGGCAGACAGCAGATCCACCCTGCAGCCAAGCAGTGCGGTCATTCGGCGCATTCATGGTAACAACGGGGTTGAGCCCACTATGCTCCCGCCCCGGGCCGGGCGCACGGCTCTCCTTGCCAAAAACTGCGCATGGCTTGCCCTGGTCTAATTTCGGGCGCGTCTGAAATCAGGCGTCGTAGAAGGCGCGCAGTTCGGCGTCGGCGTGGCGCAGGCGCACGGCAAGCGTGCGGGCGATACGGGCAAACACCTTCACTGCCACGAGCGGATGGGCGTGCGCCACCAGATCGAACCGCTGGCGGTCGATGATCAACAGGTCCGTGGCGGTCGTCGCAATGGCCTGGGCCGAGCGGGCCTCGCCGGTGAGGAAGGCCATTTCCCCGAAAAAGCTTCCGCGGCCGAACGAGGCGAGGTTGTGGTAATCGCTGCCCTTCAGCGGCAGCATCACCCTCACGATGCCGCGGCGTACGAGGAAGAGTTCCTGGCCGGTGTCGCCCCGCCGGAAGATCACCTCGCCCGCTGCATAGGAGCGCGGGTCCACGCAGGGGGTGAACGGGGCGAGGGTTTGGTCAGTCTCGAACTCGCGCACCAGGTCGAAGTCCGCCAGTTCGAGCGGCGTCTCCCCGCCGGGCCGGGCTGGGAGCGTCGCGGCGAGAATCCGGTCCTCCGCCCACTGGAGGGCATCATCGAGCGTCTCGAATTTGCGCACGCTGGTCTTCTCCTTCAACACGCCGACATGGGCGAAATATTCCTGCAGGTCGCGCCGGGCCGGGAGCCGGCTGAAGATCAGGCAGCCGCCCCGCTCGGCCAGCCCGGCCTCGAACTGCTCGAACAGATGCGCGGCGGTGTAGTCCATCGATTGCACCCGGCGCAGATCGAGGATGAGATAAAGGCAATGCCGCAGGTCGGGCTCCAGTTCCGTGCGCAACTGGTCGGTCGTGCCGAAGAACAGGCTGCCCTGCAATTCGCACACCACCGTCTGCGCGCCATGCTGCTCCAGCAGCGCTTGCTCCGCCGGCAGCCGGTGCTGGGTGGAGGAAATGTGATTGCCGGTGACCTTGCGCCGGATGACCGAGCCGTGGATCTGTTCGCGGATGAACAGCAGCATTGCCAGGCCCACTCCCGCGCCGGAGGCCGCCATCAGGTTGGTGGTGACCGCCACGATGACGACGGTGGCGATCACGGCGAAGTCCAGCACCGTGGATTTCTGGCGCAACAGACGGAAGCTGTCCCAGTCGAACATCCGGACCGAGACCACGATCAGGATCCCGGCCAGCGCCGCGACCGGCACCCATGCGATCCAGTTGCCGAGGACGAGGGCCGCCACGAGCACGAAGCCGCCCTCGAGGATGCCGGCCAGCCGCGTGCGCCCGCCGCTCTCCACACTGACCAGCGTGGCGCCCATCATGCCGGCGCCGGGCATGCCGCCGACCAGCGCGGAGACGAGGTTGCCGGCGCCCTGGCCGAGCAAGGTGCGGTTGGAATCATGCCGGCTGCGCGTGAGTGAATCGACGACCACGCAGGTCTTCAGGGTGTCGATGGAGAGCAGCACGGAAAGCGTGAGCGCCGGCACCACGAGCAGGCGCAGGTCGGCGACATGTAATCCCGCGAGTGCCGGCCACACTTGCGTCATGCCGGCAAACACTCCGCTGTCGCCCCCGCCCACCGGCCCGATGATCAGCGCATTATGCGTCAGATGGAGCAGCTCCGGCCGGAACCACGCGACACCGAAGTAGGCGACCAGGCCGGCGATCAGGCCGAGGATGGTGGCGGGGACCGCTCGCGTGAGCCGGGGTCCGGCGAGGACGCCTGCGATGGTCACCACACCCACGACGAGCGCCGGCCACTGCCACAGTTCCGGTGACAGCACGGCTCCGCCGAGGAACTTCGGCAACTGGCTGAGGAAGATCAACACGCCCACGGCGCTGAGGTAACCCGACACGACGGGATACGGGATGTACTTGATCAGCTTCCCACCGCCGGCCACGCCATAGAGCATTTGCAAACCGCCCGACATGAGGGCCAGCAGCAGCAGCAGGGCGACGATGCGCGCGGGTGCCATGGGAGCGACCGGGTCGGCGAGCAATCCGCCGGCGAGCGACGCGAGCACGGCGCCCGCCGGGGCGCACGGCGAGGAGATCAGCCGCGGCGCCCCGCCGAGGGCGGTCGCCACCAGGCCCAGGACCATCGCCCCCACAATGCCCGTACGCACACCCTGCCCGACAAACTCCTGGCCCAGCACCGTGTAGACCGCGACGCCATAGGCGATTGACGAAGGCAGTGCGACCAGCATGGCCGCGAAGCCGCCCCAGATGTCATCAACAAAACCCGGACGGGGAGGACGCACGACGGAATTGGGTTTGGTGCTCAGAATAGTTGGGAAATGTCAGGCAAATCCTGGAGGTCGATGATCGGTTTGTCGGAGCCTGTTTACTTGCGATGCAGGATGTTGTTCGTGGCGTGAACTCAGAATTGCCTGTAAACAGGCTCCGGCAATCGAAATGAATTTCTCGGAATGGTAATCGGCCCGTGCGGTTCAGAGTTCGGCCTCCAGTCGCTTCACCATGGTTTTCAAAATCTGCACGCGGGCGAATTTCTTGTCGTTGCCGGCCACCAGCGTCCACGGGGCAAACTCGGTGCCGGTCCGCGCGACCATGTCGTCGACAGCGATCGCATAGTCGGGCCACTTCTCGCGGTTGCGCCAGTCCTCCTCGGTGATCTTGTACTGTTTGTAGTCGATGCGCTGCCGCTCCTTGAACCGCCGCAGTTGCTCCTCCGGGCTGATGTGCACCCAGAATTTGTTCACGATGATGCCGCGCTCCGCCATCTGCTCCTCGAATTCGACGATCTCGCCGTAGGCCCGGCCCCAGTCGGCCGCGGGGGCGAAACCCTCGACGCGCTCGACCAGCACGCGGCCGTACCACGAGCGGTCGAAGAGCGTGCTGGCGCCGGCGCGCGGCAGGTGCCGCCAGAAGCGCCAGAGATAATGCTGCGCGCGTTCCTCGTCGGTCGGCGCGGCGATGCCGACGACGCGGTAGAGCCGCGGGTCCATCGCCTGCGTGACCCGCCGGATGGCGCTGCCCTTGCCGGCGGCGTCCCAGCCTTCGAACACCAGCACCAGCGAGCGCCGCTTTTCGTGGGCGGCCCACATGAGTTTGCTCAGCCTGGCCTGCTGGGTCTCGAGGGCCCGGGTGTATTCGGCGTCCGTGACGCGCTGGGTCAGATCGATGTGGGCGAGCGGGGAATCAGCCTGGTCCGGCGCCGGGCGAGGCGGGGAAGCGGGCTTGGCCGCGGCTTTCGCGGTCGCTTCCTTCTCCCGGCGCTGGAGCGCGGCCAGCAGGATTTTGCCGACGGTGTAGTCGCGGTAGCGTCGGTCGGTGACCTCGATCACATGCCACGGGGCGGCATCGGTGTGGGTGTGGCGCAGGGCGCGCTCGGACACCTTGGTGAACCGGTTGTAGAGCTTGAAGTGCTTCCAGTCGTCGGGTGCGATGCGGCCCTCGCGCTCCAGTTTCTTGAGCCGTTTCTTTTGCACCTGCTTCGGCAGGTGCAGCCAGAGTTTCACGAACAGCGCGCCGTCATCCGCGAGCATTTTTTCAAAGCCCGTGATGCGGTCCAGCGCGGTGTCAAACTGGCTGCGTTTGGATTTGCCCAGCACCCGGCGGATGATCGGGTCCGTGTACCACGAGCCGAAGAAGATGCCGATGCGCCCGCGGCCGGGCAGGGCGCGCCAGAACCGCCAGTAGGGCGGCCGCTCCCGCTCCTCGTCGCTCGGCTCCCAGAAGGCGTAGGTGGCGACGCCGCGCGGATCGAGCCACTCGTTGAGGCGGTGCACCACCTCGCCCTTGCCGGCGCCATCCGCGCCGGAGACGATCACGATCACGGGGTATTTCCGCTTGCGCAGTTCGAAATGCGCGCTGAGCAGACTGGCGCGCAGCTTCGGCAGCGCGGCGTCGTAGCGTTTCTGCGTGAGGGTACGGCCCAGTTCGGCGTTGGCCAGCATGGCGGCTCTTGGTTTGGAGCCCGGCCTTTTTTCAAAGGACGGGCTTTTTAGGTTGCGGTGACGGAAGCAGAGAACTCCGGGGACGGAGTGAGATTGCGGAGGGCGGCCAGGCAGCGTGCGCCGACTTCGGCGAGCGGGCCTTCGCCGTCGATCTCGAGGAGCAGGCCGGCCTGCCGGTAGCTGTCGATGAGCGGCCCGGTCTGCCCGTGGAATGTCGCCAGCCGGGCGCGCACCGTGGCGGGATTGTCGTCGGCCCGCTGGTAGAGCTCGCCGCCGCAGACGTCGCAGATGCCGGGCCGTTGCGAGGGTTTGAACTGCAGATGATAGGGCGCCTGGCAGGCCTGACAGATCAACCGGCCCGACAGCCGGCCGGTCAGGGCGGCGTCCGACACCTTGATATAGAGTACGCCGGCAATCCGGCGCTGCTGCCGGTCCAGCATGTCCCGCAGCGCCCCGGCCTGCGGCAGGGTGCGCGGGAAACCGTCGAGGACGAAACCGGTTCGGGTGTCCGGCCGTTCCAGTCGTTCCTCGACCATCGCCTCGGTGACATCGTCCGGCACGAGTTCGCCGCGTTCCATGTAGATTTTGGCCAGCTGGCCCAGGTCGGTGCCCCGCTGGAGGTTTTCGCGGAACAGATCGCCGGTGGAGATGTGCGGCAGGCTGAGAGTGGCGCACAACCTTTCGGCCTGGGTTCCCTTGCCGGACCCGGGGCCGCCCAGCAGCACCAGATCAAGGCTGGACCGGGTCGTTGGTGCCGGCAGGCGCGTGTCACGCCCGGCCCCGGCGAGCGCCGCGGCTTCGCCGGCGGTCGCGAATTTTGCAAAGCCGTGTTTCACCGTCTCGATGAAATCCAGCAGCCGGGTGTCGACCTCGCCGACCGACCCTTCGCCGCTGATGATGGCGAGGCGGCCGGTCGCGGCATAATGCTCGAACACCGGCCCGGTCATGCGGTGGAACACGCGCAGCCGCGCCTGCACCAGCTCGGTGGAGTCGTCGGGCCGCTGGTAAAGGTCGCCGTCGCAGACATCGCAGACGCCGTCCCGCCGGGCCGGATGCAGCGTCCGGTGATAGGGCGCCTGGCAGGTCCGGCAGATCAGCCGGCCGGCGAGACGTTCGGTGATGACGGCATCGGGCACGTGCAGATAAATGACGGCATCCAGCGGGCGGTTGAGTTTTTGCAGCAGCCCGTCGAGGAAGCGCGCCTGGTAGGCGGTGCGGGGAAAGCCGTCGAACAGCGCGCCCACGCCGGGGGCGCGGTGATGACACCACTCCTCGATCATCGCATCCACCACCTCGTCAGGCACGAGTTCGCCGTGCTCCATGTACTTGCGCGCGAGGAGACCGAGGGCGCTGCCGATTTTCAGATTGTGGCGAAACAGGTCACCGGTGGCGACATGGCTCAATGCAAAGCGGCCGCAGAGACTGGCGGCGTGCGTGCCTTTGCCGACGCCCGAGGGTCCGATTAGGGCAATGTTCATGGGGTTTCCGGCCGGACTGGTTCGGAAGCAGTATGCCCGCGCCCCGCGCCGGATGCACGGCTATACTTGGCAAAAACTGCGCATACGTTGGCCAAAGGTCGATGGTGAGAAAGGTGGATTCACCACCAATGGGACGGAATGTTCACGTCCAGGACGCAAAGACGGCATGAACACCGGACAGGCTCATGGAAGAACCAGGCTCTGCGACCTTCGGGATCTTGGTGAAAGAGCAGATTCGTCGGACATGTGCCTTGGTCGGCCCGGCCGGCGGGTTCACCGTCCCACCGCGCGGCGTAGGGTTTCACCCCATACGCCCAAACCACCCGCTGTGTTATATACCGGGTCTTCCACCCACGTTTGCCGGCGTTTAATGATTCCAACCAATGCCTATCATGGCCCAGCGCGAGACCGCTGCAAAATTTCCCGTCGTGATGCTCTATGATCACTTCGATTCCGTCGGCAAGGCGATGGCAACCTACTCGCATCTGACGCGAGAATTGGAGGATGAATACGAGCCCGACCTGAGCGTCTGGTGCATCGAGGACGCCGCCTCGGCGGAATATTCCACCCGGGCCAACCAGGACATCGCGGCGGCGGAGGTGATCATCATGACGGTGCGGGGCGACGAGCCTTTCCCGGCGGCATTTCAACATTGGAAGGGCGGAGCGGAGGAGGGCGGGGTCGCACCGCCGAACGCCATCATCGCCCTGATCGGGTCAGTCGACAACCCGGACCCGGCCGCCGACACGTGGAACAGCGTCCTGCGCGGCGCCGCGACGCAGATCCATCCGGAGGTTTTTGTTTATGAACCGCGGCCGGGCCATCCAACCCGGCCGGCCGGACAATTAGCCACTGCCGGGTGCAACGACACTCAACCGATCGACATCAATGGGCCGTGCGAAGTTCAGTTCTAGAAAGTCGATGTGGACGGTCGGAGGCCGGCTGGCCCGGCAGTGGCTTTGAAGGTCTAGGCGAGGCGGTTTGCCCCCGGCGGGCTGGATGAGTTGCGATCGGTCCTATTTTGCCGGGGTAGACGCGGCCGGGCGCTGGTGCACGGTGATCGTGCCGTTGTTTTCCAGGATCGCGCAATGCACGTCGGCCACGGACACGCAGCCCTCCTGGCGCAGCGCGGCGTTGAGTTCATGGTGCGTGAGCTGCGCTCGCGCCATCACTTTCTCAAACAGTTTGCCGTTGTGGATCAGCACCTCCGGCTGGCCCTCGAGCATGACTTCCAGCCGCTTGTTGCGATAGGTCACGTAACCCACGACAAAATTCAGGCTGATGAGGGTGACGGCGGAGATGATGCCGCCGATCACGGAGTTGTCGCCGCCGTTCATCGCGTTCTGCACGGCGTTGGACAACACCAGCAGCAGCACCAGATCAAAGGGCGCGAGCTGGCCGACCTGCCGCTTGCCGGTGATCCGGAGCAGGAGGATCAGCACGGCATAAACAATGACCGACCGGACGATGAGTTCCCACCACGCAACGGATAATGTCCACATGGCGGACCGATGTAGGCCGGGGCCGGGGAAAAGTCCACCCTGCCGTGGCGGGCGGTGGGGACTGACGACGGACTAGAGGCTATCCGGAAACCCCGGTTTGCGTTGTTATGGGCCAGCGACCTTGGTCGCGCCCCGAGGAAAGAGCGCGTGCAAGCACGCTGACCTACGGGGCGATTCGCGGTTTTCGGATAGCCTCTAGAGACCAAGGACCAAGGACTACAGACTACGGACCGAAGACTATGAACAAAAGACGACGGGACCAAGGACAACGGGGCCGCCTACCACGGATGATGGGTGAACACGGCATGTCCGGAGCGCACCGGACAAAATACGCTCGGTGTTTCGACTCGGGTAGCCGTGGACCGGGATTTTTCATTCGCTGTGGGTCCGATACCCCGAAGCTTGCTTCGGCTTGGTTGGCAGAACGGGATTGAATGTAGATTGCATGGGGCTCGAATGGGTTTGCAGAGGTCTTG
>CAZBLQ010000142.1:0-5644 GCA_964492635.1 uncultured Oleiharenicola sp.
GCGCGCGTGCCGTTGATGCCGATGAGCCAGTCGCTCTCGCTGCGGCAGCGGGCCGCGTCAGCCAGGCCCTGCATCTGCTCGGCGGTGCGCAGGTGCTTGAACGCCTCGCGGATGCCCTCGTTCGTCATGGACGACATCCACAGCCGCTGGAAGGGCTTTTTGCACTTCGTCAGCTGGTAGATGTAGGTGAAGATGAGTTCGCCCTCGCGGCCGGCGTCACAGGCGTTGATGACACTAGTGACGTCTTTCCGGGCCAGCAGCTTCTTGAGCTGGTCAAACCGGGTCTTCGATTCCGGAATCGGCATCAGCTCGAATTTCTCCGGGATGATGGGCAGGGTCTCCAGCCGCCAGAAGCCGTATTTCTTCTTGTCGATATCCTCCGGCATCTGGAGTCCCACCAAATGGCCGACCGCCGACGAGATCACGTATTCGTCGTTTTCAAAATGGTCGCCAAGTTTGGGCACTTTGCCGAGGGCGCGCGCCAGATCGGCGGCGACGGAGGGCTTCTCGGCGATGATGAGACACTTCATGTGGGGGCGAGCCGTTAGGGCCCGCCGCCAAGAATATCAAGCAATACTTTTTAGCCCGCCCTTGATTTGCGCACCGGGAACGTGATTTGCAGGAGTCTGCAAACAGGCTCCTGCATGGAGAAAAACTCCGCGAATTATTTCACGCCCTGTTCCGCCAGGACCGCGTCCAGCGCCTTGAGCAGCGCGGCCATGGTCTCGTCGGTCTCGTCGCCCATGTTGGAGATGCGGAAGGTCTGGCCCTTGAGCTTGCCGTAGCCGCCGTCGATGACGAAGCCGTGTTTGGATTTCAGCGCCTTGTTCAGCGCGGCGAGGTCCACCTTCAGCGTGTTGGCAAAGCAGTTCAGTGTGACGGAGCCGTGGCCTTCCTTGGGGAAGAGCTTGAAACCCTTCGCAAAAGCCCAGTCGCGGACCTTTTTGTTCAACCGGGCGTGGCGCGCATAACGGGCCTCGACGCCCTCGGCCTTGATGTCCTCCAGCTTGGACTTGAGGGCGTAGATGTGCGGGATCGTCGGAGTGCTGGGGGTCATGCCCGCCTCGTGGTTCTTCTGGAACTCAAGAAAGTCGAAATAGTAGCCGCGGCCGGTGACGGTGGCGGCCCGGTCGAGGGCCCGCTTGGAAACCGAGAAAATCGCCATGCCGGGCGGCAGGGCGAGGGCCTTTTGCGAGCCGGTGATCAGGACGTCGATGCCGAGCTCGTCCTTCTTGATGGGCAGGGCGCTGAACGAGCTGACGGTGTCCACGATGCTGATGACGTCGGGGAAATCGCGGACGACGGCCATGATGGCCGGCAGGTCGCTCAGGCAGCCGCATGAGGTTTCATTGTGGATGAGCGTGACGGCGTCGTACTGGCCGGTGGCGAGTTCCTTGCGCAGGGCGGCGGGGTCGACCGGCTGGCCCCACTCGAACTTAAGGGCGCCGGCGGCCAAGCCGCAGCGCTGGGCGACATCGAGCCACTTGTCCGAAAAGGCGCCGTTCATGCAGCATAGCACCTTTTTCTTCACCACATTCCGAAGGGAGCCTTCCATCACGCCCCAGGCGCTGCTGGTGCTGAGATACACCGGATCCTTCGTATAGAATAGAGCCTGCAGATCGGGCTGCATGGACTGGTAGAGCGCGACAAAGTCGGTGCTGCGATGACCGATCATGGGTTGCGCCATCGCGCGAAGGGTTTTCTCCGACACGGCAATCGGGCCGGGGATGAATAATTTATAGCTCATGTTTGGTGAAGCCGGTGTTGCATGTCGCAATACCTGCAGTTAGCACAAACTCACACCCGTCCATCCCGTAGCGTCAAAGCCATTTTTGCTCATGCCCAACCGCTGGCTCCCCAGAAAAATAGATGAATTCGAGCAATTCGCCATCGATGTCATCATGGGCCGCAGCGAAGGGACGTGGGCGGCGGTCTTCGGGGCGTTCCTGCAGGTGTGCTCCTATCTCTTCAGCGGCATTGTGCAGCTCCGTCTCTGGCTCTATCGCAACCGCATATTGCGCGACCAGCCGCTCGGCTGCCTCGTCGTGGTGGTGGGGAACCTGACGGTCGGTGGCACGGGCAAGACGCCCATCGTGGAAATGTTCGCCAAGGCCCTCCGCGATCGTGGCCGCAAGGTGGCCATCCTCTCCCGCGGCTACAAGAGCAAGGCCCCGCCGTTGTGGCAGAAGTGGTGGTTCTGGCTCAATCACACCGAGGAGGCCCCGCCCCGGGTCGTCAGTGACGGCGACAAGGTGCTGCTCGACTCGGAGCTGGCCGGGGACGAGCCGTTCATGCTCGCGCGGAACCTGCCGGGCGTCGTCGTGCTGGTGGACAAGAACCGGGTGAAGGCCGGCGCGCATGCCATCAAGCACTTTGGTTGCGATACGCTCGTGCTCGACGACGGTTTCCAGTATCTGCCGCTCAAGGGCCGGCTGAACCTCCTGCTGGTGGACAAGACAAACCCGTTTGGCAACGGCTTCCTGCTGCCGCGCGGGATTTTGCGCGAGCCGATCAAGCACCTGCAGCGCGCCTCCTACGTTTTCCTGACCAAATCGAAGGGGCACCGCGACGAGGAGCTGGAGGCCATGATCCGCAAGTTCAACCCCGGCGTGGAAATCATCGAGTGCGCGCACCGGCCGCAATACCTGCAGCGGATCGGCAACGGCGAACAGATGCCGCTCCGTTCCCTCGCGGGGCGCAAAATCGGCGCGTTCAGCGGCATCGCCGCGCCGGAAAGCTTCGAGGCGTTTCTGCGCGAGACCGGTGCCCAGCTCAACTACACGCGCCAGTTTCTCGACCACTATCGCTTCACCCACGAAGACCTCGAGACCGTGTTTGCCGAGGCCAAGGCGGCGGGGGTGGAGTTCCTGATCACCACCGAGAAGGACGCGGTGCGCATTGGAGCCGGCGAAAACTTTCCGCTGCCGTGCTACTACCTGCGGCTGGAGATCGAGATTCTGCGCGGCGCGAAGGACTTTCAGGAGGCGGTGGGCAAGATTTGCTTCCCTCGCGGCGAGCCGGCCGTCGGGTCGGCGGCGCCGGTGTGAGTGGGCAGGGTGCTCTGCTGGCCTGCAGGACCGGGCCCGCCACGAATAACGGACGACCCAGCAGTCTTTCCCTGCCTGTTTGATTTGCTATTGAAGCCCGCCTGCGCACCACCGAAGGTTGGTTCATGAGCGATCCCCGTTTTGCCCGGCTGGCCGAGGTGCTGACCGGTTTTTCCACCGAGCTGAAAAAAGGCGAGCGCGTGCTCATCGATGCCTTCGATGTGCCCGACACCTTCACGATCGCCCTGGTGCGGGCGGTGCAGGACCGGGGCGCCATTCCCTACGTGAACATCCAGCGCGCCCGCATCACCCGCGAGTTGCTGAAGGGGGCGACCGCCGAGCAATACGGCACTATCGCCGAGGTGGAGTTGCACCGCATGGAGAAAATGCAGGCCTACATCGCGGTGCGGGGCTCGGAGAATATTTTTGAGACCTCCGACGTTCCCGCGGAGCGTGTGCAGACTGTGGCCAAGGCCCTGAAGCCGGTGCTCGACCACCGTGTCAACAAGACCAAGTGGGTCGTGTTGCGCTGGCCGTCGTCCGCGATGGCGCAACAGGCGGGCATGAGCACGCAGGCCTTCGAGGATTTTTATTTCCGGGTCTGCACGTTTGACTACCGGCGCTATGGCCCGGGCATGAAGGCGCTCGCCGAGCTGATGGACAAGACCGACCAGGTGCACCTCAAGGGGCCGGGGACCGACTTGAAATTCTCCATCAAGGGCATTGGCGCCGTCCCGTGCGGCGGCCTCCGCAATATTCCCGATGGCGAGGTGTTTTCGTGCCCGGTGAAGGACAGTGTCGAGGGTGCCATCCAGTACAACGCACCGACGGTCTATCTCGGCACTTCGTTCGACAACATCCGTCTGGTGTTCAAGAAGGGCAGGATCGTCGAGGCGACCAGCAACAACACCAGGCGGTTGAACGAGATTCTCGATAGTGACGAGGGCTCGCGCTACATCGGGGAGTTTGCCATCGGGTTTAATCCGCACATCCAGGAACCGATGCGCGACATCCTGTTCGATGAGAAGATTGCCGGCTCCTTCCACTTCACCCCCGGCCAGGCCTACGAGATTGGCGGCAACGGCAACAAGTCCCAGGTGCACTGGGACATGGTCTGCATCCAGCGCCCCGAATACGGCGGCGGCGAAATCTGGTTCGACGGGAAGCTCATCCGCAAGGACGGATTATTCACCCTGCCGGCGCTGAAAAAACTGAATCCCGACCAACTGCTGAAGAAAGGGTGAGCCCCATGGCGCCATATGACTCCGGCCTGCCGGCCTTCATCCAGTCGCTGCCGAAAACTGAGACGCACCTTCATCTCGAGGGCGCCCTGCCGCTGGAGTTGCTGCGGCAGGTGCGGCCGGAGTTTGCCACGCCGCCAGCTTCCTGGGCGCACAACTTCAAGTTTCGCGACTTTGCGCATTTCGAGAAAGAACTCCTCGACATGGTGTTCTCCTGGTTCACCTCGGCCGAGCGCTACCACCGCGCAGCGAAAATCGTCTTCGCCCGGCAGGTTTCCCAGAATATCAAATACGTCGAGACCAGCTTCGCTTCCGGGTGCATCGAGTTTCTCGGCTTGGACGGCCACGAGGTGCTCGACGCGATCCGTTCCGCGGCGCCGGCGGAACTGGAGGTGAGGATATTCCTCGGAATTCATCACAACGGATGCACGCCCAAGATGGAGCCCGTACTCGCGGACGCCCTGACTTGGGAGGGACTCGCCGGGATTGACCTGCACGGCACCGAGAGTTTCCCGCTCGAGCCCTGGACCGGACCTTATTGGGCGGCCGCGCGCAAAGCCGGCAAGTTCACCAAGGCGCACGCCGGAGAGCTGATGGGGGCGGACTTTGTGCGGCGAGTCCTTGACGAACTCCAGCCCGAGCGGATCGAGCACGGTATCCGCGCGGTCGAGGATCCGGCGGTCTTGGCCGAGATCAAACGTCGCGGCATTGCGCTGGATGTCTGCCCGATCAGCAACCACAAGCTCGTCCCCGGGATCAGTCTGGAAAATCACCCCATCGGCGAACTCCTTGACGCGGGTGTGAAGGTCACCGTCAGCACGGACGATCCGCTGTCCTTCGGGAACACGCTGGCGCACGAATACGTCGGCCTTGTCCAGCGGCGCGGCCTTTCCCGGGCGCAAATCGTGCAACTCATGCGCAACGGCTTCGAGGTGGCGCTGATGTCCGAGGCGCAGAAAAAACCGTGGCTCGACCAGCTCGACGCGATCATCACCGGGTAGGGCGGGACCGCTGGGCCCGCCGTAAACTTTCGCGGCGCGCCCAGCGGTCGCGCCCTACCTTGAATCTGGGCGCCGAAGCCGGCCCTGTCCTTCATAGCCCTGGCGAAGGAGGATTGCAGGCGATTGATTGTCCTGCACCATTCGAATCGCTTGCCAGCAAGCTCCTACATCGTCCCTCCGACCATCCGCCGCGAACGCGCCGACAAGGTGCTCGCGCAGGCTTTTCCCGAGCACAGCCGGGCGGCTTTTCAACGCGCCCTTGAGGCCGGCCTGGTGAAGGCGGACGGCGTGACTATCGCGCAGGATGTCGAGGTGAAACCCGGCCAGGTCATCGAGTTTTCCTTTCCCGAAATCA
>CAZBLQ010000142.1:5744-10033 GCA_964492635.1 uncultured Oleiharenicola sp.
TGGTTGTCGCCAAGAATGATGCCGCGCATCGCGCGCTGGCCGACCAGTTTTCCTCGCGCACGCTGCGGAAGGAATACGTGGCGTTGGTCTCGGGTGTGCCGAAGACGGACAGCGGCACCATCGACCAGGGCATCAGCCGTCATCCCGTGCACCGGCATCGGATGACCACGGGGGAGGGCGGCCGGCCTTCGCGCACTGATTGGGCCGTGGAGAAAAAATTCGGCGAACTGGCCGCCATGGTGCGCTGCCGCATCTACACCGGCCGCACCCACCAGATCCGCGTGCATATGAAGTCACTCGGCCATCCCGTGCTGGGCGACAGTACCTACGGCTGGAAACAGAGCCCCGACCTTCCGGTGCCACCGCGCATCATGCTGCACGCGGAACACCTTGTCTTCACGCACCCGGTGAATGGCAAGACGATGGACCTGATCGCCCCGCTGCCGGGGGATTTCAAAAGAATGTTGGTGACTCTGAAGAAGCTGTAGGAGGCTTTACGCCGCGATTCCGGCAAACCATCGCGGCATAAAGCCGCTCCTACAGTCCGGACAGCATCTCATCCGCCAGCCCCCAGCGCAGATTGTACAGCGAGTGATGGAAGCGGTCGACGTGGGCGTAGTCGGCCACGGTCAGCATGGTGACGAGGGCCGCGGGAAAAACATCGGCGCGGGCCGGCGGCATTCCGGGGACGGCTTTGCGTTGATCGAGACTGAGCGGGGCCAGTTCGTCGAGCAGGTGCGCGAGCGTTTCAATCCCGATGACGGCAGGAGTGTCCTCCATCTTCACCCCGTGCCGCGCACCTTTGATCGTCCGGACGGCGCTCATGCTGCCGCCGGTGAATACCGCGTCAGGAGCAACAATCGGAAATCGGAAGCCACTGCGTTTAAGTTCGTCCCGGACATGCACGGCAAGCGCGGTGGTCTCGGCGACCACAAGGGGAGCGGTCACATCCTTGATGAAGCGCTCGGTCATCCGCACACAGCCGAGCTGCAGACTTTGTGCCTGCGCGATCCGCCGGTCGTGAAAGAGGAGACACTCCAGGCTGCCACCACCCAGGTCGAAGACATAAAAGTTCTGCAAATCAGCCAATGCCGGGTCACAGGCCAGGCCGCGGCCGATGTAATTGGCTTCTTCTTCGCCGCTGAGGATGCGGATTTCGTAACCAGTGGCGCGGTTCACCCGCTCGCGGAATTCAGTGCCATTGCCGGCATCGCGCACGGCACTGGTGGCGACAAGCATGGTTTTGATGGGCTGGAAGGGCGTCGCATCGGCGATCAATTCCTCAATTGCCACAACGCCGCGGGCCATGCCTTCCTCGCCCAGCCGCGGTTCACTCTGGCTGATGCCGGCGCTGATGCGGGCGTCGATGGTCCGGGATTTGAGTTCGCGCACCTTGCCGTCGGGATCGCGTGTCGCCACGAGCACCTTGATGGAGTTGCTCCCGATATCAATGACGGCGACGGTGCGATTGCTCATTATGGAATTGCCACAAAAAAGCACAAAAGATGCAAAAAGAGAATCTCGCTCGCTGTGAACCGGCTAGCCGGTTGCAGGCACAGCTTTGGCAGGCCATACTATGCGCCCATAAGACTCCAGGTCGGCGGTCGAGATGCGTCCACCGCGCAGGGCAAGGAAACTGTAGGCATATTTGAGGGCATGCCCGTGCATGTCACCGAGCATTTCCACCACCCCCCAATAGTCCTTGGTACGGGGATTGATGATTCTGCGCGGGAGCGGGGTCTGATCCCTCTGCAGGCCATTGGCCAATCTGAGCCCATGCAGCCGACGGCGATATGCGTGGTCGAAAACAGCAATCAGGCCGGGGCCGGCGTACGCCTGGAACATATGTATCGCGTGGCCGTGAGTAAGCAAATGACCGAGTTGCATGTCTCCTACCTCCATTGGCAAAGGCCGGTCAAACCCGGCAAAGAGCGTCCAATAGTCGGCGGTGGTCTTCATTTCCGCCTCCTGGAGCACTCTGGGCTCGTTTACTCCATTCACCGTAATCCAACCAGGGCCGGCAGTGTTGATATCGCGTACCAGACCGGTGAGGCGGGCCAGCAAAGACTCCCAAGGAGGAATTCCGAAATAGTCTAGTGCCTTGAGAACGTAGGCGGAATAAATGACGGCATGTCCGATTTCTCGCGGGTCATCAGCCTTTATCGCCAACTCCCCAAGAAGTGTTTCAGCAAATTGGTTTCTTTCCAAATACTGCCGCTTCGAGCCCGCTTCAGCCTCGAAACTCTTTTGCGAAGCCGTAAGTGATTTCAGCAACGATACTATCACAGGCTTGGCATCGTCTTCCACCAAGTCCTCGGCAATCAACAATGCCCCGGCGATAACCGCGCAGCCCCAGTGCGCGTCCCAGATACTGTCTTTCGCTGTGCGCTCGATTTGAGCCAATCCTCGAACGGCGTATGTCTTGGCCGGCGATTCCAGAGTGCTTTTCAAAGGGTGAAACCTGACGGCGCGATCAGCACGACAAACTCGCCCTTCAGACTGGCCTTGGCCAGTCGGGTCTGCACCTCCCCGGCAGGACCGATAAAGAAAGTCTCGTGCAGCTTGGTGACTTCCTTCGCGATGCAGACAACGCGGTCGGGGCCGAGAACGGTGACCATTTCCGAGGCAAACTTGTCGATGCGGTGGCAGCTTTCGTAGAGGGCGAGCGTGTAGTCGAAATCGCGGTATTTTTCCAGGAAGGCAACGCGCGCCGCCGACTTGGCCGGGAGGAATCCGGCGAAAAGAAAACCGTTGGTGGGCAGGCCGGCGGCGGAAAGCACTGCCACCAGTGCGCTGGGGCCGGGCACCGGGACAACGGGGAGGCCCCGGCGGCGGCAGGCCCGGACGAGACGAAAACCAGGATCGCTCAGACCCGGAGTGCCGGCGTCGCTGACCACCGCGATGGATTTGCCGGCGGCGAGGAGCTCAGCGAGCCGTTCGGCGGCTTCGGTTTCATTGTAGTCGTGGTAGGCGACGAGTTCCCGATGCAAGCCGAACCGGGTGAGCAGGGCGCCGGTGGTGCGGGTGTCTTCGCAGGCGACCAGGTCGACCGAGCCGAGGATGGCCCGGGCGCGTTCAGTCAGATCGGCGAGGTTGCCGATGGGGGTGGCCACGACGTAAAGGTGGCCCGCCTGCGGGGTCAGCGAGGCATTGGCGAGGGGCGCAGTCATGACCTCGCCGGGTAGCTTCGCTGGCGGCGCTTAATTGTGGCCGCTGCTCATGCCGGGGATCTGCCCTTCCCAAGAGGCAGGGCGACTCCACGGAATGGAGGAATCCTGCTGCGGGGTGGAGCAACCGGAGAAACCGAGGAGCACGAACGCCGACATGAGTAACACAAAAAGAATTTTGCGGAAGTTAGGCATCTTTAACTGGTGAATACGAATAAATCGCCTTTCTGCAACTGTCTTTCAGAGGTTGGGGCGGCGGGAAACCGGTCGGCGGAGAGAAGAAGCCCGGTGGTCAGGGCTGTCTTTGCCAGAATGTCACCTGGTTGACGGTGGCGAGCTCGGTCCAGTGGCCGCCGATTCGCTCCAACGCGGCAGGGCTCTCGAAGGGATACAAGGCGGCATAGACCGGCCGGCCATTTTGAGCGGCGGCGGCGAACAAGGCGTCGTACTTGCCGGCGGCAACCTGATCCCAGCGGTACAGGGTGAAATCCGTGTAATAGAAGAACGCTCCACCGACCTGCATGCAGAGGATGACCGACCCGGCTGGAAGATTATTTTGGGCCCAGCGGGTAGCCTCCGGGTAGGTTCTCTCATCCTCTTCGAAAAGTAGCACCTCCAAACGGCGGGTTTGGTTTAACTCCCACGCGGCGGCGCTGAGCAGCAAGACTCCCAGGACAATGGTCGCCGTCAAAGGCCGCCGGCGGGCGGCCCGCCAGGCATTGTCCAGTACGGCCAGGGTGACCACAAGCAATGCCGGGAAAACAGGCAGGATGAAGCGCAAATACCACCACGCTTCACCGGAGTAAGAGTAAAACGCATAGAACCCGGTGAGCGTGGCAAACCACGCCGTCAGCACCGCATAACCACGCTGCCTGATGCCCGGAAGAAACGGGGAAACCAGCGCCAAGACAACCAATGGGGAAAGGAAGGTGGGAATCCAACGGGCGAAGTGCGCCAGGTTGTGCGGCAAAAACTCGTGACTGAATGCCGAGGAAACGGCGCCATAGCCGGTAGTCACCGGCGAACCATAGACCCGCCAGTTGTAGTAACAGAGAAACGCCATGCCGGGCAGGCTCCCCAAGCCCACGGCCAGCCATGACCGCGGGCGCAGGCCGAGCGCAA
>CAZBLQ010000143.1:0-10002 GCA_964492635.1 uncultured Oleiharenicola sp.
AGGGCTGCAGCCACGAGTAATCCGGCTGGTTGTCGGAATAGGCGCCGACCATCAGCTCGATGTAGGGTCCGTCGGTGTCGGTGAGAATCTGGTCCCACATCCGGCCGCGCGGGCCATTGCCCCAGGTCCAGAATTTCTTGCCGGGCACGATATGGTGGTCGGCAATGCTCATGGTGCCAGCCTGCCGGCCATGGTCGTAGCCGGCGTAGAAGTCGTCTGAGTAGTTCCAGGCAAACATCGAGTTGGCGTTCTGGTGGTTCTTGTACCAGCTGACGTCGACGTGATCCCAGTTGACGCCGCCATAAGGCAGGGTCGCGATTGGCCAAGTGGTGAACTCACGCTTGAAGTGGTGCGTGACCCATTGGGTGCTCGGCGGGAAAATGATCTGGTAATTTTCGTTGGCGTTTACGGCGACATTGGCAAAACAAAGCATCGTGTTCACCAGCGGAGTGCGGTTGAGGATGCGAACCGAACAGGTGAGCACGGAACTGCCGGGATGCAGGGTGTAGCCCACCGCCCACCGCATCCGGTGGCGGATCTCGAGTTCGCCGACCCAGACGGTCTTGCCGCCGTCGGCGTTTTCCTCGGTGCGGTATTGCACGGGCAGGAAGGTGCTGGCGCGATGGTGGTGGGGGATGTTCCATTCGATGCCGCCGGAGATCCACGCCCCAATGAGTCCGATCAAAGCTGGCTTGATGACGTGCTGGTGGTAGACGAAGTCGTAGTTGTTGGTCTTGTCCACGGCCGAGAAAAGCCGGCCGCCGATCCCGGGCACGATGCCGATCTTGACGTATTCGTTTTCGAGATAAACCAAGTGGTAGGTTTGGTCCGCCTTCCGGTTCGTGAGGTTGTTGTAAAGCGGATAGGGGTAGGTGCGGCCCTCCGCGCCCTGCGACATCCGGCCGAAATAGAACATCGGATTTGGATCAGGCGGTCCGGAGAGATAGGTCGGGATGACCTCGTTCACCTCGGTCAGCATGACGGATGACGCCGCCGCCAGCTGGCCAGATTGGAACAGCAAGCCGGTGATCAACAGGGTCACGGCCAGAAACGAATGGCGACGGGTCATTGTACTTTTGAGTTGGGATTGCGGCTGAGAAAACGGAACGCCCTCTGATCACTGGATGGCATGCAGACCGAGATCGGCAGCCTCATCGGGCGTGCCCGTTTCTGACGCGCGGGGCTTGCGGGCAAAGGGCGGCAACTTGCCTGAATGAACTTCCAACAGGCGGGCGTGGGTGAGTTTGGCGGCCTCGACCAATTCCGTGTAAGGGCGGTCCGTCACATCGATCCAGCCGATGTTGTAATTTTCGCCGTCAGGCCGGCCGGTCGCCGGCTGGTCGATCCACTGAAACCAATGCGTGCCGATAACCGCCGGGTGGGCGGCAGCGCTTTCGACATAAAAGCGGTAGGCGATGCCGCGTTCCTCCTGATTCATTGCCTGGACGAGCCCCGGTGCCAAACCGCGACCGGGAACACCGATGTGGAATTCGCCAAGGAGAATTGGCAGCCCGGTCAAAGTGTGGACATTGTCGAGCAGTTCCTTCGGTGGCGCCCAGCGGTATTTGTTGAGGCTGTAAACATCGAAACCCTTTGCCAGTTTGACGACGTAATCCGGCGGTGTGCCCCCAAAGCGGATGCCGAGATTGAGGTGGTGGGGATCGTATTTTTTGACCGCAGTGTTGATGACGTCGAGGTAGCGGGCAAATGCATCCAACACGAGTTGCCGGCGAATCACCGGGGTGTCACCCTGTGCAAGCCGGGTCCGGAAGACCTGTTGCATGTCCGGGAGACCACCGGCGAGGACGAGGTCGACGAACTGGCTCTCGCGGCCCGGCCAGGGCGGCTCATTGCCGATGAAATATCCAAGGAGATATGGATCATCCTTGTGCGGGGTGAGTTGCCGCGCCGCTTCGGCTTCAATTTGCGCCGGGAAACCGCTGGCGTATACATCGGGCAGGCCCATGATCAGTGCGCCCGTCTGGAACCCGCGCAGAAAGAGGACGTACGGTTTGTTGGCTGGAACGTTGCCCAGCACATCGTTCAGGCTGGTGCCTGATGCCGTATTCAATCCCCACGCCGTCAGGCGGCGCGAAGTCAGTTCAGCCCAGCCGGAACGGAATTCCGTTCCGAATCGGCGCTGCAGATTGGCGGTGTAAAGTGAAGCTTGCGGTCCGCCGCGGTTGGGCGGAGCGCCAGGCAGGGGTGTCGATGGCGGCGGAATCAGGGCGAAATAGTCCTCCCGGCCCGCGGTGCGCGTGCCAGAGCCCACGCCGACCCCATTGACCCCGGTTGAGAAGAAAAGATGACCATCGGGTGTGACGAACCACCAGCGGCCATCGATTTGCTCGACATGGAAAAATCCCGTGGCCTGCGCCTTGGTCGAGACGAATCCGCCATACACATCGCGGCCGGGCATGCCCTCGGATGCGAGTGCATCAGCTTCAGCCTTCCAGCTTTTTTTCAGGTCATCCTCGGTGTGGGCTTTGCCCGGCCATTCGGCATGGACGTACTGGCCGAATTCGTCGATCAGCGGTTTGCCCTCCAGCACTTCATCGCCGGGATCCGTCCTGGCCAGAGTGATCGAGCGAATCTCAAGGGTCGGGGCACCAACCGGGTAGCGCATCACGAAACTCAGGCCCTGCACGTCAGTGGTGGGGCCAAACCCGCCCGCTTCGATATTTATCCAGTAAGAGTCCCGCGGCTGGTTGACCGTCGCGGCGAGATCGAGAGCATTACCGAGCCCCTGCCGGTAAAAGCGCAGGGGGATGGACGCACGGACCCAGATTCCCGGGTGGGGGTGGATGCGCTTGGAGATTAATTTTTGCGCCGTCTGCAGGCCGAGCTCAAATCGCTGGCTGGAAGAAGCACGAAACTCCAGGACGAGAAACTCATAGCCGGTCCAATCAGCTGGCAGGGCTGGATCGATTTCCTGGAGGGACAGGACGCTGGTGGACACGGGCTGGTCGAAAACAATCGGCTTGAGGTCTGCGCCGTTTGCCCCCGTGACAATCATGATTCCACAAATGAATCGCAGAATCATCCGACCCCCCATGATCCGAAATGCCTTAGCAGCTTTGGTTGATCGTAGCATGGGTTAGGGGGTCGATGCCCTCAGGGCAACATGGGTATGAGATTGAATCCTGCACTCAATCACCGGCTTTTCGGCTGGCGCAAGGACGCAAAGTAGACTTGTTCCGGGGAACTGCGATAAGTTGGGGTGAACGCGGAACGGGATCGATCTTGGGTGGGCTCAATCCCATTCCAGCACAAGCAACGAGACAGCTTGTCGGGGGAGCGCAATCATCAGAGTAATCGAACTGTCAACGGCAGTCACCGTGGTCGGTGCATCGGTGACCGTGGCCAACCGGCCGGACTTTTGCATTTGCGCGTATTGGGCTTCATTGGGCGCGGTGGGAGAGCCGAGACGCTTCCACTCGGCAAAGGAATTGCTATGGGTTTCGTCGATCCGGTAGTGCGTAACCCGGGCGGTGCCGGCGGCAAGCGGGAGATGGTCGAGGGACAATTCCACCCGGGCGTCGGGGCCGGGCACGTCGTCGTCATGGTAATGCCAGAGCAGCACGCAAAGTTTCTTCCCGTCGAGACAGGCGAGGGCGGCGACATCAGGTGCCCCGCGCACACCGTCGCGGATGATGGTGGCAAGCGGGACCTCGGCAGAACTTTTCGTTTCCAGGCGATGGCCGCCCATTTTGCTGAACATGCGGAAGACATTAAGCACGGGCAGATCGAGACCATTGGTGGCCAGCACGCGCTGGCCGGCGAAATATGGCTGATCCTCAAATTCGAACGCCCAAGTAAGGGCCCCTTCGAGGTTCACGCCGTGCCGGTCGGCCAGTTGATATTCGCGCGCGAAACTTGCCGCGGTGTAACTGGAATACATCGTGCCGGTGCGGTAGCCGAGCTGCGGCCCCTGGCAGGCGGCACAACCGTCGGGGTCGGACTCGCCGATGACAATGGGCTTGGCCTTAAGTTCGGGCACGGCCGCGATCATGGCGAATCCCTTGTCAATGCCTCCGAGTTGCGCGGAGATGCCCAGGCGGACATGCCCGTCGACAAAGCTCGGCGAGCCCTTGGCGTGAAAAGCGAGAAAGTCGGTGGGCGTGCCTTTCCGGCCGGTGGCGTAATTGGTGCCACTCACCACATGCGTCAGGAAATCCTCCATGAACTTGCCACCGCTGCCGGCAACGTCGGGCCCGCCGACCCGGGCGGTCGGCAATGCACGGCGCACGGCATCCACGGCGTAGTCGTGGAGTTTGTAGAATTCCTCCGGGGTGGCGTGCCAGTAGGCCGGGCCGTTGGGCTCGTTCCAGACCTCCCAATACCATTGCTCGACCTCGGCCCGTCCGTAGCGCTCCGTACAGTGTTTCACCCACTGGTAAACGAGTTCCGCCCATTTCCCGTAGTCTCTCGGCGGATAGGCCCAGCCGGTGCCGATGACGTCGTATTTAAGTCCGGGCCGCCATTCATGCTGGTAGGGTTCGGGTTTGACGGACAGGGCCTGCGGCATGAAGCCGATCTGGGCATATGGATGCACATCGCGCGCCCGATAGGTGTCGAAAATCCGATCGACGATGGTCCAGTCGTAGACCGGCCGGCCTTGCACATCCTCCGTGTAAATGTTGGTGCTGCCCCACTTCAGCGCCGGCGAACCGTCCCCGGTGTTCAGCAGGTTGTGGGCACGAAAAAACACCTGCTGCGGCCTGAGGGCACCAAGCTCGGCCAAAAGTTTCTTGCCGTCCTTCATCGTGGCATAGTTCGGCTCGTCGGCACCGAAGAACCGCCAGATCGGTTTCATTGCGCCGAGGGGTTTCCCCGCGTCGATTTGGATGGTGACAGGAAACGCCTCAGTGGATGCCGTTGCGCCCGCTGGGTCGGCCGGACAGGACGCTGTGGCGAGGAGCAAGGCGGTGGCAAACAAGGCAGGCGACGGGGAGCGAGGGGGCAGGCGGGGCATTGCAACAAATATTCCCGGAAGAATGGCACCACCGCAAGCCGGCTTTGCTCCGCCAGAACTCACCGGGAAACGGCCGGAGCTGGGCGATCAGCCGGCGGCGGCGGGTTTTTCCGGAATGAGATTGGCGGGTGGCGGGATTGTCGCTTGGCTTGGCGCATGGCGAAATGGCTGCTGCTTGATGGCTTCAATCTGGCGTTCAGGGCTTTCTATGGAATGCCTGAACTGACCCGGACCGATGGGTTTCCCACCGGTGCGTTGCACGGCTGGGTCAAGACCATCTGGCGGTTGCAGGATGAGGAGAAGCCGGATGCGATGCTGGTATTCTTCGATCTCGGTGGCTCGCAGGACCGGCTGGCACTGCATCCTGAATACAAGGCCCAGCGCAAGGAAACACCCGAGCCGTTGGAAAAACAGATTCCCGTGATCAAGGATCTGACTCGCGCGATGGGTCTGGTCGGGGTGGAACTGGACGGAGTGGAGTCGGACGATCTGCTCGCGTCTCAAGCCCGGGCTCTGGCGAATGCGGGTCATGACGTGCTCATCGTCAGTGCCGACAAGGATTTTGCCCAGTGTGTGGACGGGCGCATCAAGCTGCTGCTGCCCCCGCCGACAGCCAATCCGAAGCTCGGCTGGCGGGTGCTGGACGCCGCGGGAGTGGTTGACAAGTTCGGGGTGCCACCCACGCAGATTGCGGAATATCTGGCGCTGATTGGCGACACATCGGACAATATTCGTGGCATCAACGGTGTTGGCCCGAAGACCGCCGAGAAGTGGTTTGCGGAGTTCAACTCACTCGAAGGCATCATCGCCCACGCGGCAGAATTGAAGCCGGAGCGTTTTCGCGACTTAGTGGCCTCACAAGCTGCGGCACTGCGACTCAACCTCAAACTCACGACGCTGCGCACGGAATCCCCGCTGTTGATGGTGGCACCCGGCGAGCCGGCGCCGTCGAGTCTGTTCACGCTGCTGGAATCGCTGGAAATGAAATCGAGCGTGGCCGAGGCGAAGCGGCGTTACTCGGGACAACAGGAATTGTTCTGAACCGGGAGGGCCATGAATCTAATGACCGGGGCAAAGCGAACTTGCCAATCCGGGCGGGAAAGGGAGAATGCCCGCAGAGGACCTACCCATGGACAAAAAAGCGATGATGAAGAAAATTACCGAGAAGATCGGACGGGACAAAGCGATCGATCTCGTGATGCAGTCCTACAACACGGAGCTGTTGACCACCCTGCTCAACCGGCTGGAAGACGGCAAATCGCGCATGATCGGTGGATATAAACGGCGCGACCAGCTTGATGATGCCTTGGAGCGAGTGGTGGAGGTCTGCGAGCTGACAAACTGAGGCGGGACTGGGGGCCTCGCGGTTATCCGTCGACCGCTTATTTCTCCGGCGGTTCGAAGATGTAGCCGATGCCGTGGACGGTCTTGAACGATTCGAGCGAGAGGCCGTTTTTCTCGAAGGCAGCGCGGATCTTGACGATGTATTGGTCGAGCGAACGGCTGCGGATGTCCGCGTGGATGCCCCAGACCGAGTGGATGAGTTCCTTGCGCGTGATCACCACCCGGACATGGTTGTGCAGATAGGCGATAATGCCCAGTTCCTTCCGGCCAATTTTGTGGGTGGTGCCGTTGGGGAATACGATTTCCAGACGGTCGGGATGAACCTGCGTGCCGAGAAAGCTGAAGGGTCCGTCGATGGTGCGGACGTTTTTGGTGACATTAAAATCCTTGTTGGACTCGGAGCGACGGAGCACGGCGTTGATGCGGGCGACGAGTTCGAGATAACTGAACGGCTTGGTGATGTAGTCGTCCCCGCCCATGTTCAGGCCCTTGATTTTGTCCTGCTCCATGGAATTTCCTGTCAGGAAAATGGTCGGGATGTTGATGTCCTGCTCCTTGAGCGCCTTGAGCAGATCAAAGCCATTCAAGTCGGGCAGGGTGAGATCGAGCAGCAGCAGGTTGGCAAAGTTGTGCTGCAGGAAACGCAATGCGGGTGCACAGCGGGTGTAAGCCTGCACATTCATGCCGGCACCCTCGAGCTGTTCGGTAATGATTCCGAGCAATTCGGCTTCATCTTCCACGGCGACGATCAGGGGGCGGGGTTCTGCACACATAGGATTTTATAGAGGTTGAACCGTTGCCAGACTTTTACAATTAGCGCCCGATTTGTCAAAGCCTTGTTCGCAAGAGTTCTACGAGGCGGGTTTGCGAGAGATTTCTTGTCATTCGCCCCGGGCAACCGTTCGCTCATGTTGTCGTCAGCCTCCTGGTCTGCCTTCAAAACGTATTTTAGCCATGAAAGTCACCCTAGGGCTCTTGCAACATGCCTGCTCGGCTCGCCCGGCAGAGAACCTTAAGAAAACCCTCGTTTTGACGGAACAGGCGGCGAAAAAAGGGGCCAGGATCATTTGCACCCAGGAACTCTTTCGCTCCCGATACTTCTGCCAGAGCGAGGACCACGAATTTTTCAAACTCGCCGAGCGAATCCCCGGCCCGAGCACCGAGGCCTTCCAGAAAATAGCGAAAAAGCACAAGGTCGTGATCATCGCCTCGCTCTTCGAGAAACGATCGGCGGGCCTTTATCACAACACGGCGGTCATAATCGATGCGGACGGCAAACTGCTCGGCATCTACCGGAAGATGCACATCCCGGACGATCCGCTTTACTATGAGAAATTTTATTTCACGCCGGGCGACACGGGGTTTCGCGCGTGGCAGACCAGATACGGCAAGATTGGGGTGCTGATCTGCTGGGACCAGTGGTATCCCGAGGCGGCGCGATTGACGGCGTTGCAGGGCGCGGAGATTTTGTTCTACCCGACGGCGATCGGCTGGCACCCCGGGGAGAAAAAGAGATACGGAGCCAGTCAGCACGGTGCCTGGGAAATCATCCAGCGGTCGCACGGTGTGGCCAATGGATGCTATGTCGCCGTGGCCAACCGGATCGGAGTGGAAAAGCCGGCCGGTAGTGAAGGCATCGAGTTTTGGGGCCAGAGCTTCGTGGCTGGCACCAGCGGAGAGATCCTGGCCAAAGCCAGTGTCAACCGGGAGGAAATTCTCCTCGTGCCGGTTGATCTGGGCAAAGTGGACGTGACGCGCACCCACTGGCCGTTTTTGCGCGACCGCCGCATTGACGCCTACGGCGACATTACGAAACGTTTTCGCGACTGAGGCAGGTGCGCTTGCCCTCATGCGTCCAATAGGATTTTTTTGGCGCGTTGAGGGCAGCGGCCCCTAACAAGATGCCCGGATCAACCTCAAACAAAACGCCCGCCATGCTTGGATTCCGGATGCCGGCCGAGTGGGAGCCGCAAGCCGCCATCTGGTTGTCGTGGCCGCACAACCATGCAACCTGGCCCGGGCAATTCCGGTCCATCCCGGGGGTCTTTGCGAAGATCGTCAGACAAATCAGCCGGTTTGAAGCCGTCCGGATCAACTGCGCGGCGCGGTTGCAGACGCGGGCGAAACGTCTTTGCGCACAGGCCGGTGCCGACATGACGCGGGTTACATTCTACAATCATCCGACCAACGATGCGTGGTGCCGGGATCATGGGCCGATTTTTGTAAAGCGCGACCGCACCGGTGAAGTGGCGGTGACCGACTGGGTGCACAATGCCTGGGGCGGAAAATATCCGCCCTATGACCTGGACAACCTGATTCCGCCGCACATCGCCCGGCAACTAAAGTTGCGCCGGTTCGAGAACGACATGGTGCTCGAGGGCGGGTCGATCGACGTCAACGGCCGCGGGCTGCTGCTCACCAGCGAACAATGCCTCCTGAACAAGAACCGCAATCCGCACCTGACGCGGGCGCAGATCGAACGGAACCTGAAGGATTTCCTCGGAGTGAAATCGGTGTTGTGGGTGGGCGAGGGGATTGCCGGAGATGACACCGACGGACATATCGACGACCTGACCCGTTTCTACAAACCGGATGGCCTGGTGACCGTGATCGAACCGAACCACCGCGATCTGAATCACCGGCCGCTCGCCGAGAACCTGGAGCGGTTGAAGAATTTCCGCACGCCGGCGGGCAGGAAATTCGACCTCGTCACCCTACCCATGCCGCAGCCGTTTGGTTTTCGCGGGCAGCGGGTGCCGGCAAGTTATGCGAATTTCCTGATCATCAACGGCGCCGTGCTTGTCCCTCAGTTCCGGCAGAAACAGCGTGACGCCGCGGCGCGGGCGATACTCGGTGATTGCTTCCTGGGGCGGGAGGTCATTCCCATTGATTGCCACCACCTGATCTGGGGGCTGGGTACGCTCCATTGCATCTCGCAACAACAGCCGGCCTGACCGGTCGACAAATTCCATGAAAATATTTTTCCTTTTGACCCTGTGCGCCGCCGGCTTGCTGGCCGGATGCGAGTCCATGTCATCACGCGTTGAGGAGCGCTTTTCGCCGGTGCCTCCGCATATCCGCACCTTTGCCACCGGCAAGCGGGCCGTTTACGAGGCCGGGCAAACAGCCGTTAAGAATGTCGGCTTGTTGCTTGGTCACACCTCGCTCGCCAAGGGCAGCATTGAGGCCTATGCCCCGATCCGCGCCGGTGACGCCACGAGCGATGCCCGCCAAACCACGATGCAAATTAATCTTGCGGAAACGGAAGCGGGGGAAACCGAGGTTGCTCTACTGGTTTCGGAACAACAGGAGGGCAGTTTTCCAGGTGGGGTCAGCGAAAAGCCTTTGCGAGAACACAGTTTATATGAGGCCTATTTCGCTGCTTTGCAGCAGGTTTTACAGGAAAATGGCGCCTTGAAGACAGACGCAAAACCCTGACTTTTTCGCTTGCCGGCTGGAGGATGATAGGGGACTTTCGACCCCTTTGCGGCGTTCTTATGTCAAGCTGGTGTTGCCGCGACACTCCCACCGGCTTGTCCGACAGTCCAACCCTCAACCAACGGATCCGCAAGGATCCCCGCCGGAAGCCGTGCGCCTTGGAGTAAGCGCCCGTCATTCCGACCACAGTTCATCATGAGTTCGTTAATGCAAGACCTGCTCGCCCAGAGCTCCTTCGACAAGCT
>CAZBLQ010000144.1:0-9901 GCA_964492635.1 uncultured Oleiharenicola sp.
CGAGGTGCGTCGCCGGCTCTCAGATCGCAGCCCCGGGGCCTGGCTGTCGCTCGATAAAGTTCGAGCGCGAACCAGACCCCGCTGATGCCGCGAATACGGATCCATCGACTGGTGGAGTTCGAGTATCAGGAAGTCCGGGCATGGTATGCCGGACTCAGCCCTCTGGCGGCAGATAATTTCGCCCTGTGCTTTGAGGCGGCACTGGATCGAGTGCAACGGCACCCGACGGCCCACGCCCCGTGGCGGGCGTCGTTCCGGCGCATCCGGCTGGTGCGCTTTCCCTACCTTTTGATCTTCTATGCCGACCGGAGTGCAATCTCGATCCTCGCTCTCGTCCATGAGCGCCGCGAACCGAGCCGCACCTTCACGGACTTGGCTCGCCGGCAGAAAGAGTTTCGTTGAGAGGCGAGGGGAACTGCTAGGGCGCCCGACAAACAAAACCGGGGCAAATCTGGTTTAAGCTTATTTGCCATACCCGTCGTCGCCCGTTTGTAACATAATCCGTTACAAACCGGCCTGCTTCACGGACCACAACTAACCTATTGGGTTACACGTTTCGCGCCGTCGGTTTGAAGTCTGGTAAACTGCTTGGCCGCGCCACCCATATTCCGGTGGCGCTCCTCGTTCAGCGTGGGGCAGCCGAGCGCCTTACGTTCCGCGTCGCAGATCCCGGTCTCGTCGACCCACATGAGGCCGGTCGAGCCGAACTGCGTGGCGAACCGTTGGTCGTGGCCGACCGAACCCAGCATCCGGTCATAGGTCGCTGCGACCAGCCAGCGCCCGATGCCGCGATCACCGAGAAGCATCGAGCACACCGCCAGTTCATGGGCCAGTTGAAAGCCGGCGAAGCTTTGGCTGTGCTGCATGACCAGCGAGGCATTGGCAAAGTCGCCCGCGGTGTGGAGTTCGCCTGCCTTGACGATCTCGCGCGTCCGGCGGTTGCGTTCACGGTCCTTGACGGTGATGGCGTTGAGTTCGTCCTGGGTGAGGTTGCTCCAGTTCTGCTTCCGCACCGCCTGGTCTTCATCGACGATCTTCTGCATTTCCGGATTGGGCTTGGCCGTGGCCAGCGCGGCGCGCGCGGCGGCTGGATTCCGCCAGACGGCCTGGATGCACGCCGGGGCGGCCTCCAACTGGAAGGTGTCGGGGTTAAGGGCGACCAGTCCGCTGAAATCAAGGCGCAGCGGACGGCCGAGCATGCGGAGGAGATTGTCCCAGCCCTCGGGCAGGTCCTGCTCGGCATCGCGGAAGTCCTTGGCCGTGGCGGCGAGTAGCAGTTCGTAACGGACGCGTCCAGTGCGGTAATACCGCATATCCCAGGCGGCCAGTTTGGCGGCGCGGTAGAACTCACCGCCGCTCATCAATGTATTGCGACCGACGAGCGCAATAGTCTCGGCGGTGGTTTCCTCAATGCGCTTTTGATCGGTCCAATCCTTGGGCGCGCGTGCTTCGAGTTCGTCGAGGGCTGGCGTCGGGCTGGCCACGGATGGCGCTGGCGCGGTAGTGCCGCCGGTGGCCGGCGCGTCGTTGCCATTGACTGTCGCCACAAAGGCAACGGCGCATAGACCGGCGACGATTGATTGGCGAAATGTCATTTTGAACGTCTGGCCCGACCCCGTTGTGTCCTGCTGGTCACCCGGGATTTGTCCGGGCCGGATCGCCCGGCAAACGTGGCTGTCACTAGAAATCAGTCGGGCGTTGGAAGGCAATCCCACTCTTGGACCTGGATCAAAACCTCCCGGCCATACTGTCCTACTCGACCGCGAACTTGAAGTAGTCGTGGTAGAGGAAGATCGTGAAGTCGGCCGTGTCCTTGACGTAGAAGCGGGGTTCGAAAGCCGCCGGGGGCAGCGCGATGCCGAAGGTGGCTTCGAACCGGCCCATTGCGTCGGCCGTGGCGGTGAAGAAATCGAAGTAACGCTCCTGCGGATTGCCCGGAACCGCATCAACCAACAGGTCGTTGCCCGCCAGCTTCGGGTTGCCATTCAGACAGAGGCGATAGGCATGGCCGGGGGTGAGTCCTTCCAACGTCAGATGGACGATGAAGCCGCCCTTGAAGGTGTCGTGGAACTTGATCCCGCCGCGAGCGCCGGGGACGACCTTGCCCCACGCCGGCACGGGTGGCGGAATCAGGGTCATGGTTGTCTCATAGGTGGCGGGGTGCGCGAGTTCGGCCTGCACGGCGGCGAGGAACCCGGCCCGGACCGGATCCGTGGGCTTCGATGCCGGGGTGGTGGCGTCGACGGGCGAGTAGTCGCCCTTGGAATAGACGATGAACGACTGGGCGTTGAGAGAGGAGACCGCCAGCAGCAGCCCGGCGAGGAGGAAGATTTTTTTCATGGAGGAGCGGGTGGGGACACCACAACACACTGCACTGTTCCGGCCTTGGCAAGCGGGGAGGTCATGTTGTCTTGGGATGCCCGGTCCGTTATTTTGCCAGTACTTGGATGAAGACGGCAGATCGCTGCCTGCGGTTTGACCGGTGGAAACAAAAGCGCCTGACTGCGGTCGGAACAGCCCACATGCGCATGATCCTTCTGCTGGTCCTGTCCGGTTCCCTCCTGCACGCCGATACCCTGGCCGACCTGAAAGCGCGGCTCGCCACGCTCGACGGCCGCGAGGCCGTGACCGCCGCGGTGGAGTATGAGTTCTTGAACCGGGCAGGCGACGACGATACGCCGGTGAAGCGGCAGGGGAAGTCCAGCGCACTCGTCGAGGACGGACCGGACGGAATCCGGATCACCTGGCCGCGCGAGCTCATCGCGACGGCCGACCGCGAGGCCACGGACAAAAACGAGGACGCGGCGCAAAAGGCCGACACGCGGCGGGCGATTGGGGCCATCGGTCCCATGATGGTGCACGATCACCTCAACGCCGCCGCCGGTTTCCTCCGCACACTCGAGCAGGCTGAATTCATCGAGGAAAAAGCCGACAGCTGGGAGGGGCAGCCCGCCCGTTTGCTGGTCATGAAACTGCCGCCGCCCCAGAATCCGCAGGCCCGCAAATATCTCAAGGAATGGAACGGCACCGCCAAAGTCTGGGTGGGCGCCGGCGGCCTGCCGCTGGCTGCGGAGATGCGGCGGCACCAAAAGGGCCGCGCCCTGCTCGTGGTCAGTTTCGAAGGAGACGACAATGAGGACATGCAGTATGCGGCGGTGGGCGGGCGGCTGGTCATCCTCCGGCACGCCAAGGAAGGTGGCGGTTCCGGCGCCGGCCAGAGCAACCACGACACCAGCCTCACCACCGTCCGTCTCAGAAAGCGGGCAGCAGCTGATGGCGCTCCGTCCGCCGCCCGTTTGTAGTCTATTTGACAGCTGTCAGCCTTGACCAGCGCAGGATCATTCAAGGCGGGGCACAGTTTTAATTAGCCACAAGATGCCCAACAACCGCAAGAAAGACCCTGCTGCCTAACACAGAAACCGCAGAGATCACTGAGGGTTGAAAACACGAACGAGAAACTTGGAACCACGGATTTCACAGATGGCACGGATAAATCAGTGCAACAACCGGCATGAAGAAACAGATTTCTTCAGGGACCAACAGTCGGGTTGATTCATTTCCGGTTTTGCCTTGCCGCCTCTATCCGTGTTCATCCGTGAAATCCGTGGGTAAACTCCGTTTCCGTCGGAAAATTCCGCCGGTCTTGTAACCGCCCGGAGATTGCCTCGGCGGCCGCGACCCGCATGCTGCCGGGCATGAAAATCACCCGCATCGGCGTCGGCCCCCGGCAGGACCTGCACCCGGCTTGGAGCGATTGGTTCAACTGCCTCTGGTCGGCGGGTTCGTGCTGGGTCATGGCGGGAATGTTCGTCAGTGCGTGGTGGTGGCCGCGGGAACTGGAGAACGGCCGTTGGGTGAAGCTCGGCGTCGGCGTCCTGCTGCTCGAGTTCATCCTCATCCACTCCGGGGCGATCCTGAGCAACCTCATGACACAAAAGGCCGGCTGGGAGCGCGGCAAGGTGCTGCTCGGGCTGACGGCTTTCTACGCGCTGTTCGGCGGGGCCATCGCTCTGGTGTTTCACAGCTGGTGGATTCTCGGTACATTCGCGCTGGTGATGTCGGGCCGGCTGTGGTCCGTGTTCGCCGGGCAGAGCGAGATTGATCGCGCCATCACGCAGCGGCGCATCGGGGCAAGCGCCCTGCTGTTCATCCTCCTGATGTTTGCCACGGTTTTTGTTTCCGTGCCGCGCGGCGGCCTCACGCCGTCGCTGCTCAACGAAGTGTGGCCGGCGCGTCGGGGCGGGGTGTGGGAGACCAATCCGGAGCGGGCGCTGGCGATGGGCGCGGCCTATTTCTTGCTGCTCGGGCTGGTGGAGGCCCGCCCGCCGCGCAAGTGGTATCCCCCGCTGCTGGCGAATGAGACTGCCACCTGATGAGCTCAGCGCGCAGGGGTTGAACACAAGGCAGCCAAGGAGCAAACCGGGCATGTTGAACCACGGATTCCACAGATGGCACGGATCAATCGAGGAACAGCCACTTTAAAAAATCAGATTCAAACACGCAACAGACAGTCCAGATAATTCATGATCCGGTTTTGTTCTGACGGCTTTATCCGTGTTCATCCGTGTAATCCGTGGTCAAACTCTGTCGGTTGCGTCCAAGTCTGAATACGAAGCAGCAAAGCAGCCAAGGGGTTTCTTTGTGTTTTCCCCTCGTCCCAAACGCTGATGACCTTGCCGGCACTTTCGCACTTGACGTGAGCCTTTATGCGAGACACTACCTTGTCTAATAAAGGTAGCTTGAGCTGATAACCCACAATGGATTTCAACGAAAAGTTCGCGCCGATCACCAAGGGGCTCCTGGAGTTCCTCGTGCTGAAGATCATTGCGGCCGACAAGGTCTACGTGCCCGACATCCTCCAGCAGCTGAGCCGGACCGAATTCGCCACGCAGGAGGGCACGCTCTACCCGCTGCTGAGCAAGATGCGCCGCGAGGGACTGGTGGATTACGAGTGGAAAGAATCCGAGGCCGGCCCGCCGCGGAAGTATTACGAACTCACCGCGAAGGGCCGCGGACAGCTCCGCGAAACGATCGAATTCTGGCAGCAAATCAACGAAACCGTGAAAAACCTGGGCAAGAAGTAGGGGAGTTCACGCCGCAACCAAGCATCCCATGAACCGAGTCATTACGATCAACCTGAACGGCATCGCCTACCAGCTGGAGGAAAGCGGCTACGAGGCCTTGCGTGAATATCTGGACAACGCCGCGCGCCGGCTGGGGAACAACCCCGACAAGGACGAGATCATCGCCGACATCGAGCAGGCGATCGGGGACAAGTTCCGCGCCGTCCTCGGGGCGTACAAGACCGTGGTCGTCACGAAGGAAGTCCTGGGCGTGATTGCCGAGATGGGGCCGGTAGCAGACGCCTCCGAACCCGCGGCGGAATCGGCGAAGCAAAACGCAACAGGCGGGCAGACAGAGCCGGCAGACTCCGGGTCCCCGGGCGCGGCTGGCGGCCCCAAGCCTGCGCGCCGCCTCTACCGAATCCACGATGGCGCCATGATCAGCGGCGTGTGCAACGGCCTCGCGGCCTACTTCAACATCGACGTCACGTTTGTCCGGCTCGGGTTTGTCATCCTGTTCCTGACCTGGGGCGCCGGCTTGCTCGTGTACATCCTCATGTCGATCATCGTCCCGGCGGCCGAGACGCCCGCGGAAAAAGCCGCGGCCACCGGGGCGGCCGCGACGGCACAGGAATTCATCCGCCGCGCCAAGGCCGGTTATTACGAGGGCTTCAAGACCTTCCACGACAAGGAGGCGCACCGCGCATGGAAGAAGAAATTCAAGCAGGACGTGCGCGGCTGGACGCAAAACCTGCAGCGGGAGGTGCAGGAGAACGCGTACAAATGGGTGCCGAACTGGCAGCAGCACTCGGCGCAGCCGGCGGCCCCGCATCCGCGTTACTGGGTCGGTGTGGGCTTCACTCTGCTGGTCCTGAAGTGGGTGCGGCTGCTCTGCCTCGCCCTCATGATCTACGCGATCTACTCCCTCGCGACGCACGGCCACGTATTCGGCCTGTGGCTGCCCTATGGCATTCCCGTCTGGATCGGGATTATCGCTGTGGTCATGGCCTACCAATTAGTATGCTGGCCCATCAAAGCCATGCGGTACTCCTATTATCACCCGGGCGTGCCGCACTGGGGCCATGCCGGGCCGTTGGACGGGCTGGTCTGGCTCGGTTTTGCCGCCGGGATGATCTGGCTCGCCGACCATTATTCCCCTTCGTTCCATGACTGGCTGCAGGACCTCCCGCCCGCGATCCATCATGCCGCGGACTCGGTGAAGGAGTGGTGGTCCCGGCGGTGAGCCACAAGTAACCTATTAGGTTACGGAACCGCCGGTTTGCAGCCTGTTACTGGCCGGCCGCGGTTTCCTTTTCTCGCCAGGCCGATGGTTGAGGAACTTGGGCAGTGTCTCCGGGTTGACTGGCAGAAACAAATCCCTCCTTGGTTGCTTCGCGGCTTTGTGTTCATCATCTGATTCAGGATCACCTTATGAAAAATATTCTGTCACTCGTCGCTGTCGCATTGCTCTGCTCCTTCGTCACGGCGGACATCCGCGCTGCCGAAGCCGGCCCGGTGTACGAATTGCGCATCTACACCGTCCATCCCGGCAAGATGCCCGACCTGCTGGCCCGGTTCCGCGACCACACCTGCGCCATTTTCGAGCGGCTGGGCATGCACAATGCCGGCTACTGGGTGCCGGTGGACGCGAAGGACGGCGACAAGCTCTATTATTTTCTGCAGCACACCAGCCGCGAGGCGGCCACCGCGGCGTGGAAAACATTCGGAGCCGATCCGGAGTGGCAGGCAGTGCGCAAGGCCAGCGAGGCCAGCGGCCCCATCGTCGTGGGCGTGGAGTCGGTATTCCTGACCACGGCGGATTATTCGCCGGCGCCGGCGGCGCTCACCGAAGGTCCGCATATCTTCGAGCTTCGCACCTACACCACCAACGAGGGGAAACTCGACGTACTCGATGCCCGTTTTCGCGATCACACCATGGCGCTTTTTGCCCGGCACGGGATGACGGGCCTTCATTACTGGCATCCGACCGACGCGGACAAAGGTGCCGGCAAGACCCTGGTTTATCTGCTCGCCCACGCCAGCAAGGAAGCGGCGGCAAAATCATGGGCCGCGTTCCGGGCCGACTCTGAGTGGATCAAAGTCCGCGATGAGTCCGAGAAAAACGGCAAGCTGCTGATCGAGGGCGGAGTGAAGTCGGTCTACCTCACGCCGACCGACTTCTCGACCATCAAGTAGGGCGGAGTGGTTCTCTGATGAGTCGCTTGCGGGGCCGGGCGTGGACAAAGCTTTCCTTTCGCTTTGCCCCGACTAGTATTCGCGGAACCTATCAGACCGCGGTGTGGTCTGCAGGCACAATCCGGCCGGCTGACCGGAGAAAAACTCCAAAAAGACAATACTATGAAGAAGCTACTCATGACCCTCCTGACCGCGACCCTGCTGACGCTGGGCGCGGTGAACGTTTCGGCGCAGACCGCGCCCAAGACTGTGCTCCACGTGGTGACGGTTAAGTGGAAGGACGGCACCACGGCCGAGCAGATCAAGGCCGCCCTAGATGGGGTCCAGGCCCTGCCCGCGGCCTACAAGGGCATCACGCATGTCTGGACCCGGTCGATCAAGGTCCAGGGCGGCAAGGCCAATGCCTTCGTGATGGAATTCGCCGACGAGGCCGCCCTGAAGGACTACGCCGGCAGTCCGGCTCAGAAGGAATGGTATAAGACCTACATGCCGATCCGCGGGGAGAGCACGACGTTCGATATCACGAACTGAAGGGCGATTGCGAGCCGGTCATCGCGAAATCCGCGATGATCGCGCAATAGATGCGGACGAGGGTAGCGGCCGTTGCCCTCAACGGCCCGGGCGCTTGAGAGCAAGCGCCCCTACCGAATGCTCGCGGGGCTGGTCGCCCGCCTCCAACCGCCTCAGCTCCAGACTTCCCGGCCGACGTCCCAGCCGTGCCGCGCGGGCTCTCGCACGTACCGCTCGTAATCCGGGTGGTTGGTGACGCGCATGTTGGCGGCGTCCCACTCGATGTCGCGGTTGGTGCGCTGGGCCATGACACCCACGAGCGCCATTTCGGTGAGCCGGGCGGAGTAGTCGAAATTGGAGCCGGGCAGCGGGCCTTCGCCCTTGATGGCGCGGATCCACTCCTGGAACGGTCCGCCCTTGACCCGCGGAATGGTCTTGGCGGGGAGGTTGCGCTTGAAGTCCTGCCAGATGGCGTCGTTCAGCAGCTCGGGGCTGTCGGGCCGGCCACCGGTCATGAGGGTGTTCTTGCTGCCGACCATGAGCATGCCGTTGTTGGGAAATTCCTTGGCGAGGTCCCAATTGAGCGGCGGGGCGGGGTGCTGGCCGCCGTCGTACCAATGCAGTGCGACCGGCGGCTTGGAGCCGCGGGCGGGGAATTCAAATTTAAGATGCGAGGACCGGGGCACAAAGCCATCGTGGATGGGCTCGAGATTCTCCACGGACACGCGGGTGGGGGCATCGAGGTCGAGCGACCAGAAGGGGGCGTCGAGGGTGTGGCAGGCCCAGTCGCCGAGTTCGCCGCAACCGAAATCCCAGTGCCCGCGCCAGGTGAGCGGGACGTAGGCGGGGCTGTACGGGCGCTTCTTCGCGGGTCCGAGCCAGAGATCCCAGTCGAAGGTCGCGGGGACGGGCGCGGCAGGCGGCGGGAAGGACGCGGGAATCCGGAAGTAGGGCGCGCCGACGAAATCCGGGCCGTTGAACCAGGCGTGGACCTCGCGCACTTCGCCGAGCACCCCGGCGTCATACCATTCCTTCACATAACGGATGCCCTCGGTCGCGTGACCCTGGTTGCCCATCTGCGAGATGACCTTGTAGTACGAGGCGGCGCGGCGGAGGGTGCGCGCCTGCCAGATGTTGTGCGTGAGCGGCTTCTGCACAAAGACGTGCTTGCCGAGCTGCATGGAAAGATAAGCCGCGGAAAAATGGATATGATCCGGGGTGGAGACCACGACCGCATCGATCTCCTTGTGCATCTTGTCGAGCATCACGCGGAAATCCTTGAAGCGCTTTGCGTCGGGATATTTGGCGTAGGCCTCGGCGGCGCGCGCGTCGTCCACATCGCACAGCGCAACATAGTTTTCCCCCACGCAGCTGGAGAAGGCATCGCCGGCCTGGCCGCCGGCGCCGATAAAGGCGAGGTTCAGCTTGCGGCTGGGCGCCGGGCCCTCCTGGCCGATGGCGAAACGGGGCAGCACAAAGAGCGAGGAGGCGGCGAGGGAGGTCTTCAGGAAATCACGACGGGAGCAGGCGGGGAGATGGGACATGACGCGGGGGTTTGGGTTTTGCTATGGGCGATGCGAAAAAAACACTTTCAAGGCCGGGAGGCGAGGGAAGTTTTATGTATCACGCGTGTTGCAGGGCCTGGGTCAGATCCCAGATGAGATCCTCGGCATGCTCGATGCCGATGGAGAGTCGCACGAGATCGTCGGTGATTTCGCCGAAGAGTTTGTCGGCGGGGGTCAGCCCCGAGTGCGTCATCGCGGCGGGATGCTGGGCCAGCGACTCGGTGGAGCCGAGGGACACGGCAAGGCGGAACACCTTCAGGTGGTCAAGAAAGGCGAAGGCCTCCTTTTCCCCGCCGTGGATATAGAAAGAGATGAGCGAGCCCGGCCCGGTGTGCTGCTTCTGGTAGATGGCGTATTCCGGGTCGGCGGGCGTCAGCAGTCCGAGGTAGCACACTTTCCGCACCTTGGGGTGCTGGGTGAGAAACGCAGCCACCTTCACGGCGTTGCGCTGCTGTTCCTCGGCGCGGATCTTCAGCGTCTCGAGGGAGCGGGTGAGCAGCCAGGCGGTGTAAGGGTTGGGCATGCCGCCGAGCATGGCGCGGTGCTGCGCCAGGGCCGTGAGCAGGT
>CAZBLQ010000145.1:0-9806 GCA_964492635.1 uncultured Oleiharenicola sp.
CCGGCACGCTGAACATCGGCGCGGGCGGCACCACCGGCACCCTCGGCACCGGCAGTGTGGTCGACAACGCCAGCCTCGTGTTCAACCGCAGCAATGCCTACACCGTCGCCAACGTCATCAGCGGAAACGGCTCACTCACCCAGTCCGGCACCGGCAGCACCACCCTCTCTGGCGCCAATACATATTCCGGCGGGACCACCATCAACTCTGGCGCGATCATTGCTGCCAACAACACCGCACTCGGCGGCTTGACTTACGGCAATACCATAGCCAGCGGCGCCGCACTGCAATTTCAGGGCGGTATCACGATGAACGAGGGTAGCTTCACTATCGCCGGCACGGGCGTCGGCGGCACCGGTGCTCTCAGCAACCTCAGTGGCACAAACACCCTCAACTCCGCCGTCACTCTCGGCAATGACACCACGGTCGGTTCGACGGCCGGCACCTTGACCGTCTCAGGTCAGATCGATTTGGGTACGAGCCATACTCTCACTGTCGCCGGTGCCGGCAATATAAACTTGAGCGGCTTTATCACCAATACCAGTTCCATAACTAAAACCGGAACCGGGACGCTCACCTTCTCCGGCTCCAGCGCGAATTCATTCGGTGGCGCACTGAATCTCACCGCCGGCACCTTGGTACTCAACAAGACCGCCGGCACCAATGCCTTTAGCGGCAGCGCCCTCAATGTTGGCGATGGGACTGGCGCCGCCTCGTCCGCGGTCTTGCGGCTCGGAGCCGCCAATCAAATTGCCGACTATGCCGGTTTGATCACCATCAACACCGACGGTCTTTTTGACCTGAATAATCTGAAAGAGGCGGTGAACACCATCGCCGGCACCGGCCGCATCGACCTGGGCACCACGGGCCAGCTCACGATCGGGATCAATTCCGGCTCGTCCACCTTCGGTGGCACCATCCTGGGCTCAGGTGTTTTCGAAAAGACCGGCTCCGGCACGCTGACCTTGCAAAGTAATATCATCCTGGCGGGTGAAATGCGCCTCAGCGGTGGCACCCTCGCACTCAATGGCTTCAACCTGACCGCCACCACGTTGCACCTCACCGGCAACAGCACCATCGATTTTGCCGGCGGCAATTCCATTCTCAGCGCCACCAATTTGATCATCGACGCGGGCGTCACACTCACCATCGCCAACTGGACCAATGCCTCGGATTTCTTTTTCGCCACAAACTGGAGCGGTGCGGTTTATAATACCACTGGTGCCATCCCCATGAACCAGGTGGCTTTCAATGGATTTCTCGCCGCCAACACGAAGTGGCAGAGCTATGACAACCAGGTCACGCCGGTGCCCGAACCCTCGACCTACGGTGCGGTTTTCTTCAGTGCACTTGCTGCGCTCCTGATCGTTCGCCGCCGGTGTATCTCAAAGGCCGGCTGATTCAGTGCGTCGCGCCGCCTGTCCGGCGCAGATCCCGCTGGCGCCTGAGTGACACCTCAATCGCAACCGCGATCGCTTGTGTCATCGTCACGAGCGGCAGGCTCGGCTTGTCGCCGGTCTGCTCCGGCAGATATGGAACGTGGATGAATCCGCCGCGTATTTGTTTCTGGCCGCGCAGTTCGTGCATCATTCCGTAAAAAACATGATTGCAGACAAACGTGCCGGCCGTCTGCGACACCGTCGCGGGTATGTCGCGCTTTCTCAGAGCCTGCACGATGGCCTTGATCGGCAGGGTCGACCAGTACGCCGCCGGCCCCTCCTTCACAACCGGCCGGTCGACCGGCTGCTGGCCCGAGTTGTCGGCCAGGCGCGCGTCATCCACATTGATCGCCACCCGCTCCGGGGTTATCTCCGCCCGACCGCCAGCCTGACCGACCCCCACCACCAGCACCGGGTCGTGCAACTTGATGAGATGCTTCAATTCCTTGACGGCCGTGCCAAACACGCACGGCAGCAATCCGCCCACCACCTGATGCCGCGCAATTATCGTGCCATGCAACTGCCGCGAGATTTCCTCCGAGGAATTGAGGCTTTCGCCACCAAAGGGTTCAAAGCCCGTGAGCAAAACCGTTTTCATTTTGCCCTTCCGGTCACCTGAGGGAATCCTTGTCGTTGTTCATTCAAAAACGATACACGCAGAAATACATGAGGAGTATGTTCACTGCAAGGATTGTCAGACCGATGGGCAGCTGCGCCTTGATCACGGCGTTCTTGTCCGTCAACTCGAGCAGCATCACGGGCACGATGTTGAAGTTCGCCGCCATCGGCGTCATCAGCGTGCCGCAATAGCCGGAGAGCATGCCGATCGCCGCCATGATTGCCGGGTTTCCCCCATGTTGTTGCACGACGAAGGGCAGGCCGACGCCAAGCGTGATCACCGGGAAGGCGGCGAAGGCGTTGCCCAGGCACATCGTGAAAAGCGCCATCCCGGTGCAATAGGCCAGTACGGCAACGAAGGGAAACTGCACCGGCAGGGTCCGCGTCACGAGGCCGGCCACAACGGAGCCCACGCCCGCCTGCGCAAAAATGCCGCCGAGCGCCGCCAGCAGTTGCGGCAGAATCAGGGCCCAGCCAATGGCCTGCAGCAGGCGGCTCCCCTCCCCGATTGCGATGAGCGGCCGCGCGCCCGTGACGCGCAGTCCCGTCGCCAGCGCCACCAGGGCCCCGAGGCTCACGGCAGTCACGGTGAGATTGGCCGGATCCAGCAACCGCACATCGCCGAAGTGCACCTTGCGCAACAGCAGTGTGCCAAGGACTGCGGTGCCGGGGATGAGCAACGCCGGCCAGAACAGATTATTCTTCAATCGTTCCGCGGAAGCCGCACGCTCTGTTCGTGTGGTACTGAGTTCGCGCGATTGCGCCACCTGTCCCGTCGCCGCCAGCAAAACCAGCCCGAGGACAAGGTATCCCGTCACGATCGGCGGCAGGATGTTGCCAAGTATAAAAGGCATGGCCAGCAAAGCCCAAAAAAATGCCGAACCCCAACGTTTCGGATGATTTTGATCCATGGCCGTGCGTCCGGCCACGAGCAGCAGGAATACGCCCGCGATGACGTAAAACGTATCGATGCTGAGGAGTTTCACGGTCCGCCCTCTTTTTGGTGTTTGAGTCCGGCCGCCCGCGCAATTCGCCGGTCGAGTGCGCGGGTCCGCCACCACATGTTGCCAAACGCCACGAAGGCTGTCGGGATGCCCCAAAACGACAAGGCCCACTCGCTGACCTTCACTCCTTGGGCCTGCAGTATCCCCTTCATCAAGAAAACCGCGCCGACGGCAAAGATGGTGTCCTCGCCGAAGAAATTACCGACATTTTCAGCCGCGGCTGCGTGGGCGCGGATGTTTTCCATGGTTTTCTCAGGCAGATCTCCGTGACGGGCATGGGCCGCCGCTTCCGCCATCGGCGCGACGAGCGGTCGCACCGTGCCCGCGTGGTCGCCTACCTTCACACCGAGCGCGATCGAGATCTGTCGGACCGCCGTGTAGAGCAGCAGCACGCGGCCCGCCGTCGCCGTCCGCGTGCGCTTGATCAGCGTCTCCGCCCGTTCACGCAGGCCGTGGCGTTCGAGCAGACCGATCACCGGCAGAATAAGCACCACCGGCAGCGTGATGTAACGGTTTTCCACAAAATATTTCCCAAACAGATCCATGATTTCGGTGAACGACATCCCGGCCACCAGCCCGGTGGCGATCCCCGCCGCCACCACCACCAGGAGGGTGTTGAACCGCAGCGCAAATCCCGCGGCCACGACGAGAATGCCGATGAGCTTGATCATGAACCGAAGGCTTTGATCTCGATTCCGGCCACGGTCAGTTCGCTCCGCAGCCGGCGGGCAAACGCCACCGGATGCGGCCCATCCCCGTGCAGGCACACCGTATCGACCCGGAGGGGCACCTCCGTGCCGTCCGTCGCCCGTACCGCCCCTTCGCGCACCATTCGCAGCACTTGCGCGACTGCCAGGTCTTCGTAGTGGATCAATGCACCCGGGTGCGAACGTGGCGTAAGAGTGCCGTCACGCTGATAGGTGCGGTCGGCAAACACTTCACTGGCCGTCACCAGCCCGCACGCACGCCCCGCCTCCAGCAGCTTGCTGCCGGCCAGTCCGTAAAGTGTCAGGGCGGGGTCCACTTCATGAACGGCGCTGGCCACCGCTTCCGCCAGCGCGGCGTCGCGTGCCGCCATGTTGTAGAGCCCGCCGTGTGGTTTCACGTACACCACCTTCACCCCGCATTGCCGCGCGATGATCTGCAGAAGCCGGGTCTGCGTGAGCACATAAAGACGGGCTTCCCCGGGTGTCACCGGCAATTCGCCACGGCCGAAATTTGCCCGGTCGTTGAGACTCGGGTGCGCGCCGACCGTGACATTGCACTGCCGGGCAAGCTCGATCGACTGGCGCATCGTGTCGACGTCACCGGCATGAATGCCACAAGAGATACTGGCGGATGTGATCAAGGGCATCAGCTCCGCATCGTGGCCAGCACCTTCCCCCAGATCGCAGTTAAGATCAATGCGCCGCATGGGATTCAGCCGGTCAACCGGGCCAGGCCGGCGCGGAGGCGGTTAAGGTCGCGTTCCCGCGCCAGGTAAAGCTCATGCGCGGCAGTGAGGGTAATTTCCTGAAACTGCACCTTGTCTCCCGGTCGCAACTGGCTGCAACGTCCGAGATCAGACGCCGCGACCGCCGCCAGTCGCGGGTAGCCGCCCACTGATTGCCTGCTGGGCAGCAGCACAATCGGCTGGCCGGCCGCCGGCACCTGCACCACGCCGGTGTTCACACAGGAGGAAATCATCTCGCGCGGTTTCACCAGCGCCAGCTCCTGCCCCTCCAGTCTCACGCCCATCCGGTCGGCTTCTTTCGTCGCCTGCCACGGGATGGAAAAAAAAGCTCTCTGGGCCTCCGGAGTGAACCAGTCCCATTCGGGTCCGCGCATCGCCCGCACCAGGCCGGCGGCAGCCGGACGGCCGAGGAATTCCGCCCGTACACTCCATGCGGTTGCCCGGCTGCCGGCGGCCTGCAATGAGGCCAGGGTTTTCCCCGCCCGGTCCGGGGGCGCACCGAGTTTCAAAATGTCCCCCGCAATGAGAGGCCGGCCTTCATGCCCGCCAATGCCGGCCCGGCGATAAGTGCTGCGGCTGCCGAGCACCAGCGGTTCATCAATCCCGCCCGCGAACGCCAGCCAGGCGCGCAGCCCGGTCCGGGCCAGACCAAAGGTTATGGTCTCCCCCGCCGCCACCCGCACGGCACGATCGCGGGGCAGCGGCTTGCCACCCACCTGAGCCACAAAGTCCGCGCCGCACCAGGCCACGAGCGTGTCCTCCTCGCAAAGCAGCTCCGGTCCCGTCTGCGCCATTTCCAGGACGGCTGCGTTGTCGTCATTGCCCGTGATCAGGTTGGCCACCCGCGCCGAAAATGCGTCGAGCGCTCCGCCCACGACTATGCCATACTGCTGGTAACCGGGCCGGCCAAGGTCCTGCACCGTCGTCAGCAAACCGGACTTGAGCACCCTGATCATGGTTGCGCTTCGGCCTCGGCAAATTCCTCGCGCGTGATGGCGCGAAATTTCACCCGGTCCCCGGCGCGCAGCAGGACGGGTGGATCCTGAGCCGGTTGAAACATTCGCAGCGGTGTGCGCCCGATCAGATTCCAGCCACCCGGAGTGGCCAGCGGATAAATGCCCGTCTGATTGCCGGCGATGCCCACCGATCCCGGCGGCACCACCATCCGCGGCTTGGGATGACGCGGGGTTGCCAGTTCCTTCGGCAGGCCGCCCAGATAGGGGAACCCAGGGGCAAAACCGATCAGGTAAACCAGATATTCCGCCTTGCCGTGGCGTTTGATGACTTCTTCCGGCGCCAGCTTCGCCTGCTTGGCCACCAGACCGAGGTCGGGGCCGAATTCACCTCCGTAGCAGATTGGAATCTCCACAGTGCGGCCCTTGTTCTTTTCCAGCTTCGGCGGATTCTTCAAACGATCGCGCAGCTTGTCCATCAACCAGTCTGCAATGCTCGCCTCCGGAGCTCCTGCCTGGACCACCAGAAAAGGTTCATAGAACACGGTAACCGTCGTGTAAGCGGGCACGAGCTCAGTCACACCCGGCAGCGGTGCGGCCGCCAGCGCCCGCCAGGCCGTCTGCACGCGACGGTGGGTGGATTCGTCAATCGTGTCACCCAGTTCCAGCAGCAAGGCGGTGTCGCCCAGCGGGATAATTTGCATTATGGCTAAGTAATCCGTGCCGTTGCTTTGGCAGCAAAATTCCAGCACTGCGCATATTTTGTCATTTGCTTGCTTGGACTTGGCGGAAAACCCGGTTGGAGTTGCGCTTTGCCGCAGACGGCATTCAAAAATCACGCAAGATGATGCTTCGCATAACCACGATAATGCTGGCAGCAGCGGTGCTTCCACTGACCGGTTGCCGTGACCGGGAAATTACCGCCTACCGCGCACCCAAAGACCCGGGACCAACAGCAGTCATGCCGCAAACAGGCATGGCCAATACCAATGACTTGCCGCCCGGCCATCCGGTCATCGGTCCGGATTCGACCCCGACCGCCCCGGGTGCGATGTCCGGCACGGTGCCAACCGCGGAAGGCGCCGACTTGCTGTGGGCCGCCCCGGTTAACTGGACTCCGAAAGCCCTCGGTTCCATGCGCAAGGGCAGCTACACGATCCCGGGTGAAGCCGGGGCCACGGGCGATCTGGCCATCACCGCTTTCCCCGGTGATACTGGCGGACTTTTTGCCAACGTGAATCGCTGGCGCGGCCAGGTTGGCCTTGCACCGGTCGCCGTGGCCCAACTGGACGCCAATATCCAAAACATCGAGGCCAACGGCCTTAAAATGGTGCTCGTTGATGTCACCGGCCCGGGCAGCGGAGCCTCCACCACGCTGATCGGCGCCATTGTTCCGCACAACGGCCAGACCTGGTTTTTCAAGCTCATGGGGCCCGAGGCGCTGGTCGCAAAGGAGAAGCCGGCCTTTCGCGAGTTTCTCAACACGATCAAGCCCCGCTGAACCATGCATCCCGTTGTCCGCCAGTTCCGCGATTTATTCGTTTCCATCCGCCTGACCGTCGCGCTGTTGATGCTGTCGATGATCCTGATTTTCTGGGCCACGCTGGCCCAGGTTGAACTGGGTGTCTGGGGTGTGCAGCAGAAATTTTTCCATTCCTTCATCGTGCTGCAGGAAATCCCGCACACCGGCATCTCCATCCCCGCTTTTCCCGGCGGTTATTTCATCGGCGGGCTGCTGCTCATCAATCTTCTGGCTGCGCACATCTACCGCTTCAGGTTCGAGTGGCGCAAGGCCGGCATCCAGCTCACCCACGCGGGTCTGATCCTCCTGCTGCTCGGCGAACTTTTCACCGGCCTCATGTCGCAGGAAAGCCTCCTCCGCCTCGATGAAGGCCAGACCAAGCACTACTCGGAAAGCTACCGGCAGTTCGAGCTGGCGGTGATGGACATCACCGATCCGCAGTTCAACGAGGTCGTGTCGATTCCCGAGGCGGTGCTCGCCGACAAGGGCGCCGTGCAACATCCCAAGCTGCCGTTCCAGGTCCGGATTCAGGAGTATTATCCCAACGCCAGCCTGCAGATGCGCAGCCAGACGCCCGGCCTGCCGCCGTCGCGCGCCACCGCCGGCATCGGCCCGGGCATAACGATGATGCCGCTGGCCTTGAATGTTAAGGAAAGTGAAGGCAACGCACCAGCCTCCCTCGTCGAACTGATCGCCCCCGAGGGGACACTGGGCACCTGGATCGTGTCACCGCTGCTCGGCCAGCAGCAGACCTTCCCTTACCAAGGCCATACCTGGGAAATCACTTTGCGCCCCAGGCGCTACTACCAGCCTTTTGCGGTGCAGCTGCTCAACTTCACCCACGATGTCTATGCCGGCACCGACATCCCCAAAAACTTCTCCAGCCGCCTCCGCCTGACCACGGATGACCACCATGAAGACCGCGAGGTTCTTATCTTCATGAACAACCCGCTGCGCTACGCCGGACTCACCTACTACCAGTCGGGATTTGATCCCAATAACGACCACAATACCGTGCTGCAGGTCGTGCACAACCCCAGCTGGGTGCTCCCGTACGTCGCCTGTGTCATGATGGGCCTCGGGCTCGTCCTCCAGTTCGGCCTCCACCTGTTCGGCTTCATCCGCAAGCGCTCCGCCGTAACATGAAAAAATATCTTCCGCTCCTCATACTGCTGTTCGGCGTCTTTTCCGTCGCGTCCAAATTGTTCATTGCCGCGACGCCGGCCGGCTCGTTCGACCTGACTGCCTTCGGCCGGCTGCCCGTGCTCGTCAACGGCCGCATCAAGCCGCTCGACACCGTTGCTCGCACCACCCTGCTCGTCCTGCAGAACCGCCAGCGGGTCAGCGATCCAACCATCAGCGAACCGCTGGTCGCGTCGCCCACCGAATGGCTCGCCGATGTCCTCTTCGCTCCCGCCAAGGCCGACAACTACCCGACCTTCCGCCTCAGCACCAGTGAATCGCCCGAGTTGGTCACGCTCATGGGCCTGACGGATGAACAGATCAAGATTTCCTACGACAGCGCAATCTTGCGCACCCTGGCCTTTGCCGACTTCGTGCCCAAGGTCCGCTCCCGCTTCTCTTACAATCAGCTTGCCCCCAAGCTCGCCGAGCTGGAGCGCCAGGCCCAGCTGGCCGATCCCGTAGATGCCCAGCTCCGCACCGCTTTCCAGAAGGCGGTCGTGCAACTGAGTGAGCGCATCGTGCTCTATCAGCGCCTCAAGCACAGCCTGCAACTGCCCGACAGTCCCGACTTCCTCGCCGAGCTCGGGCAGTTCCAGAAAGCGCTGCCCGCGGGCGTCGAGGCCGTGCGCGCCCGGCAAAGAAACGAACCGCACGACGAGGCGGCCTTCAAGGCCATGATCGAAATGGCCAAACGCTATGAGGTGATGGATAACTTCGGCTACCTGCTCGCCATCCCGCCCGCCGACAGCGAGCCCAGCCCCACGGCCTGGAAAAAGGCCGGCGGCGCCCTGCTGGAGACCTTTGCCACCGGCAGTGTCAATCCCAGCGTCATGGCCTATGCCGCCCTCGGTCATGCGTGGCGTGAAAAGCAACCCGGCCAGTTCAATGAAATCACCCGGCTCTACCGGGAGGAGTTGGGTAAACGCTTTGACACTCCGCTGCGCAAGAGCGACATCGAAACCCGCTTCAACGCCGCGGAACTCTTCTACAAGAGCATGACGCTTTATGCCATGGCGTTCTTCCTCGCCATCTTCTCGTGGTTGAAGTGGCCCGATGAGCTCGGTCGCAGCGCGTTTTATCTCACCCTCCTCGCCTTCATCGTGACCACGGCCGGCATTGTCACGCGTATGTGGCTCGAGGGCCGGCCCCCGGTCACCAATCTTTACTCGTCGGCGCTTTTCGTCGGCTGGGGCTCAGTGGGCCTGTGCCTGATACTTGAGAAAATCTACCGCAACGCCGTCGGCTCCGTCGCCGCCGGCATGATCGGTTTCGCCACACTGCTTATCGCCCACCATCTGTCGCTCAGCGGCGACACGCTTGAGATGATGCGCGCCGTGCTCGACACCAACCTCTGGCTCGCCACCCACGTCGTCGTCGTGACCACGGGCTACGCTGCGACGTTCCTCGCCGGTTTCCTTGCCATCATCTACGTCCTCCGCGGCGTGCTGACCAGGTCACTCGACAAGCCCACCGCCGATGCGCTCGCCCGGATGGTTTACGGCATCGTCTGCTTCGCCACGCTCTGCAGCCTCGTCGGCACCGTCCTCGGCGGCATCTGGGCCGACCAGTCCTGGGGCCGCTTCTGGGGCTGGGATCCGAAGGAAAACGGTGCGCTGATCATCGTCATCTGGA
>CAZBLQ010000146.1:0-1868 GCA_964492635.1 uncultured Oleiharenicola sp.
GTATTTCAGGATGCCGCGCAGGTCGGTCGGTTTGATGTCGGAGCCGTTGCTCATCGGAGCAGCAATTTAATCAGGCATCTCGCCGCGCTCGTCAATGGATAGTTGCACCCTCACCGCACCGTGAAGCTCCACGTGGCAGCCGGACCTTTGGCGACGATGCGCACCTGGTAGCGGCCCGGTGGCAAATTGGCGGTCGGAAAACTCACCCAATAGGTCGAGTCGTTCCAGCGGCTCATCAGTTCGCGGCCTGGCAGCGGCTCGGTCGTGGGAATGAACACCAGCTCGTTGCCCTTGCGGTAAAGCGTGAGATCACCGGCCTGGGTTTTCAAGTCAGGGAGGCTGGCAGTGAAGTAGGCCGCGTAATCGCTGCCGTGCGCCACCGAGGCGGGCGAGACCACCCGGTCGATGCTGGCGAGCAGCCGGGGTTTCTCCGCAAACTTTGCCTCGAGATCCGGACCGAGGCCGGCGATGTCGCGCGTGACTGCGGCCGGGATGTCCTCGGCCGTGGGCTTTTCCACGGGTCGCCGCGTGTCGACTGGCATTTTTTGCCATCCGGCGGCCAGCAGGCGGGCAGTGGTCGCGCGGTTGTTCATGTCCTCGTACGGACGGAATCCGCGGCCGGGTTTGCGGAAATAAATATTAACCAGCGTGTAGCCGACGACGAAGATGGTGATCGCCACCACGATCCATTTCATGGGCCAGGGCTGCGGGGGCGGACGACGAGGGCGGGTGGTCACAGACACGAACAAAAGGGTGGAGCCGCCCGACCTCAAGCGGGTTTAGTCCCGATATGCCCCCGTCATTTGTATTTCAACACACCCCGGCGCTGCGGGCCAGGCCTCTTGATAGAGGGGATTCCAATCCAAGCAGCCGAAGTCCCCTCTAGGCAGAGGGGTGCCCGACAGGGCGGGGTGTGTAGGGCAGTCCGGACGCAAATACATTTGCGCCGCTGTGGGGGAGTTGTTCTCGTGGCGGGCTTACATGAAATACTGGTCCCAGACTTTCATCCCGACGCTCAAGGAAAGCCCGGCGGACGCGGAAATCGCCTCCCATAAACTGATCCTGCGCGCCGGACTCGTGCGCAAACTGGGCGGCGGTCTGTACACTTACCTGCCCGCAGGCCTGCGCGTCGTGCAGAAAATCAGCCAGCTCTGTCGCGAGGAGATGGATCGTGAAGGCGCCATCGAACTCGCCATGCCGCATATCCACCCGGCGGAAAACTGGCAGGAGGGTCCGCGCTGGGCCGCTGCGCGCGAGATCATGTATCGGGTGGATCATGCCGGTGCCGGCAAGGGCCGGTCGAAGGAACCGGAGTTCGTGCTCGGTCCGACCCACGAGGAGGTCATTACTCCGCTGGTGAAGAGTGAAATCACCAGCTACCGCGATCTGCCGAAAAACTTCTACCAGATCGGGACGAAGTTTCGGAACGAGATCCGGCCGCGTTACGGCCTGATGCGGGCGCGCGAGTTCATCATGAAGGACGCCTACAGCTTTGATACGACCGATGCGGGCGCGATCGAGAGCTACCACAAGATGCAGCGCGCCTACACCGCCTTCTTCTCGCGGTGCGGCCTGAAGACCATCTCGGTCGAGGCCGACACAGGTGTGATGGGCGGCAGTTACTCCCACGAGTTCATGGTGCCGGCGCCCGTGGGCGACAACGACATCGTCTATTGCGACGAGAGCGGTTATTCCGCCAACCGCGAGAAAGCCACCAGCGGCATCGTGCCGAAGGATTTCACCGATCCGGCGCCAGCGGGTGCGCTCGAGGAATTTGCGACGCCGGGCATCGTGACCATCGCGGCACTCGCCGCCGCCCCCTACAGCGTGGCACCGGACAAACAATTCAAGACGCTGGTCTACATGGG
>CAZBLQ010000146.1:1968-9769 GCA_964492635.1 uncultured Oleiharenicola sp.
GTCGCACTTGATGGTCATGGGTTGTTATGGCATCGGCATCAGCCGCACGCTGCAGGCCGTGGTTGAGCAAAGCAACGACGCCGATGGCATCATCTGGCCGTGGGCGGTCGCACCGTGGCAGGTGCTGGTGGTCAATCTCGACCCGCAGGACGCCGCTGCCACCGAGCTGTGCAAGAAGCTCGCGCAAATCGCCGAGTCGGCCGGCGCGGATGTGTTGATTGACGACCGCGCCGAGCGGCCGGGGGTGAAATTCAAGGATGCCGACCTGATCGGCCTCCCGCTGCGCCTGACCGTGGGCGGCCGGGGCCTGAAGGAAGGAATCTTCGAAATGAAGTGGCGCACGGCCAAGGAAGTGAGCAAAGTGCCGATTGCCGACGCCGAAAGTACGGTGGGCCAGGCGGTGCGTGGCGTCGCGAGCAAAGTATGATCTGTCATTGCGAGGAGCATAGCGACAAAGCCATCCAGCCAGATGGATCGCCACGCCTGCGGTCGCAGGTTCGCGATGACGCGAGAGGTATGATTGTCGCGGAGACCAAAACCCGTCACGACCCGGCGTCCGCCACCGCAACCCGGCAGCAACTGGCCGATATCTGGCGTGTGGTGGTCTTGAACGACCCGGTGAACCTGATGTCCTATGTGGTCATGGTCTTCAAAAAGGTGCTCGGCTTTGACGAGATGACAGCCCGCAAGCACATGCTCGAAGTACATGAGCAGGGGCGTTCCATCGTCTGGTCCGGGGTGCGCGAGAAGGCCGAGGCCTATGTCTTTACCTTGCAACAATGGCACCTGACCGCCGTGCTGGAAACCGATGAGTCCGCCTGATTCGGAAAGCAATTCCGTCCCGATGTTATCGCTGGCACATTCTGTAACGAAAAATGAAGCGCGTTGAGGTCAAACTGAACCTGGAGGCCGTGGCGCCATTGCTTGATGTCATCAAGGATGCGGCGGACGATCTGAAACCCACCTTGGCGGTCGCGCCTCAGGTTCCGGATCACGAGGAGGAGTTTGCCGACGGCTGGAAGCGCGAGTTGTTGCACGGGCAAAACAGCGACATCGAAGCTTTTCTGGCGCTGTTCGGCAGTGAATTTTTTCTCACCGGTGTCGTGCCGCTCGATCCGACCAACAGCGAGGCCATCCTGCGGGCCTGCTCGGCGGTGCGCCTGTGCCTGCGGGAAAAGCACCTCAAGCCACTGGGCGACGAGGCGCTGGAGAGTGGCGACGTGCCGCTGGACGACATGCCCGAGACGCAGCACAAGGCCTTTGCCGCTTATGTTTTCCTGGCGACCCTGCAGGAACTCATCGTGCAGCACCTCGATCCGACCGTGTTGGAGTAGGGAAGAGTCATTCGTCGGCGTGCCATCCCGAGCAACGCGAAGGATCCATGGTGATCAAGCGGCTTGGATACTTCGGCGGGCTTAGCATGACGGAAGAAAGAAAGGAGTCAGGGATTCCACGGCGAGGTCGTCGCGACTGCAGAAGACAGTTGGTTGGGATTAGAGGATCGGACACTCCGCTTTTTCCGGCGCTGGCAAGCTGAATATCCCGCGACGGGTGTTCGCGTTTGACGGCGGGGGCGGAGGCGGTACCTTCATGGCCGACACCCTGTAGTGTTCGAGGTGCTCTATAAACCGCTCTTTGCCTTTGCTATAATTTGGGAGCCGCTGACAGGCGGGTTGATGCCAGGCCGTAAACCGGAAGGCAGAGGTCCGTCGGGTGGCGCCCACCTTTAACTTAAAAAGGACATGAGCCTTGGGGCGCACGGCACATATGGGGTGTCACTTTCACTTTATCCCCCCGACTACCATGGAAAGATTGCCCTACTACAAGCTGCTGCACATCTTCTCGCTGCTCGTGTTGACGGCGCACACTTTCATGGCCTTCGCCAATCCCGATCCGGCGAACCGCAAACGGACGATGATGATCACGGGCATCGCAAGCCTGCTCATACTGGTCAGCGGCTATGGTATGCTGCGCTTGGAGCAAATTCCTTATACCGCCGGCTGGGTGCTGGTGAAATTTGTCTGTTGGCTTGGGTTGTCGTCGTTGGCCGGAATCGCCTATCGCCGAGCTCAGCTGCGTGGTGTGCTGAGTCTCATTGCCCTCGTGCTGATGCTGACAGCCGCCTACATGGTGATCTTCCGCCCGTTTTGAGCGGGGATTCAGTCCGATGCTGAGTGGCCGGTCCCGCCCAGCCTTGGCGGGGAGGAAGTGATGCAGCCCGCAGCCCGCCGTTGACGTTTATCATTAACGGTCCTTCGTTGCGGTCAGGATGACAAGCGAAGGCAAAGAAACACTGTGCGGCCTTTGGATTGGGGACGACGGTCGTGCCCACCTTTGCGCCACCACACCGGATGGCGGACGGATGGAGCGGGTGGAGGGTTTCCGGCCGTTCGCCTGGCTTGGCTCGGAAGCAAACTACGAGGGCGTGCAAGTGGAGCGGCTGACAGGGGCGGGCGCCTTTGGCTGGCTGGCGCATGCGGAGTCACTCGGCGTGTTCGAGGCGTTTTTCAAGAGCGTGCGGGAAGGTGCGCCGGTCGATGTGCTCAAGCCCTACGAAAGTCAGTGGCTGCTGCAGCACGGCGCGCGGCTTTACGCCGACCTGCATTTTCATGAGCTGCGGCGCTGCCAGCTCGACATCGAAACCGGTGCCGCGGAACCCGGCGCCTTCAGTGATGCACGCAATGCCGGCGACCGCGTGCTCGCCATCGGGTTGCAATGCGGGGCGCGGCGCGAACTGCTGACGGTGGGCGAGGAAAGCGACGCGGGGGAGAAACGCCTGCTGCTCGCCTTCAACGAAATGCTGCACGAACTCGATCCAGACGTCATCGAGGGGCACAACATCTTCAAGTTTGACTTTGATTACCTCCGCCAGCGCTGTCGGCGGCACCGGGTGCCGTGTGCGTGGGGCCGGTTCGGACTGCCGGCGGAGTTCCGCAACAGCCGGATGAAGGTGGCGGAGCGCTGGATTGATTTTTCCCGCTGCGACCTGCCCGGCCGCGCGGTCATCGACACCTACCTGCTGGTGCAGCTCTACGACATCACCGCCCGGGAAATGACAGCCTACGGCCTGAAGGACGTGGCGGTCTATTTCGGCATCACGCCCGAGTCGGGGGAAGGACGCACCTATATCGACGGGGCGCAGATCCAGCATTCTTTCCGTGAAAACCGGGAGGAGTTTCTTGCCTATCTGGCCGACGACCTGCGTGAAACCAGAGGCGTGGCCGATGTGCTGCTGCCGACATATTTCGAGCAGGCCCGGGCCTTTCCCCTGCTGCTGCAGGAGGCCGCGCTGCGCGGAACGGCGGGCAAGATCGACCTGCTGTTCCTCGAAAAATATTACCACGCCCGGGCCAGCTGTCCGGCCCCGGTCGAGATTGCGCCGTTTGAAGGGGGCTTCACGCGTAGTTTCCAAGAGGGTGTTTTCAAACAGGTGCTGCACTTCGACGTGGCATCGCTTTATCCCAGTCTGCTGCTGCACATGGGACGCAATCCATCCAGCGACAGCCTGGGCGTGTTCATTCCGCTGCTGCGGCAGTTGCGCGAATACCGGTTGAAATACAAACAGCTCGCCCGGACGGCACCGACCGCGGAGGAGCGGGCCGAGGCGCAGGCGCGGCAGGCCACCTTCAAGATCCTCATCAATTCCTTCTACGGTTACCTGGGGTTTTCCGGGGCACGTTTCGGCGACGGCGAACTGGCGGCGGAGGTCACCCGGCGCGGACGCGAACTGCTCCAGGCTCTGATTGGGGAGTTCCAGCAGCATGGCTGCGTGATCCTCGAGGCTGACACGGACGGCATCTATCTGTCCGCCCCGGAGTATTTCGCCCGGCCGGAGGAACTGCTGGCGAAAGTCGGGAAAATCCTCCCCGCGGGCATTGAACTGGAGTACGACGGCACCTACGACGCGATGTTCTGCTACAAGGCCAAGAACTATGCGCTGGCCGCCGGGGGTGAGATCACGCTCCGCGGCTCGGCCCTGCGTTCCCGCGGGATCGAGCCGTTTCTCAAGCGATTGAGCGACCGCTTGATCGCCTACTTGCTCGGGGCGTCCTCCGAATCACCCGTGGCCGAGATTGGCCGGCTGCGCGAACAGATCACCACCCGTCAGCAGCCGGTGGCGGACCTGGCCAAGTCTGAAACGCTCAGTCAAAATCCGGAAGCTTACGAGCAGTGGGTGTCGGGCGGGGGCAAACCGCGCCGGGCGGCGGCCGAGGTGGCCTTGCAGATGAATCCACGGCCCCGCATGGGTGAGCGGGTGAGCTACTACATTGGCCCGAAGACCAAGGGCTTGACCGCGGACTGGCAGCGGGCACGTCCACTGGCTCACTACGATGCCGCCACCACTCCTTATGCGGCCGACTATTATCTCGTAAAAATTGACGACTGGGTTGAACGATATGGACGTTTCCTTGGTATCCAGCCACAATCAGACCAGCAAGAAATGTCCCTCTGATGATCCGCACTCGTCTCTGTTTCTTTATCCTGCTGCTAACACCGTTGGTGGTTTATTGGCAGACGATATTCAGCGATTATGGCTTCCGTGACGATTACGCTCACGCGCGCGAAGTACGGGAGGAGCCCGGCAAACTCGTCAAGTTTACCGCCTCGCACGGCCGGCCGCTTTATGGTGCGCTGCTGGAGACCTCGTTTGCCAAGATGGACGATATTGAAAGTCTGCAATGGCTCCGCCTCGTCAGCGTACTGCTGTTGACCGTGCTCGGGCTGGCGTTGTGGCGACAACTCAACCAGTCGGGCTGGCCTGAGATCGAGGCCGCGGTGATCGGTCTGGGCATAACCTTGCTGCCGGCCGCGCAAGTTGCGGCGAGCTGGGCAATCTCCTGGCCCCAGGTGCTGGCGCTGCTGCTGGCTCTGGCCGGATTTACCGCAATCGAGACCGAGATTGAGCGTGGCGGATTGAAACGGACGATTGCCTTGCTGGGTGGAGGCATGATCTATGCCCTGGCCGCCCTGATCTATCAGTCCAACACCCTTTTTGCCGTGGTGCCAATTGCTGCCGTGGTGCTCGTCCGCTCGGGTCGCGAGCCCGCGAGTGATTTGCGCTGGGGTGCGATCCATGCTTCCGCCCTGCTGGCGGGTCTGTTGGTCAGTTATCTGTCTGTGCGCTTGCTTTTCAGCTACGGGGTCTTCCATGAATCGACCCGGATGCAGCTTGAAACCAATCCCTTCACCAAGATGGCCTGGTTTTTGTGGCAACCACTGCCGAACGCTCTCGCGCTTTACGCGTTGCGCGATGATTTCAGCGTCTTGGCGAATGTCGTGCTCTGGGTGGCCGCGCTGGTCACGGGGGGTATCATCTGGTTCGGCTATAAACAGGAGGTGGCCCGCACCGGTGTCAGGGCGAAGACGAAACTGCTCCTCTGCCTGGTCGTGCTGCCTTTTCTGGCACATGGCGTCAGCCTGGCGGCGGCGGAGCATTCGAGGGCCTATCGCGTGCTTTTTGCCCTGTCCGGTCTGGTATTGGTGTTGCTGGTCTTTGCCCTGCGCAGCCTCCATACCGCCGGGCGGATCAATCGCGTGGTATATCGCGGTGCGCTGGGTCTGCTGGTCCTGACCGCGGTTTTCACCGCGCATTTCAACGCCCATTACCTGATTGCCCAGCCCCAAAGCCTCGAATGGCAATTGATCGACGGTGCCGTCAGGCGCACGCCATTCATCACGGCGACCCGAGTCTATGTCATCACGCCCACGCTGGGCGACCGGACGACGGAACGGGTTTTTGGCGACGAGTTCGGCTCGCTCTCCAGCGATTCGGAGTGGGCGCCGAAGGAGATGTTCAAGGCGGCGTTGTACGAGCGGTTTCCGGTCAAATTGCCCCCAGGCGGCAGTTACACCTTCGCTTCCGGGCGGGCCGTGCCCGACGAGAAAGCCTATGATCTCGTGATCGATATGCGAAAGTTGAAACAGCAACAGGAGCGCTGAGTCCGGGCGAATCCCGATCAGGCCCAGCTCAAGACGGATTTCGTGATGGGCAGTTGCCGGATACGCCGGCCGGTGGCGGCAAAGATGGCGTTGCAGATCGCCGGTGGCACGACGGGGTAACCGGGCTCGCCGAGGCCGGTGGGCGGATTTTTGCTTTGGAGGAAATGCACGCCAATGGCCGGCGTCTCGGTGGAGCGCAGCAGCGGGTAATCGTTGAAATTGCTTTGCACGGCGCGACCGCGGTCGTAGGTGATCTCCTGCAGCCAGACCATGCCCAGGCCGTCGATAATGGAACCCTGGACCTGGTTTTCGGCCCCGCTGAGGTTGATGATGGGCCCCACATCCGCCGCCGCGGTGACCCGGCGCACCTTCAGCGTACCGTCGGGCGAGACGGCCACCTCGGCGACCATCGCCACATAGCCGGAGTGGCTGAAGTGGAAAGCGACCCCCATGCCTTCGCCCTTGGGCAATTTTTTACCCCAGCCGGATTGTGTGGCGGCGAGTTTGATCACACCTTTCATCCGGGCGGTGTCGTAAGACGGGCCGCGCTGACCCTGGCCGGGCGGGACCAACCGGTCTGCGCCGAGCAGTTCGAGGCGGAATTCCACGGGATCGCGACCGGCGGCGTGGGCCAGTTCGTCGATGAAGCTCTGCATCACAAACGCGAGGCCGTTGCTGCGGGGTGCACGCATCGGGCCGGTCGGCACGATGGTGGAAATGATGGACTGATCCAGCCGGTAGTTGGCGATGAACCGCGCGGGCAATTCGTCGGCGCTGAGATCGGCGCTCGAGGCGGGCTTCTCGGTGCTCTTGTAGCCGAAGGTGACGAAATGGTTGTGCCACGCGCTGAGCCGGCCTTGGGCATCGACCGCGCCCTTGAGGAAGTGAAAGCCGCCGGGCCGATGGAAGCAGTCGTGGCGCATGTCATCTTCGCGCGTCCAGGTGAGCTTCACCGGCGCGCCATTGGTGCGGAGGGCGATGGCCGCGGCCTCCACCATGTAGTCGTTGGCGAGCCGCCGGCCGAACCCGCCGCCGCCGCGGACAAAGTTGAGTTTTAGCTTTTCCTTCGGGAGGTTGAGGGTGCGCGAGACGAGTTCCTGGCCGTTACCCGGGGTTTGCGAGGTCGTCCAGAATTCGATGCCCCCGTCGCGCGCCCAGGCGGTGCAGCCCTGCGGCTCGAGCGTGGCGTGATTAAGGAACGGATAAAAATATTCACCCTCTACGACCTTGGCGGCCGACGCAAAGGCGGCGGCGACATCGCCGTCGTTGCGCACGCTGGTGCCTCCGGTCTTGGCCAGCTCGGCTGCTTGCGTGGCGTAGGCCTCGGTGGAGTGTCCGGCGCCCGCGCTCTCGTCCCAGACAATCTTCAACTGACGCTTGGCGGAGAATGCGGCCCAGGTGGAATCGGCGATGATGGCCACGCCGGGCAGCAGGCCGCTGATGTCGGTCGTGCCCTCGATGATGAAGGCGTCGCGCACTCCCGGCAGAGCCTTGACGCGGTCGAGGTTGGCGCTGACGACCTTGCCGCCGAATACGGGGCACTTCTCGTACGCGGCATAAACCATGCCGGGCAGCCGCTGGTCGATGCCGAACAGCGGCCGGCCGGTGACGATGGCGGGATTGTCCACCCCACCGACGCGCGAACCAAGAACACGAAACGTATCCTCGCTCTTCAGCTTGACAGTTTTCTCGTCGGGAATGGGCAGGGTGGCGGCTTTGGCGGCGAGCTGGCCGTAAGTGAGGGTGCGCCCGCTGGCGCGATGCACGACCGTGCCGTTTTCTGTTTCAAGTTCGCTGGCCGGTATTTTCCAGGTCTGTGCGGCCGCCTCGATGAGCATGGCGCGGGCCGTGGCGCCGGCGC
>CAZBLQ010000147.1:0-9628 GCA_964492635.1 uncultured Oleiharenicola sp.
CTCGGCTCGGCCAAGGTCATGCGCGAGGGCAAGGACATCTCCATCATCGGCCACGGTCGCGCCATCCAGATGGCCCTGCGCTCCGCCGAACTCCTCAAGCACAAGCACAACATCAACGCCGAAGTCGTCGACCTCCGGTCGATCCGGCCGCTCGACGAGGAGACCGTGCTCGCCTCGGTGCGCAAGACCAACCGCGTCCTGCTGGTCGAGGAAGCCAAGCCCTTCTGTTCGGTCAGCGCCATGCTCGCCTGCATCATCCAGGAAAAAGCGTTCGATTATCTTGATGCACCCATCCGTCGTGTTACGTCGGTGGACGCTCCCGCGATTTACAGCGCGCCGCTCGAAAAAGAGCAGCTCCCCACTCCGCAGAAAATCTTCGACGCCGCCCTCGCGGTGCTGAAATAGACTCATTGATCATCGTTCATTGCCCAATGTTTATCGTTCATCAACCCGGCGCAGCATCCCAATGACAATTGAACAACGACCGATAAAAATTAAACAATTGTCCCTCCCTTCGCCCCCTCCCTTCTCGCCTCAGCACTGCTGAGGACGAGCCTCGACGAAGCCCACCGGGCGTAGGCGGGTCACCTTCACTTTCACCCTTACTCTCTCCTCCCATGGCCAACATCATCGATATGCCGAAGCTCAGCGACACCATGACGGTGGGCACGCTGGTCAAATGGCTGAAAAAGGAAGGCGACGCCGTGAAGTCCGGCGACATGCTCGCCGAGGTCGAGACCGACAAGGCGACGATGGAACTGGAGTCGTTCTTCGACGGCACGCTCATCAAGATATTCGCGCCGGAGGGTTCGCAGGTCGCCATCGGCGCCGCGCTCTGTGCCGTCGGCCAGCCCGGGGAAGCCGTATCAGCGCCTTTGCCGGTGGATGCGCAGCATTTGCCTGACGACGGTCAGGACAAATCCCGGGCTGGTAGCGACCAGCAACGGGAGTCCACCGGACAAACACCGGGTGGGCAGCAGCCCACAACGGTGCCCGCCGCGCCTGTGGTGAAGCCACAGGACGCGCCCTCCGAAGCCTTGGCAAAGGAGGGCCCCACTCCAGTTCTCGTTGCCCCTCCTCCGGCGGCATTCAATCCGCAATCAGCAATCGCCACTCCGCAATCCGGTGAGCGTCTCAAGATCTCCCCGCTCGCCCGCAAAATCGCCACGGACCAAAAAATCGACCCTGCCCGACTCGCCGGCACCGGTCCACACGGCCGCATCGTCAAAGCCGATGTGCTGGCGGCTGTTGAGAATCCGGCTTTGCTCAAAGCCGCCGTCCTGGCGACGTCGCAATCTCAAATCTTAAATCTACAATCTCAAATTGGCGCCATCGGCGCCAAAGGTCCCATCCAGGCGGACCGCACGGTCCCGGCCTCGAACATTCGGGGCATCATTGCCAAGCGCCTGCTTGAGGCCAAGACGCAGATTCCGCATTTCTATCTCGAGATTGAGATCGACGCCGAGCCGCTGCTCGCCATCCGCGCCCAGCTGAACACCGGTTTGGAAAAGGAAGGCGTCAAACTCTCCGTCAACGACTTCGTCCTCAAGGCCAGCGCCGAGGCGCTCCGCCGCGTCCCTGCCGTCAACGCCTCGTGGACCGGCACCGGCATCCAATATCACAGCGCCGCGCATGTCTCGTTTGCCGTCGCCATCGACGACGGTCTCATCACGCCTGTCATTCGCGACACTCAAGCCAAGACGATTTTCCAGATTAGCAACGAGGCCAAGCCGCTCGGCAAGCGCGCCAAGGAGAAAAAGCTCAAGCCCGAGGAATTCACCGGCGGAACCTTCTGCGTCTCCAACCTCGGCATGATGGGTGTCGACCGTTTCTCGGCCATCATCAACCCACCGAACGCCGCGATTCTCGCCGTTGGCACCACGGTCACCAAACCCGTCGTCAAGAACGGCGCCATCACCGTCGGCCAGACGATGTGCCTCACTCTGTCATGCGACCACCGCGTGGTGGATGGCGCGCTCGGCGCACAGTTTCTCGCCGCGCTGAAAGATCTGCTCGAGAAACCGGCGCTACTGCTGGTGTGATATAGGCGGGTGCCCTCAAGCCGTATTCTACGTTCCGTGCCGCTTCACATCGTCCACGGTTTGGCGTGGATGTCGGTCTCGTCGGACCAGCGGCGCTGGAGTCGAACGAGGTCCGCCTGGATGTCGGCGGGCAGCAGCGTGATATTTTTTACCGCGGCAGTGAACTCGCGGAGATTTTCCAGGCGGGCGGTTGAGCCGACCGTGGCACGAACCGAGGAAAAACCAAACGCGAACCGTACGCAAAACTCCGTCCAGTTGGTCACGCCCGACCGCTCGTAGATCGGGGCGACCTCGACGGCGCGTTTTTGCAGATAATCGCACCACGCGGCCCCGGGAACGTCGCGGAGCCGGTGCACGGGTGCGCCGCACACGGTGCGCATGCCGATGACCGGGATGTTACGCTCGACGATAAAATCCCAGAGCGGATTCGCGGCGAAGCGCTGCAACGGGTTGAGGTAGAAAATGCAGGCGTCGATCAACCCGGCGGTGTGGCCGGCCCGCAGTGCCTCCAGTGGCACCTGGGAAGTCCAGGGAAACACCTCGAGCACGAACTGCCGGACCAGCCCCTCTTCACGCAGTCGGCGGAATTCGTCATAGCACCGACCGCCGGTGCGGAATTGTTCGGCCATGTCGCCGCCGAGACAAAGCTGCGCGATGTCCATGTGATCCATACCCAGCGGCTTGATCTGCCGGTGGATGATGGCGCGCATTTCAACGATGTCGCCGCCGCCGACTTTGAAGATCAGCTTCGGCACATGGGCGCGGTCCTCGTTGAATGCCGCCCCGAGCACCTGCAACGCGTCGCCGTATTGATCGCTGGTGTGAAACCAGACGCCGGTGTCCATCGCAACCCGCGCAATCTTGATCCGGTCGGCGAGCGGAATCTTCGCGTCACCGAGCCGGGTGGTGCCGTAGATGTAGGAGGACAGATGCCGGAGCGGTTGGTTGGAGTCAGTAGCGGTCATGGTCGTAAGCCTCACCTTCGTCGATCGCTTTCTGCGAAGCAAGTCAAGGGCTCTCGCGCACCCGTTCCATTAGGGCGGGTTTGCAAAATGCCTTGTCATCGCGAGGACTGCTTGGCGGGCCGTGGCGATCCAGATGGATTGCTTCCTCCTTCGCCAAGGCTACGGCGGACAGGTCGTCGCCCCGCGAGGCGGGACTCCTCGCAATGACTTTTTGTAAACATACTCCTTTGTGTTCTCAACCGGGGCCGTGGCCAGTAGCGATTCCCTCGGCGGGCACCAGGTGCCACACTTCGTCAAACGCCGTCAACGGGCGCGGAGATTTCACGCCGAACTCGGGCTCAGACGATCTCCTCCTTCACCGGATCCCACTTCACTTTTGTTTCCCGGCGGAAGGACTCGAGCGACATGACGAGCGCGACCGCCTCCTCAAAGGCGCGGTCGACGTGGCAGCGCGGTCGCTCGCGCGAGCGGATGCAATCGACGAAATTCTGCATGTGCGACGTTACCTTGAGTTCACCCGTACGGTAAACATAGCCGGGCGCGACGGCGGTCGGAGGCGGCGGAATTCCCATCGCCTGGGCCGCCTTCCGGGTCTCGGCGGCCAGCTTGCGTCCAGCCATGATTTGCGCCTGGGCCTCCGGGCGCCACTCGCCGACGTAGGTCCGGCAGAATTCCGAGGACACCTCCATCGTCATGTCGCGACCGAGAAACTGGATGAGCTCGCCGACGTGGCGGTTGTGAAAGCTGCAATTGAACTGAACCGCCAGCTCCTGCTTCGGATAATCGAACATCACGTGCCACATGTCCGGCACCTCGCGGTCCTCCTTCCAGAAATACTTTCCGCCCTGCGTGACGGCACTCTCCGGAATGCCCATTCCCCGGACCATGTTGATCCCGTCCCAGATGTGCGACAGCAGGTCGCCGGCGATTCCAGTCCCGTAATCCCAATAGCGCCGCCAGGTGAAAAACCGTTCGGGATCGAACGGCCGGTCCGGATGCGCCGAATTCGCGATGAACCGCTTCCAGTCGATGTTCTCGGGGGTCGCATCCTTCGGGAGTTCCTGGATGTTGTAGTCGGTGTAGAACTTCCACTCCGGATGGTCGCTGGTCCGGTCGATGAATCCACGGACGAGCGGGACCTTGCCCAAGACGCCGGAGCGGTAGATCTCGAGCGCCTTGTGCATCTCCGGAATGCTGTTCATGTGGTGCCCCAGCTGCATCACGACGTTGTTCTCCTTCACGGCCGCCCGCATCAACTTCGCCTCGGCGAGTGTGGTGCACCAGCCCTTCTCGACGTAAATGTCCTTCTTGTTCTTCGCGGCCGCGACCGTGATCGGCGCGTGCCAGAAATCCGGCACGGCGATCGTGACCGCGTCGATGGTCGGGTCCGCGACGACGTTCTCCCACTCCTTGACGATGCGTACCTCCTTGTTCGTGCAGAGCTCCTTCGCCCGGTTGATATTGCCGGTGTAGAGATCGCAGATGACCGCGATTTCTACACCGGGGACGTTTTGTGCCGCCTGCAGAAGCCGGTGCCCTTGCGTGCCGACGCCAATGCACGCGACGCGGATCTTGCTGTTGGGGGCTGGCTCGCTCAAGGCGGCGGGCGCCCGGTTGACGGCCAGCGCAATGCCGGCCCCGGCCAAGGCGCTGTTTTTCAAAAACGTGCGCCGGTCAATCAATGGGGTAGGATTCATGTTTTCTCCACAAATAGGGGTTATCCTAGGATGATCCACCTGACTTCAGCCGACCCTGTTGCGGGGGTCAATGGAGAACCCAAGCGAACGAAGAACGGGCCGGGAAAAGCAAAATAGCCAGGAACCTCAGGGGTTCGTTCGCCGCCGTCTCCGTTTTGCTCCTTCGCTACTTTGTGTTCTCAACCGGGGCCGGCCGTGTGAGCAACTTCACGAAAAGCTGCTCCACTTTCGGCACGTCGATCACCTGCCAGGTCGACAGGATCTTTGCCGCCATCGTCCAAGACGAAGACTTCTCCTGCAACAAATGCCGTGCTTGTCGCTCAGGCGTCCTCGGCCAGGAAATGGCAGCCTTTGCTCACCGGGTTCAGGGAGGCCGCATGGACGACGAGCAATGCGGTCTGCACGGCGTTGCGGAGTTCGATGAGTTCCCGGGTCGGCCGGCAGTCGCGATAGAACGCCTGGATGTCTTCGCGCAGTTCCAGCAAAATGCGGCGGGCCCGTGCCAGCCGGCGCGGTGAACGGATGATGCCGGCATAATTCCACATTGTACTCCGGATCTGCTGCAAATCCTGCTGCACCAGCATCAGGTCGGCCTCCTTGGCCGGACTCGCCCAAACCCGCGGCTCCGGCAGATGAAACCGGCCGGAGTCGAGTTCCCCCGCGTCCGCCGCCGCGGCGGACTTCGCGGAAACGAGACACTCAAGCAGCGAGGTGCTGGCGAGCCGGTTGGCACCGTGCAGGCCGGTGCAGGCCGTCTCGCCGATCGCGTTCAAATGCCGGACGTTCGTGCGGCCGTGCAGGTCGGTGTGCACGCCACCGCAGGAGAAATGCGCCGCCGGCACGACCGGGATCGGCTCACAAGTGATGTCCACCCCGCTCGCCAGACACCGCTCGTGGATGCCCGGGAACCGCTCGCGGATGAATTCCGGCTTGAGCGCGGCGAGGTCGAGATAGACGCACGCCTCGCCCGTCGTGGCGAGGTGTGCCTTGATCGCGCGGGCCACGACATCACGCGGCGCCAGCGAGCCGAGCGGATGCACATCCTCCATGAAGCGCCGGCCCGCCGCGTCGACGAGCACCGCGCCCTCGCCCCGCAGCGCCTCGGTGATGAGGAATGGCGGCAGCCCGGGTTTGAGAAACACTGTCGGGTGGAACTGGACGTATTCGAGATCGATGAGCCGCGCGCCCACCCGGTAGGCCATCGCCACGCCGTGGCCGACGCTGCCGGGCTGGTTGGTGGTATGCAGGTAAATTCCACCGAGGCCGCCCGTGGCGAGGATGGTTTTTTTTGCGACAAAGGCGTTCACCTCTCCCGCGGCAGTATCGAGGACGTAGCAGCCGAAACAGGTCAGCGGCTCGTACCGGTCGCCTGAATCGGACGAGTTGTGCGAAAGCGTGAGCAGATCGACCCCGACGAATCCGCTGCGCCGGGTGATGCCCGGGGTGGCGTCCACCCGGCGGGCCACCGACTCCAGGATGGCATGGCCGGTGGTGTCCTTCGCGTGAATGATGCGGCGCGCCGTGTGCCCGCCTTCCCGCGCGAGGTCGAGCCGGCCGGCCGCATCGCGGTCAAACGCAATGTGCAGTTCATCGAGGAGAAGTTCCTTCACCGCCGCCGGGCCCTCGCGCACCAGTTGCCCGATGGCCGCGGCGCTGGCGGTGCCGTCGCTGGCCGCGAGAATGTCGCCCGCCAGTTGCGCGGGATCCGAGTTGGTATCGTAGATGATGCCGCCCTGCGCCCAGTCGCTGTTGGCCTGCAACGACGCCCCGAGCGATAGCAACTCCACCTTGACCCCGGCCTTGGCCGCGTGCAACGCATAGGCCGAGCCCGCCAGCCCGGCGCCCAGGACGAGGCAGTCGGTGTGGATGGTTTTCATTTATTCCGCGCCACGATCGTCAGGCTCAGATCGGCGGCAGGCGCGGAATGCGTGAGCGCTCCGATGCTGATGACGTCGACCCCGGGTATCGCGTAGTCACGAAGCGTCTCGAAGCGGACACCGCCGGATACTTCCACCATGGCGCGGCCGGCAATGACCTTCACCGCCGCCCGGACCTGGGCAGGAGTCATGTTGTCGAGCAGTATGACCCCCGCACCGGCGCGGCAGGCCTCGCGCACCTCGGCGAGGGTGCCGGCTTCGACTTCGATTTTCGCCGTGTGCGGCGCTGCAGCGCGGCAAAGCCGCACGGCCTTGGCGAGCGAACCGGCGGCCGCGATGTGGTTGTCCTTGATCAACACGTGCTCCCCCAGAGAGGAACGGTGGTTGGAACAGCCCCCGCAACGGACGGCGTATTTTTCGAGCGCGCGCCAGCCCGGCGTGGTCTTCCGGGTGTCGACGATGCGTACGCCGGTGCCTTTCACCGTGTCAGCGAAGCGCCGCGCCTGCGTCGCGATGCCGCTGAGCCGCTGGAGAAAATTGAGCGCCGTGCGCTCGGCCGTGAGCAACGCAATGGTCGGTCCTTCGACGCGGAGCACCGCAGCACCGGACTTCACCCGGTCGCCATCGGCCGCGAGCAAGCGCGTTTTCAGCGCCGGATCAACCCGCGCAAAGACCGCGGCCGCCACCTCGAGTCCGCAGACGACGAGGTCCTGTTTGGCGGCGATCACGGCGCGGCTGCGGTGCCGGGCGGAAAAGATGGCGCGGCTGGTGACGTCGCCGAGGCCGGCGTCCTCCTCGAGCGCGAGGTCGATCAGGTGGCTGGTGCGGGGGGTGAGCATGGTGGGCTGGTCATCGCGAGCCCGGTGCAGCCGGGCGTGGCGATCCAGATGGATTGCTTCGTCGCTTCGCTTCTCGCAACGACAGAATCAATAAATTGCTGCATGCCTTCAGCTCTTCGGGGTGAGTTCGAACATCCGTTCGATGCAGCGGGCGGCGCGCCGGCGCACATCCTCGTCGAGGGTGACAATCTGGTCGGGACGCGGCGCGGCCAGGGCGTCGCGCACCTTCTCGAGCGAGTTGAGTTTCATGTAGGGACAAAGCCGGCATCCGCCGATGAAGCGTTTTTCCGGGTCTTCCACCTGCAACCGGCCGACGAGCCCGCACTCGGTGAGCATGAGAAAATACGGCGCGGGCGTATTCTTCACGTATTTCATCATCGCCCCGGTGCTCCCGACGAAATCCGCCGCGGCGGCCACTCCGACCGTGCATTCGGGGTGCGCGACCACCTTCAACCCGGGAAACCGGGCGCGCGCATCGGCAATCAGGGCGGGATCAAACTGATCATGGACGATGCAGGTGCCGTCGGAAGCGATGATCTCCTTGTCCACGCCACGACGCTTCAGTTCGACGCGGACATTGTCGGCCATCAGTCGGTCGGGCACGAACAGGATGCGGCGCTCCGGAAGCTGCGCAATGATGTCATGGACGTTGCCTGAGGTGACGCAGACATCGGACTCGGCCTTCACCTCCGCGGTACTGTTGATGTAGCAAACCACGGTGGCATCTGGATAGAGCATCTTCAGCCGGCGCACGCCGTCACCGTTGATCGAGTCGGCCAGCGAGCAGCCGGAGCCGCGGTCCGGCACCACCACCGTGGCGTGCGGGGAGAGGATCTTCGCCGTCTCGGCCATGAAGACGACGCCGGCGAAGACAATCTTCTTCGCCTTGGACTCGCGGGCCTTGAGGCTGAGAAAATAGGAATCCCCCTTGAAGTCACCGACTCCGTAGATGATCTCGGGCTCAACGTACGAATGGGTCAGGATGACGGCGTCCTGCTCGCGCTTGAGCCGGTTGATCTCAAGGGTCAGTGGCGCGATGCGGCGGCAGCTCTCGTAATTCCACGGGCGGCCCGGTTCGCAGTCGACGTGCATCAGCGTGCGGAAAAGCCGGTCGGTTTCCGTCTCGATTTCAGCCCCGGAAAAGTGTGCGGGTGGCAGGGTTGGCACAGGAGCAAAACGGATGATATTTCCGGCAGCGCGCAACTAGATTCAGGGGCATAAAACGTCTTCCATCCCGTTGGCTCCAGCCCGCCACCGGGTGCCGGACAAGGGCCTTGCCACCCGCGTCCCCTGTGCAAAATAAGCCGCGTGGCCCTGCGTTACCTGACCATCGATTTCAACTCCTTCTTTGCCTCGGTGGAGCAGCAGGAGCGCCCGGAATTGCGCGGCCGGCCCGTCGCCATCGTGCCGGTGCTGGCCGAGACCACCGGCTGCATCGCCGTCAGCATCGAGGCGAAGAAACTCGGTCTGACCCGCAACGCGCGCATCGCGGACGCCCGCCGCCTCTGTCCGGATCTGCAGATCGTCGAGTCGCGGCCGGAGACCTACATCGCCTATCACCGCCGGCTCATCGAGGTCATCGAATCATGCGTCCACGTGAGCAAGGTCCAGTCGATCGACGAGGTGACCTGTGAACTGACCGCCCGGTTCGCTCCGCGCACCGAGGCCGAGGCGCTAGCCCGGCGCATCAAGGCGAAAATCACCCGCGAGGTCGGCCCGTGCCTGCGCAGCTCCATCGGTATCGCCCCCAACTGGCTGCTCGCGAAGGTTGCCTCGGACATGCAGAAACCCGACGGACTCGTCATTCTCGACGACGCCGACATTCCCCGGAAGCTGCTCGCGCTGAAGATCGAGGACATCAGCGGCATCGGCGAGAACATGGGCCGGCGTTTGCGCGAGCACGGCATTGATACAATCGGGAAACTTTACGCGGCCACCAAGGCGGAGCTGCGCGGACTCTGGCGTGGCGTGCTCGGCGAGCGAATGTACCGTCTGCTCCACGGCGAGGACCTGGACTTCTTCGAGCAGAAAGAGGGTCAGCACATCGGACACGGCCACGTGCTGCCGCCACAGTTACGCAACCAGGAGGCGGCGCTCGCCGTGCTGCACCGGCTCCTCCAGAAAGCCGCCATGCGGTTGCGCCATTCCGGACTCTGCGCCGGCGGCCTGCATCTCTCGGTGCAATACCGCGACGACACCCGCTGGAGC
>CAZBLQ010000148.1:0-9627 GCA_964492635.1 uncultured Oleiharenicola sp.
CTAGCGCAGCCTGAGACTCAACTGCGCGGGCCGGGCGTGTCTGATACCGGGGTGGCCGGAGTGCGCCAAACGATGGTCAGAAGCAAGGCAGTGAGACCACCCGCCGAGATGCCTGACTCCAGCAGGGACTGCAGCCAGCCAGGCAGACTGCTGAGCAGCGCCGGCTGGGTCGGCAAGCCGAGCCCCATGCCAAGCGACAATGCGACGATCACACCCTCTCGTTGACCGAGGCCGGCGCTGAGCAGGAGCCTCACTCCCGCCACGGCCACCAGCCCAAACATCATGAGCGCCAGTCCGCCGAGCACAGGTGGTGGCATGACAGTGACCCAGCGGCCCACGGCGGGAAACAGGCCCAACAGACACAAGATTACGGCCATCACATAGCCGACGCGCCGGCTCGCCACACCTGTAATCTGGATGACGCCGTTGTTCTGGGCATAGGTGGCGCTGGGAAAACCGCCGAACAGCGCGGCGACCGTGCTGGTGATGCCATCCGCCAGCACCCCGCCCGAAAGCCGCCGCCAATGCTCGTGGCCGGTCGTCGAGAGACCGGATAATTGCGAGGTGGCGGTGATATCCCCCATCGCCTCCAGCAGGCATACAAGGTAGATGAAGGCGAAAGGCGGGACGAATTTAGCGTCGAAGGCAAAGCCGTGCGGCAGCAACTGGGGCTCGGTGAACCACGCCCCGGTGCCAGGCTCAGGGGCATGCAGGCCGCCGAACAATCCGCACAGGATGCAGCCGGCGATCACGCCCAGTGCAGCGCCCGCAATCCGCGCCCACGCCCACCCCGTGGCCTGGGTCAGAATAATCACTGCGATGACTACTCCGCCAATCATCAGGCCCTGCCAGGGTGGCGCATCCGGCCGGAGCGGCACGGCGAGGCCGAAAAACGCCGTCGGAATCAGCGAAGTTCCGATCAGCAGTACGACCACGCCGGAAACAAGAGGAGTGAATATCTTGCGCAACCGGGAAATGAACGGGGCCAGCACAATCAGCAACGGCGCCGTGACACACGAGAGTCCCGTCATCAGGGCCAGTCCCCCGGCCTGGCCCGCGAGGGTCAGGGGTTGCAGAAACGAAAAACTCGTGCCGGTAACGCTCAGCAGGCCCGAGCCCACCGGCCCGCGACGGCGGCACTGCAGCCACGTCCCGAACGCCGAGGCAAGCAGTGCGATGCTGACGAGGTAGGCGGTATCCGCCTGGGAAAATTTGAGGGTGCCGGCGAGTATCAGCGGCGGCGTGATGGTGCCAACGACCATCGCGGACACATGTTGTGCGCCGACCAGCACGGCGGGCCCCAAGGGAATACGTTCCTCCAGCCCGTAAACGATATGAGGGGATTTTTCCGGCACTGCCGGCGGGGGCAGGATTTCCATGTCAGGGGCAAAGCAGGCGGCGGGCCAGCCGGCTAGGGAGCACGCTCCACCCGGACGCTCCAACCTCCGCCCGATGATAATCCGTGCTTTTGGGAGAAGCTGTCCATGTTCAGCGCGAACGCGACGTCGAGCAGGCTGTTCAGGTAGAGCAGGGGCGCGCCCTCGGGCACGTCACCGAAGGTCCGGACGTAGGGCATGACCCCACGGTAGACCTCCTTGCTGTCATGGAGGACTGTGACGGCGAACTTCTCGCCGAAGGCGGGCTTCAGCTCGCTAAAGAGTAAGTCCGGAATGTTGGTCCAGACATTGCCATAGTGGAAATCAATCAGCGGAATCGTACCGCGCAAAACGCCCTTCTCCAAGGCGGCGTGCTCATAGGGCAGGCTGACGACCTTGGACTCGAGCAGCGGGCCGACTTCCTCGAAGGTGATTTTGCCGGATGCCAGGCGAGCGCCGGTGAAGGCATAGATATCGCGACCGTGAAAGGTGTAGCTTTTCTCCGAGCCGGCCCGGCGGTTGACTTTCTCATCGATGCGCCGGACGGCAGCGATGCCAAGTTCCTCCGCCACCAGCGTCCATGTACCGTTGTCCGGCCCCACAAAAAAATGACCGCTCTTGGTTTGCAAAACGATGGAGGCGCGTTCCGTGCCGACACCCGGATCGACCACGGAGACAAACACCGTGCCGGCCGGCCAGTAGGGCGCGCTTTGCTTGAGGCGGTAGGCGGCTTCCCAGATGTCGTAGGGCGTGTTCTCGTGGCTGAGGTCGAAGATCGCCAGATGGGGGTCCACGCCAACCGCCACGCCTTTCATTGCGGCGACGGCGCCGTCCTTGGTGCCGAAGTCTGTCTGGATGACGAGCGCGTGCTGGGCCCGGGTTGTAACCGCGGCAATCAAGCCAAGCAGCAGGGGAAGGAGGAATCTTTTCATGGCAGGAGAAAATAACAAAACCGCCCGGAGACAAGCTCCCGGCGGTTTAACGAATGTGTCAGGTCAAAACCTGGCCGACGAATCAGAAGTTGTATTTGGCGTTGAAGGAAACCGTCGTGCCGGCGAGAGGCAGGATCGAGCCATTGCCGTAAATGGGATTCGGCGGAGCCCAGTTTTTCTGATTGGTCACGTTGCCCACACTCACCCGGTATTCCCACTTCTTGCCGTAGCGATACCAGATGCTCGCATCGATCTCGTATTGGGTCGGGATAACCAGCGTGCCGGCGGCGTTATTGTTGATCGGCCCGGTAACCAGGGTGTTCGCGGAAAAGCCCCAGCCGTTGTCAAACGAGTAGGAGACCAGCGCGTTGGCGGAAACCTCCGGAAGACCGGAGGTGCGCCATTCGGTGACGGTGGCCGGCAGTTGCGCCTCGTTGCCCACCAGTTCGCTCGGTCCGACAAACGGATAATCGCCAAATCCCCCAATGGAATTCTCGGTCCTGGCGTGGATATAGGAGAACGACACCGTGGCATAGAGGTGTTTGTCGGGCTGATAGTTCAACTCGGCTTCGAACCCGTTGGTCTTGTATTTTTGAATGGTGGTGCCGCTGGTCTGCTTGGCCGTGCGATTCTGGGCAAAAACCGCGAAGTTCAAGAACACCTTTTCATGGTTCAGGGCATATTTCGCCCCCGCCTCATAAAGCGTGCTGGGCTGGGTGAAGGCAGTCTTGGCGAGATAGGGTTTGCCGTTGCTGTCCAGGAACGGCACGCCGCCGGAACCTGCCCAACCGTTGATGCCACCGCCAACACCAACCGCTCCGGACGTGTTTTGACTGTAATTGTAGGTGACGTAATAAGTGGTGTTTGTCGCCGGCTTGAACAGCAGGCTGCCATTCAGGCTGGGAATAACCACGTTGATCGAGGCGGTGGGATAAGCCGGAACTGCCACGCCCCAAAACGACGCGTAGGAGGCAGACACTGCCGGCGACCACAACGGGTCACGCACGAAAGCGCTCATAAAGTCTTCGCGAGCCCCAGCTACAAAACTCAACTCACTTGAAATCTTCCAATCGGTTTGGACGAATGGTCCGATCGTGGTCGCATGACTGTCATTGGTATCACCGTTGTTGACGCCCGGCGTGCCGTAACGGTTCGACCAGCCCGGGATGGCAACGTCCGGGGTAAACGGGTCCGAGGGAGAGGGAGGAAAGCTGCTTGAGTTGTAGACATTGATGTAATTGTGGTCCTTCGTGAGATCCCAGACGTTGGCCGGCTCAAAGAAATAGTCGTCGTAGGCCTTGGTCCGCTGATACTTGATATCCAATCCGGCATTGATCGAGACAGCGGACATCTTGAAATGAAACTCGGTGCGATTCTCCGCAAACCAAGACGGATCGATGACCTCCGAATAATAGTAGCTGCTCAGGGTGTTGCGCGCCGTATAGCTGAAGAAGGTGTTGTTGACGACTTTGAACTCGGCGCTCGGGGTGTAGGTCTGGATGGCCTGGGCATTGAACTCGCGGCCGATGGAGTGGTCGCCGGGCTTCAGCAGCCGGTCATGGCGATCAAGTTGCACCGTTGGCCCCACGGCGATACTGTTGAGTATTCCGCCGACGTTTGCGGAGTTCTGAGGGTCGGAGGGTGCGCCCGGGGCGTTGTTGTTGTTGATGCCGGTGATGTAATTGCCGTTGTCGATCAAGTCCTGGGTCGGGCGGTTGAAGCCCCAGTTTTCCGTGTAGCGATACCAGCTCGCGGAGGCGTTCAGAGCCAGCTCGTAGTTCTCTGACGGCCGGAAGGTGAGCGCGCCGTAGAAAGAGTTGTTCTTGTTGTAGTAGTCGTGCCAGTAGCCGCCGCTGTCGGTGCCGGAGTAGCTGAAACGGTACGCCAGTTCCTTCGAGAGCGGGCCGCCGACGTCGATATTCCACTCCTTCTGCGCATAAGAACCGACGGTGGCGCTGACCACCCCCTTGAACCCGTCGAAGAAGGGCTGTTTGGTGATAAGGTCGATGAAGCCACCGACATACATCGACGTGCCTTGCACCGCGGTGGCCGGGCCCTTGACGATGTTCACCGAATCGACCGAATTGAAGTCCAGCGGCAGACCGTTGCCGTTCGAGGTGATGCGGCCGCGGACGCCGTTGATGAACAAATCGGCGGTCTGGCCGCGGATGGATGGATTGGACGGTGCGCCAAAATTCGTTGTGGTATACGAGCTGGAAGTCAGCTTCGTGAAGTCGAGCACGCTGGAGATGTTGATGTCGCTCAGTTGCTGCCGCGAGATGATGGTGACGTTGCGGGGTACATCGACGATGTTGTCGTCGGTGCCGAACACCGAATTGAACGGGCGCGAAGTCGGCAGGATTCGCTGATCGAGCGGCACGCCGTTGACGCTAAACTTTTCGAGTTGAAGCACCTCTCCGGTGGGTGTCGATGTGTCGACCGCCGGAGCGGGTGGGGGGGTGTCAGTTGGAGCGGGAGCGGACGCCGTTTGGGCGGAGATCTGTCCGAGTGAGCAGGCAGCAAGGAGCACTGCCAGCAGAGAGCGCGGCAAGGTGATTTTCATTTTTAGGTGTTAAGGTGACGTGGACTACGCCTCTTCCACAGCACGACATGTGCCACTTTTCCGGCGGTCCGCCGCGGTAAAAAACTGCCCCCGCGGTATGAACCCTGCTGGTTGGGTCCGTTCATGCGTCCCCTCACTCTGACCCTGCGCTTGGTCGTCGGGCTGGCCACGTTTTCGCCGGCGCTGCTGCCTGCCGGCGAAGTCATCCACCCCAGGGTTGTGGTCGTCGCCATGTTCGAACTTGGGCAGGACACTGGCGACGGGCCCGGGGAATTCCAATACTGGGTCGAACGCGAACACCTCGACCGCGTTGTGCGACTGCCGGCCGCCTACCATGATGTGCGGGTGAACGCCGACGGCTCGGTGATCGGCATCGTGACCGGCGTGGGCAACTCCAACGCGGCCGCCACCATCATGGCCCTGGGTCTGGATCCGCGCTTTGACCTGCGGAAAAGCTACTGGCTGGTAGCCGGCATCGCCGGCGTCGATCCGGCGGATGCGTCCCTCGGCTCCGCGGTGTGGGCGGAATACGTGGTCGAGGGCGACCTTGGGCACGAAATCGATGCGCGCGAGATTCCCGCGGACTGGCCGACCGGCTTCGTGCCTCTGCGCAAAAGCACGCCGTACGAGTTGCCCCGCTCGGCTGGCGCTGAGATGGACGGCCAGGTTTACCACTTGGAGCCCGGCCTGGTCGAGTGGGCCTATGCTCTGACTCGGGACACGCCCTTGGCCGACAATGATAAAATGAGGGCCCGGCGCGCGACCTACACGGGTTATCCCAACGCCCAGCGTCCGCCATTTGTGCTGAAGGGCGACAATCTCGCCTCCAGCACCTACTGGCATGGCAAACTGCTCAACCAATGGGCCAACGACTGGGTGCGCTACTTCACCGGCGGCCACGGCAACTATGTGACCACGGCCATGGAGGACACCGGCACACTCTGCTCGCTCACCAACCTCACCCGGGCCGGCAAGGTCGACGTGAGCCGCGTGCTCGTGCTGCGCACCGCAAGCAACTACGACATGCAGTGGCCCGGCGCCACTGCTGCGCAGAGCCTGGGTGGGGAGAAACTCGGCATCTACTCCGCCTACCTTCCGGCGCTCGAGGCCGCGCATGCCGTCGGCAGCCGGGTCGTGCATGCCCTCGTCGCCGGCTGGGCTGGTTATGAGGACCATCCTCCCTCGGCACCTGTAAAATGAAGCGCCCCGTTCTCCTCGTACTCCTGCTATTCGCGACCGTCGCCCCTTGCGTCGGGTCCGTCGACGTGCTGCTCGCCGCCACGGACGCGGAACTGCAACCGCTCATTGCCCAGCTTGAATCCCCGCACACCGAGACGCGCGCTGCCTGGCAGTTCTGGACCGGCACGCTGCGTGGAAAAAAGGTCGCGCTCACGCGCACCGAGGGCGATCCGCTCAACGCCGTCGCCGCCACCACCCTCGCCATCCGCCGTTACGTACCCCGACTGGTCGTCACCTTTGGTTTGGCCCGCCCCGAAGATCCTTCACTGCGATCAGGCGACGTCGTCGTCAGTGGAAGTTTCGTTGCGCTTGACGGCATGATTTCGCCGCCCCGGAAACCCGAGGCGGGCAGCAACGCACTCGCCTGGCACAAGCTGGCTCACCCGTTGATGGCCTCCGGGGAGGTTGAAAACTATTCCGAGCATTTTCCCGCCGACCCCGCCGCTCTGGAAGTGGCGAAGAACCTGTCTGCAGGGCGCGGCCGTCTGGTCATCGGCGTGCTCGGCTCGGCGAATCAGGTCAACCGCGAGGCCGATCGCATAGCCTGGCTTCATGCCCAATGGGGTACCAGCACGGAGGATGGCGAATCGGCCCATGTGGCGGGCTGTGCGCAACTGCTGGGTGTACCGGTAATCGGCCTGCGGATCGTCGAGGGCACCGATGGCGAAGCTGCCGCGCTGGTCATGAAATTCCTGGAGGCCAGCAAATGAAGCACGCCTGCCTCGTTTTTTTTCTCGCTGTGGCGCTCCACGCTGCCGGTCCGGTGGAAATACTCGTGCAGGGCGCTGAGAAAACCGAGGTGCAGGATATTGTCGCGGCATTGGGCCAGCCGGAAAAAATCGCCCTCGGCCCGTTCAGCTTCTGGGTGGGCCGGATCGGACCGCACCGGGTTGCCGTCTCGCTGACCGGCCAGGCGTTGATCAACTGCACTACGGCCACGTTGCTCGCCATCGAGGAGTTTCAGCCGAAATTGATCGTCAACCAGGGCACCAGCGGGGCGCAGGCGTCTTACCTGGCACTGAACGACATCATCGTCGGCCGACGCACGCTCGATTACGGAAATTTCCGCAGTCTGGTGCGGGCAGCGGGCGAGGGGAGCGCGCCGCTGGCCTGGATACCCGTGCCGCAAAGCCTGCGCGATCCGGCCACCGGGCAGCTCACCGCCTTTCCCCAGGGTTTCGCCGGTGATCCGGCGGCTATGACTGTGGCCTTGCGCACCCGCAATTCGCTGGGCCGCGTTTTTGCCGGCGTCATCGGCTCCGCCCACGAGGTTAATCTGGAACTCGACCGCGTTCGCTGGTCGGCCCAGACTTTCGGCATGGACGTCGAGGAAATGGAATCGGGGCACGTGGCCGCGCTGGCGCACGCCTACGGCATCCGCTACATCGCCTTCCGCGTCGTCAGCGATGCCCCGTATGAAGGTGTTCCCTTCCACCCGGAGGCCGCCCGGGCCACGGCCCTCTTCACCGTGAACTTCCTCCAAAACCTGCCCGCTCTGCCCTGACCCCCATGCTGCAAAAACTCTACCGACTCTCCGAAAATCACACCACCGTCGCCCGTGAACTGCAGGCCGGCGCCACCACCTTCGCCGCGATGGCCTACATTCTCGCGGTCAATCCTTCCATCCTCGCGGCCGCGGGCATGCCGCAGCCCGCGCTCATCACCGTTACCGCGCTCACCGCCGCCATCAGCACGTTGCTGATGGGGTTTCTGACCAACTATCCGCTGGCCCTCGCCCCGGGCATGGGCATCAACGCTTACTTCGCCTTTACCGTCTGCCTCGGTCTCGGCGTGCCGTGGCAGTCGGCGCTGGGCCTCGTCTTCGTCAACGGCTGCATCTTCCTTGCGCTTTCAGTCACCGGCGTGCGCGAGAAAATCATCGCGGCCATCCCGCACCAGCTGAAGCTGGCGATCACGTGCGGCATCGGGCTTTTCATTGCCTTCATCGGTTTGAAAAATGGCGGCATTGTCGTCGCCAGTCCCGCGACCTTCGTCACCCACGGCGATTTCGGCACTCCCGGGGTGCTCCTCTGCTTCGGTGGCATCCTGCTCACGGCCGTGCTGATCGCGCGGCGAGTGCCCGGCGCCATCATCCTTTCCATCCTCGCGGTAACCGTGGCCGGCTTGGTCGTCTCTGACGGCAAGGGCGGCACTGTCACCACTCTTCCGGCTTCGCTCTTCTCGCTGCCGGCCTCACCGGCTCCGACGTTCCTTCAGTTGAACTTCAACCTGTTGCTGCACGATTTCGGGAAGGCTTTGCCCATCATCCTCACCCTGCTGCTGGTCGACATGTTCGACAACATCGGCACACTGATCGGTGTCACCCAGCGCGCCGGCCTGCTCGACGCCTCGGGGAAGCTGCCCAAGGCCGGCCGCGCTCTCGTCGCCGATTCGATCGCCGCCATCTTGAGTTCGCTCCTCGGCACCTCGACCGTGGTCAGCTACATCGAGTCCGCTTCCGGCGTCGAGGCCGGTGGTCGCACCGGGTTGACCGGGGCGACCACCGCGGTGCTCTTCCTGCTGGCACTTGTTTTCACCCCGGTGATCCTCGCCATTCCGGCTGCCGCGACGGCGCCGGCCCTTGTCATTGTCGGCATCTTCATGTTCCAGTCCGTCGCGCAACTGAAGCTCGACGACTTCACCGAGACGGCGCCGGTCTTCCTGATCATCGCCGGCATTCCGCTCAGCTTCAGCATCGCCGAGGGCATCGGACTGGGCCTGATTGCCTATGCGGTTCTCCACCTCGCCACCGGTCGCGCGAAGCAGGCTTCGCCGCTCACCTATTTCCTCGCCCTCGTCTTCAGCCTGCACCTGCTGCGCGCCATCTTCATCCGACTGTTTTAAGCGCCTGGCCGCAGGCGGCGGGCGCAGGGATTCCGGTTGTCAACCAATAGTATACTAGGACCGGCGGCGACCATTCCAGTGGGGCGCCAATAAGTATACTCTTAGTTGACATCACCGAGGACCGGCGCGGATTGCGCCACGCTTACTCCGGCTTGGCGCCGGCCTTGATCCAGGCGGCGATGACGGCGCGCTCCTCGTCGGTGATCTTGGTGACGTTGCCGAGCGGCATGATGCGGGTGACCACGACCTGCTGGTAGACCCGCTGGGAGTTAAGGAGGATATCCGCGGGCGTGTGGAGCAGCACGCCGGCCTGCGGTACGGTTATGCCCGGGTAAGTCGGGGCCGGCGAGTGGCAGAACACACAGCGTTGGGCGATGATGCTGCGCACGCGGTTGAAGTTTACCTCGCCCTGCACCGGGGGAAGCGGCGCCAGTCGGGGTGTGGTCCACCAGGCCGTGAAACCGAGCAGGACGGCGGCAAACGCGGGATACTGCCACGCGTAGACGCCCTTGTGCTTGCGGTTGAAGAAATGCCGGATGCTGACGCCCGCGGCGACGATGAGCATGAGCACTGCCCAGTTGTAGGGGTGTGCGTAAATCGCGGCGTAATGGTTGCTCACCATGATGAAGATCACCGGCAGCGTGAAATAGTTGTTGTGCACGCTGCGCTGCTT
>CAZBLQ010000149.1:0-9285 GCA_964492635.1 uncultured Oleiharenicola sp.
CCGTGCCAACGGGGCTGTGCAAGCCGCGCGTAGAATCCTCGGGGCTTGCCCCGGGGAGTAGCGCTGGCGAAAGGGCGGCGTTCAACTACCCGCGGCGAAAAGTCCCGATGATTGCGTGGCGATGTCGAGAGCGGCAGTCACGCGGGTTTGCCCTGCTCGAACTCGCGCTCGCGCTGCTCATCGTGGTTCTCGGTGCCAGCGTGGCCCTGAGTCTGGCTGGCCGGATCCAGCAACGGCGGAACTGCGACCGTTGCATCCATGATCTCCACGTTTTTTCCACCGCATTTGAGGACTATTATCAGCAACACAAAACCTGGCCTTCTTCCAGTGACACTGAGGTCGCCCTGCCGGTGGAGATCGAGGAGGCGCTCAAGGACACTAACTGGTCCAAGGGTTCGCCATTCGGGGGGAACTACGGTTGGGTGGCGCCCGATCCCGCCAGCGCCACCGGCAACGGGCCGGGGCAGCGTTGGGAAGGTCGTGGGGCGGTGACCCTGACGGCATTTTCGCCGGGTTTTCCGCTGACCTTGGACAAGGCGGATCTGCTTTATATCGACCGCCAGATTGATGATGGCAACCTTGCGACCGGACGATTCCGCATGGGGTTCAATGGATGGCCGGTATTTCTCGTGGAGGCCGCCAGGCGGTGAACACCGATGTATGACGTCTCCCTGATCAACCTCTCCGCGGATGCGCGCTCTGCCGCCGAGTCCCTCGTGCCGATTGAGCGGTCCGGGCTGACCGATGCGGAATTGAGGACTCTGCTCCAGTCCCTGAGCGAAATTGATGCGGTGGAAAACGCCATGGCCGCGCCGGAAATCCGGGTGAAGGTCAGAAATGAGAGTTACCTGATTCGCACCGAGCAGCAGAGGCTCATGCTCTACGATGTCGCGCATCGTGAGCTGCCGGCGTTCGTGCTCACCTTGGACGAAATCATGGCGGAACTCGATGGCTCTGCGCCGGCCGGCCGCAACGCGTCTATCCCCCAACACGCGCTGGCCGGGTTTGGGGAGCCCTCCGCGCCCTCGCTGCCCGTCCACCCTGTCGTGCCCGCCAGCAAGCCGCGTTTGATCACTCTGGGCGCCGTGGCTTTCGTTCTCCTGGGTGTGATTGGGTGGTTGCAGCTGGGGAAAAGCCCGGTCTCGACCCCGGCGCTGTTCCATCCCGTCGAGCCGGCTGAATCCGCCGAGCTTCAGTCCACGCTTACGGGGGTTTACATGACGGGAAACCAGCCGGGGCAACACGGAATCGTTTTTGTCACCGCGGGTGAATTAAAGCTGTTTGAGCTGAGCGCCGTCACCGCCCCCCGGGTTGTCTATGCCTCCGGCGAACTGGGTCGCGTCGGTACGCAACTGGCGCTGGCCACGGATCAGCCCGGGGGGTTGATCGAAATCAGCGACCACGACACCCTCGTTTTCTGTGGCGAGGTTTACCGGCGCATCCCGTGACTGCACTCATGCGCCAAAAGATTCCATCGCCTGGCGCCCGCTGCCCGTCATTGCGCGGTGGTTTGACGCTCGTGGAGGTTGCAATGGCGGTGGTCGTGCTGGCGCTGGCGCTCACCACCTCGCTCACGGCCTTGCAGCGGGCGTTCCTGGAGTTCGACACCGCCCGCAATCTGGAAATTGCCGGCAACATCATGCAGTGCGAGATGGAGAAGGAGCGCCTCTTCACCTGGACTGCGGCCAGCAACGCGACGTATGTGCCCGTGATCGATTCCAGTTTCACGCGCAATCCGGCCATCGCCAGTCGTTTCACCTTGTCCCGCTCGCTGGCCACGCTGGCCGCGCATTCCGGGCAGGTGTTGCAAATCACCCTGACGGCCACCTGGCGGAGCTACGACGGCCACATGGTCTCCCGCAGCTACACCACTTATTACACCCAGGCAGGGCTCTATGCGTATCTTTACACCAATCCCTAGACCCATCCATGAAGCGCAGCGCGGCTTTACCTTGGTGGAGTTGATGGTCGCGGCATTCCTGGGCGCCGTGGTGCTCACGGGAGTGCTGACGACCAATCTCCAGTTGATGCGCAGCGGGGTGCGCCTCACGCAATACGCCGAGATGAGCACCCAGATTCGCCGGGGACTTGAGCCGCTGGGCGTTGATTTGAAAAGCGCGAGCGCGATCAAGTGGAACAGCGCCAGCGATATCACCCTGACCATTCCGACCGTGAGTGGTTCGACCCGGCAGGTGACCTATGCGTGGACCAGCAGCACGCAAAGCCTGTTCCAGGTGCCGGGGACCGACAGCACCGTCACCACCGGCCGCGTCTACCTCCTGAACGGAGTTCCCGCATTCTCCGACGGCACCGCGGGCGTGACGTTCACCCGGTTTGATCGCGACGGCGTGGCCGCGACCACCGACCTCGCGACGAAACGGGTCCAGGTCATCATGAATGCCGTCCGCCAGGCCCGGACGGCCGCCACCTCCACCGACACGGCGGTCTCGGCCGGTTTCATCCTGCGCAACAAGCCCGTCTCCTGATGAATCCCCGCCGCATCACTTCGTCGGGTTCCAGCCGGCAGCTTGCCGCTGAGCGGGGCAGCATGCTGCTCTCGGCCATGTTGTTTGCGATCGGGCTCGCCATGGTGCTCGGCAGCTACCTCACGCTCGGTCGCACCACGCTCAAGGTCGCGCACCGGTCCTTTTTTGCCAATGATGCCACCAACCTGACGGAGGCGGGACTGGAGGAAGCGCTCTACCGCTTCAACCTGATGGGCACCGGGACGGCACCCGCGACCGCCTGGACCGGCTGGACCATCTCCGGCGCCAACGCCAGTTTCACCCTGCCGACGTTCAACCGCGATCAGAACGCCATCGGCATCGTCAAGGTTTACGTCATCGGTTACGATGGCAGCACATCCGTGCCCATGATCATCTCCCAGGCCACCATCACGCCCTTCGACGGCGGAGCTCCGGTCATGAAGACTGTGCAACTTGCGATTAAATATGACTTCACGCCCGACTACGGCCTCGTGGCCCTGAGTGGACTGACTTTGAACAACACCTCTTTCGCCGACAGTTTTAATTCGAATCCAACCAAAAGTCCCACCGGTCCGTGGGCGGCTTATCCCGGCACCGGCGCCACCACGCGCAATACGACGGTCGTGCTCGCGGGAACCGTCACGGTGGCGACCGCGTTGAGCATCAAGGGTGATATCAAGCTGGGCGCAACAGTTGCAAACCCCACCGGCAAATACACGGGCAGCCTCACGACCGGCTTCTCGGCGTCGTTTCCGATGCCGGTCTATCCGACAACAACCAGCGTCAGTCAGAGTTACAATCTGGCCGCGACCATTCCGGCGACGCTGCCGCGCGGCGGCGATGTGGCGGCGGCGGACGGTCGTTACTACTATTTTTGCAGTGGCGCCACGATTGGCACCGTGGCCATCACCGCCGGGAAAAACGTCACCATTGTCGGCACCACCACTGGCATCAGCGGCGGTCTCACCATCGGGAATCTGGGCAGTTGCATCATTTACATGGACAAGCCGGTCGTGCTCGCCACCGGTAAAACCGTCAACGATACCAATTGGGCCGGGGCACTGCAGATTTTTACGACCAGTACGACAGCGTCCACCTTCGCCAGCAACAGCCGGATCACCGCCTGCCTTTACACACCGTCGGCGGCGCTCACGGCTATCGGCGCGGGTGCGAGCGGGATGCTCACCGGTTATTTCGTGGCCAAGACGATCTCTGCCTCCAACACCATGGATTTCCACTTCGACGAAGCCCTCTTGACCACGGGTAATCTCTGGAAACCGGTCGGCTGGCTGGAACTGCAGAGTGCAGCGGACAAATCGACCGTTGCCGGGCGGACCGGCAACTTTCTTCGCTGACGGCCGGTCCCCAAGATACGACCCAGGGAGATTTGTCGATGTCCATCGATCAATGTTGGCTTTCCAATGCAGATGCAGATTGACCACCAAACCAACGGCGATTGATCGCCGAGAGCTGACAGGCGCGAACCGGCACCAGTCCGCGCATTGACATCGGGATTCCCTCAGTATTCTTAAAGTCGTTGCTGGAAGGGTGGCAGAGTGGTCTATCGCGGCGGTCTTGAAAACCGCTGAGCCGCAAGGCTCCGGGGGTTCGAATCCCTCCCCTTCCGCCACTCTGCCAGTCCGCAGCCCAGCTCACGCATTGAGCTGAGCCTTGCTAAGCCACCGCCTGCCTGATGTCTGATCCCGCCGCCACTTTCTACGAGCAAATCGCCGCCTTCGAACACGACGGCGATGCCTTCGTGCTCGTGATCCTGGTTGAAGCCGTCGGCAGCACGCCGCAGGAATCGGGGGCCAGAATGCTGGTCACTCCGGCCGGCCTGCACACCGGCACGGTCGGCGGCGGCAAGGTCGAGGCCAAGGCCATCTCCGTTGCCCAGGAAATGCTCGCCCACGGCGGCGCAACTTCACGTTTCGTCAATTGGACGCTTAAAGGCGACGTGGGCATGACCTGTGGCGGTTCGGTGAAACTCTATTTCGAGTCGCATGTCGCCGGTGGCGCCGGTGCCGCGTGGCCCATCTGGATTTACGGCGCGGGCCACGTCGTACAGGCCCTGGTCCCTGTTCTCGCGCCGCTCGACTGTCAACTGACGGTGGTCGATCCGCGTCGGGAATGGCTGGACCGGCTGCCGCGCGCCCGCAACGCCCGCTACGTCCAAGCCGATGAACCCGCCGACCTCCTGCCGACCATGCCGGACCATGCGTTTCTGCTCTGCCTGACCAAGGGGCACGCCACTGACCGACCCGTGTTGCAGCGGGCGCTGGCCGAGAGGAATTTTTCCTTCGTCGGCGTCATCGGCAGCGCCTCCAAGGCCGAGGTGCTCCGGCGCGAAATGATCGCGGCCGGCCTGCCCGCCGGTCGTGCGCAGCAATTCCACTGCCCCGTCGGCCTGCCCTTCGGCAACAACGACCCGCGTGAGATTGCCCTGAGCATCGCCGCGCAGCTTCTCACCGAACGGGACCGGCTAAAGCGGTAGGGCGCGACCGCTGGGCGCGCCGAAGTGCCCTTGGTACACTAACGGCTACCGAATTTATAACCAAACCGAAGACGCTTGTAGAGCAGCATATCACTTTCAGTGATCTCTAAGATTGGATGCATTCCGTTTCCGTGAAGTAATGAGAACCGCTTTCCCACTGGCACTCCACTGGCGACTCCTATACCTTCTTGCATCATGATACTTGCCATCAAGCCGCCAAATCTTTCGTAAGGAAAAAGAAAAACCATAGATAGAAACCGCCTAGTATTTTGATCGGGAATTTTAAATTCCGTGCATTGATAGTCGAATATCTGAGCCAAAATACGCCCGTATTTTCGTTTCTCTACTTTCTTCACTTCAACACCAATATAGCCCAGCTCCCATCCGAGCTTTATTAGTTCAGCCGTTGGTTCCAAGACGTAATCGATACTCAACTTTATTGGAGCATTTGTTTTGCCCCACCTTATGAACTGAGCCTTGAGTGGCTTGATCAATGAAAGTTGACCGCTACATTCAGGATGCACGCGGAAAACTTCGGTGGAACGATCGACTCGAAGAGTTTTTTTGTCTCAGGTTCGTTCACAAAATATTACTACAGCCGCGCCCTAATCGCCGAGAAGATCGCCTCGCCGGTCGCGGGTGACGACAGCGGTACTTCCCCCCCGGGTGGACCAAACGCCGCCACCGCATCACGGATGGCCTCGCGCACGGAGAATGCCAGCATCAACGGCGGCTCGCCCACGGCCTTGCTGCCGTGAATCGTATTCGGCTGGGTGGCGCTGGACAGCAGCGTGACGTGGAATTCGATGGGGGCGTCGCTGAACGCGGGGATTTGGTAAGTACTCGCACTATGGGTGAGCAGCCGGCCCTCCGCGTCCCAGCGCAATTCCTCGCGCGTCAGCCAGCCCATGCCCTGCACGAAACCGCCCTCGATCTGGCCTCGATCCACGCCGGGATTCAGCGAGTCGCCGACGTCATGGACGATGTCCACGCGCCGCACACGGTGCATGCCGGAAAATCCGTCCACCTCCACCTCCGCGACCGCCGCACCACACGCGAAGTAGTGAAACGGCCGGCCGGCCGACTTGTTCCAGTCCCACTGGATGCCCGGGGTCTTGTAGTAGCCGGTCGTCGAAAGGCTGATCCGCTCCGTGTAAGCCCTGGCGCAAACCTTGGCGAACGGGATGCGGGTTTCCGCATGCGACCTGGCAAAAACCTCGCCGTTTTCGAAGACAATCGCCTCAGGCTGTAGGAGCGGCTTAATGCCGCGATCCGATTCCGGTTGTGGCAACCCATCGCGGCGTAAAGCCGCTCCTACAGCTTCAGCCAGCAAGGCGGCCGCGACCGGTGCCAGCCTTTCGCGCAGGGTGGCGCACGCCGCCGCCACCGCCATGCCGTTCAGGTCGGCGCCGCTCGACGCTGCCGTGGCCGACGTGTTCGGCACCTTGTCGGTGCTCGTCGTCATCAGCCGGATGCTCGCCGCCGGCAGTCCGAGCTCGCGCATCGCCACGCCGAGAATCTTCGTGTGCAACCCCTGCCCCATCTCGGTGCCCCCGTGATTCACCTGCACGGAGCCGTCCTGGTAGATGTGCACGAGGGCGCCGGCCTGGTTGTAGTGAGTCAGGGTGAAGCTGATGCCGAACTTCACCGGCGTCACGGCCAGCCCGCGCTTGATGTGCGGGTTGGCGCCGTTCCACCGGTTGATTTCCTCACGCCGCTCCGCGAACTTCGCCTCGACCAGCACCTGCCGCCAGAGTTCCTGGATGCGATTGTCACCGATATCCTCCAGATAGTGCGTCCGGTTCGTTTCCCCGCTGCCGTGATAGAGATTTCGTTCGCGGACGGTCTCAGGCGGGAGGCCGAGGCGGCGCGCGATGCGGTCGATGATTTCCTCAATGACAATCATGCCCTGCGGCCCGCCGAACCCGCGAAAGGCCGTGTGCGAGGTCACGTTGGTCTTCGCCACCCGGCCGCTGAAATCTACCGCCGGGATATAATATGCGTTGTCGAGGTGGAAGAGCGCGCGATCGCAGATCGCCGTGGACAAATCGAGCGACCAGCCACCGTCGGATACCAGTTCCACCTGGGCCGCCAGCAGCCGGCCGGCGCGGTCGTAGCCGATGGAAAACTTTGCGTGGAACGGGTGCCGCTTGCCCGTCAGCTTCATGTCGAGGTCGCGATCGAGCTGAACGCGCACGGGCCGGCCGGTCTTCACCGCCGCCAGTCCAACCAGCGCGGCGAAGGCGTTGCCTTGCGTCTCCTTGCCGCCGAAACCGCCACCCATCCGCGGCGCCTGGACGACCACCCTGTGACGCGCCACCTGCAGCACCTCGGCCACGATCGTCTGGATCTCGGACGGATGCTGGGTCGAGGAATTGACGAGCACGGTGCCATCCTCGCCGGCCTCGGCCCACGCCGCCTGGGTCTCGAGATAAAAATGTTCCTGTCCGCCGAACTCGAACCCGCCCTCCAGCTTTTCCGGCGCGGCGGCCAGCGCCTTCGCGCAATCGCCGCGTTTCAGCCAATGCGGCTCGGTGTGGTAGCTGCCTTGGGCAATCGCTGTCGGCAGACCGATTACCGCCGGCAGTGGCTCGTAGTCCACTTCGACCAGTGCGGCGGCAGAACGGCAGGCAGCCAGCGATTCGCCCACCACAAGGGCGACGATCTGTCCGTGGAAAAAAATCTCCTTGTCCGCCAGCAGCGGCTCGTCGTGCCGCACCGGCCCGGTGTTGTTCTCCCCGGGAATGTACTCCGCCAGCAGAACGGCATGCACGCCCAGCGCCTGCCGGGCCCTCGTCGAGTCGCGGCGCAAAATCTTCGCCCGGGCGTGCGGCGCGCAGACCGGCCAGACCTCCAGCATCCGGCGACGCTGCGCCGTGTCGTCCACATACAGGGCGCGTCCGGTCACATGGCCGGTGGCGCTTTCGTGGCTCAACATTCGCGAGGGATCGTGCACCGTCCACCGATCGGCGCCGGCAAAGCCAAGGTCGGCGTCCTGGGCTTCGCTCTGCTCGCCCGACACAAATTTTTCCCAGAGGCTGACCACCAGGCCGCGCCGGTATTCGGCCCCGCCGCGGGCATCGTCGATCGGGGTGAAAGTGTCATGGAGGATTCGCGCCACAGCGGATTCGGTGAGTCTTTTTCCCACCAGCGCCGCCTCGGCCTTGAGCGCCCGCATGGGCACCGGCGCCACGCCACCGTAGGCAAGCCGGGCCTTGCGCACGACCCCGGCGGCGTCGGTGTCCACACAGAACGCCGCAGCCACGATGCTGATGTCCAGCTCCCGCCGCTTGGAAACTTTCAGGAAATCCACCCGCCGGGTCAGGCCGGCTCCCGGGCCGCCACGCGGCAGCACGATCTCGCGCATGATTTCGCCGGGCTTCAGGACGGTTTTCCGGTAGGCGGTGAAGAAATCCGCCAGCGGCACCGTCCGTTCGCCTTTCGCGGTGGCGAGCACCACGCTGGCCTCCAAGGTCAGCAGCACCGGTGCACTGTCGCCGATGGGCGACGCGGTTGCCAGGTTGCCACCGAGCGTGGCGCGATTGCGAATCTGGCGCGCCGCGAACACCCGGAGCATTTTCGCCACCGAGGGGTATTCCGCCCGCAGCGCCTCCTCAATGTTCGTCAGGGTGGCGGCGGCACCGATGTGCCAGGCTTTTTCCGTCGCGGTGAGGTGCGTCAACTCCGGGATGCCTTCCGTCGAGATGAGCAGCGGGAATGCCTTGAATTTTTTGTTGAGTTCAACGCCGATCTCGGTCGCCCCCGCCACGAGTTGTGCCGCCGGATGAGTTTCCAGCAGGGTGAACAGGCCGGGCAGCGAGGTGGGCCGGAAGAATTTCGCTCCGCCGGCGGTGTAGCTGAGTGCATCCGGCGGACGGGCGGGCGCCGCCAGTCTTTGCTGGAAGACATCGCCGGCCGCGGGCGGCCGCTGCGCCAGCGCCGCCACGGCGGCGTCGCGAATCGGTCGGTAGCCGGTGCAGCGGCAGAGATTGCCACACAGCTGGTCGCTGATCTGCCAGGGCTCATGGCAATCGGCGCGGTAATAGGCCTCGAACATCGAGACGACAAAACCGGGCGTGCAGTAGCCGCATTGCGAACCGTAGTGCTCGACCATCGCGGCCTGCACCGGATGCAGCTGCTTCTGATCGGCGCCGCACCGGGCGAGCCCCTCGACCGTCACAAGCTCCCGGCCCGCGAACATCGGCAGCAGCGCGATGCAACTGTTGAAGGCCCGGTAGGTCGGGCGGCCCGCGGCGTCGCGGTCCACGAGCGCCACGCTGCACGCGCCGCAATCGCCCTCGGCGC
>CAZBLQ010000150.1:0-8958 GCA_964492635.1 uncultured Oleiharenicola sp.
TCGACCGCTCGCCGCGGCCGGTGTTTTCAAGAACGATGGGAACGTAGTAGCTCATGCTTTGGCTGTTGCCGTCTTCACGGTAGCCTTGGAGACGATAAAATCAAGGGCCTTGTCAAAAGTGATCTGCTGCTGGATGGCGCGGAGCTGCTCGCGGTCCTTGCCCAGATCCTTCATCAGCCTGTCGGGCCGCTGGCCGCTCCGCATGGCTTCGCGGGTAAGCCAGGAGCTGAAATCCTTCTCCTCCACCTTGATTTTCTCGGTCTCGGCGATCTTGGCGAGGATGAGCTGCACCTTGACGCGGGAAACGGCGGCCTTCGTGGCGCTGTCGTAGAGTTCCTTTTTGTTCTGCTCGAACTGCTCCTGCGGCACGCCGCGGCGCATGTTTTCCTCGATAAACTGGCGGAGCACGCCGTCGCGCTCCGAGGCGATGAGGCTATCGGGCACCGGGAAGCTGGCGCGGGCCACAAGTGTGTCCGTGATCTGGCGGCGCTGGGCGGCCCGGTTCTCGTATTCCTTGCGCATGGTCAGATTGGAGCGGACCTGCGACTTGAGCCCATCGAGATCATCGACCTGGTTGGCCTTGAAGAAAGCCTCGTCCATCGGCGGCAGCACGCGCTCACGCACCTCCTGCACCTCGATGTCGTAGACGGCGGACTTTCCCGCCAAAGCCGGCACCGCGGAGAAATCCGCCGGGAAAGCGACGGTGACGCTCTTCTTGTCACCCGCCTTGAGACCGGCGATCTGCTTCGACATGCCGGGCAGCAGACCTTCGTTGGAACCCTCTACCTCCTCCCAAGTCTGAGGGGCGCTGGCATAGATCGCCTTGTCGCCGACGAGTTCGCCCAAGGGTTTGCCCTCAAGCGTGCCGGTGTAGCCAAAGCGCACATAATCGCCCTTCGCGGCGGCCCGGTCCGCCACCTTGAAATCGGCACGCTCCGAGCGCAGGCCTTCAATGACTGCGTCCATCTCGGTTTCCGTCGGCTCGGGGGACTGAATGGTGGTCTCGAGACCGAGGTAGTCCGGCAGTTGGAACTCCGGACGCACGTCCACCGTGAGCTTGATGGCGGCGGAAAGGCCGGGTTCGATCGTCCCCTCCTCGACTTCCACGAGTGAAAGCACGGCCAGTTTCGACTGATCGAGGCCGTCGCGATAGGCCTTCCCGACAACCTTGTGTTTGAATTCTTCCTTTAGCTCCTTGCCGAAACGCTTGGCCACCATCGCGGGCGGCACCTTGCCGGGCCGGAAACCGGGCAGGCTGGCCTGCCGCGTGAAATCGATCAGGATGGCGTTGTATTCGCCGTCCACCTCACCTTTGTCGAGGGTGACAGTCAGCGTTTTGCGTGTCTCGGTAATGTCGGTAATTTGAACGTTCACAGCGATAAATTCTGATATGATTGGGCGGTTAAACCGGCCAAGCTAGGTGACGGCTCCTCCCACGGTCAATGCCAGATTGAACAAGCTCGACTCGCTTAAACCAACATGGACTTTTCGCCGGGCCGACCCAAGCTGCCTTTCGCGTAATGCCTTCGCTTTCACAGCTTTTAACCAGCCACGAGAGCCTCCTCGTGCTCGATGCCGCCTCGATGAATATCCAGGTTGGCTTGCTCCGGCCTGGCGTGCCCGCCAGCTGGCACAACAACTCGGGTGCGGCCGGTGCGGAAATCTTCACCGGAGTCGTAACCGTCCTGAACGAAGCCCGGCTGAAAATCGCCGACATCGCGGCCTTTGCTTTCTGCGAGGGTCCCGGCTCCATGCTCGGAATCCGTACCGTCGCCATGGCGCTGCGCACCTGGCAGGTGCTGTCCAATCGGCCGGCCTATGCCTACCAGAGTCTCGCGGTCGCCGCGGATTATGAACGGTCCCGGGATGAATCCCACAATTTCTCCGTGATCGCCGATGCGCGACGCGAGTCGTGGCACTGCCAGCAGATCGATGCTGCCGGCCGGATGCGCCCGCTGCAACATCTGCCGGCCGCCAGCCTGCCCGCCGGGGAATTGCTGACTCCGAAAAATTTCCGTGCCTGGGCCCAACCGCCCCGCCCCGCCGGGCTATGCAGTTATGATCTGGCAAAAATTTTCCCGGCCATCGCCCGGAGCGATTGCTTTCGTCTCGTGGAGGCCCCCGAGGCCTTTCAGCACGAGGCGCCCGATTACAAGAAATGGCCTGTGCAAATCCATCGCGCCGCTGCCGCTCCACTAAAATGACAGTCTCCGGACAACTGCCGCATCGCTGCTGGGTTGAAATCGACCTCGCCGCGCTGGAACGTAACCTGAAACAGATCCGCGCCTCGCTGCCGCCGCACATCAAGTACGTCGCCGTCGTGAAAGCCGACGCCTACGGTCACGGCCTGCCGCACGTCGCCGCCCGGCTGATGCACGCCGGCGCGGATTTGTTTGGCGTCGCCAACATCGCCGAGGCCATGGCGCTGCGCGAACTGAGCAGCGACTGGCCGGTGCTGTTGCTGAGCCCGGTGCTGCCCGAGGAGGACCGCTTTCTTACCGACTACGATCTGGCCGCGACGGTGTCATCGGCCGACGAGGTGCGGCGTTTCGACGCCATCGGCCGGGCTGCGGGCAAGCCTGTCGCCGTGCACCTGAAGATCGACACCGGGATGGGCCGGCTGGGGGTGTGGCACGGCCGGGCGCCGGAACTGTACGCGCAGATTCGTGCGGCAATAGGAGTGAAGCTGGCCGGCGTGTTCACGCATTTCTCCAGTGCGGACGAGGATCAGGCCTTCACCGAGGAACAGCGCCGCGTGTTTCTTGACACGCTTAAACTCCTTCCGGATTTCGATCCCACCGGCCTGTTCATTCACGCCGACAACAGTGCGGGGCTGGAGACCACGCCGGGCCGCAGTGTGTTCAATGCCGTCCGTGTGGGGCTGCTGCAATTCGGCGTTCTCCCCCACCCGCATTCCCTGCTCGCCCGCGTGCACACAGAACCGGTCTTCAGCTTTCACACGCGGGTCGGGCTGGTGAAGCAACTGCCGGCGGGCACCGGCATCAGTTACGGCCGGACGCACCGGTTGCAGCGGGCTTCCACCCTGGCCATTCTCACCGCCGGCTATGGTGATGGCATCGCCCGGGCGTGCAGCAACCGCGCCCAGGTGCTGATCCATGGACAACGCTGCCCGGTGCTGGGCCGAGTGACGATGGACCAGACCATCGTGGACATCACGAATGTTTCGGCGAAAATCAGTTGTGGCGATCCCGTCGTCCTCGTCGGCCGGCAGGGCGAGGGTGAAATCACCCTGACCGAATTCAGCGACTGGTCCGACTCGATTCCCTGGGAAACCCTGTGCTCGGTTACCAAGCGGGTGCCCCGGCTTTACCGCACACCGCTGGGAATCTAGCTCCGACCTGGGATCCTTACCGGCTCAAGTTAAGTGACGGAAGGACGATAAGCAGGGAATATGCGAAAACTCCTCCGGTTTCCCTGGCTCTTAGGCGGGCTGGGGTGGGCGGCCATTTCGGGCTCGGGCGAAATGCTTCGAATCCGCGCTGATGAATGGATGCCCTACAATGGCAATCCCAAGGCCGAGCACCCTGGCTATGCGATTGATGTTCTCCGTGAAATATTCACCCCGCTCGGGATCCAGATCGAATATCAAACCATGCCATGGGGCGACGCACTGAAGGCAGCCAAAGACGGCGAGATCGAGGCGGTGGTCGGAGCCAACACCCGCGAAGGCGCCGGCCTGGTCCTGCCAGCCCAGGAGATCGGTAATCCACGCGTGGGCCTCTTTGTGCGAAAGGGCAGCACCTGGGTCTATGAAAATCCCCTCTCCTTCAAAAAGATCCACCTCGGTGCCATCCAGGACTACAAATACTGGGACACCCTCGACGACTATATCCTGAAGCATGACGCCCCGCTCGTGACCAAGTTCTCCGGCAACACGCCGCTCAACGATGCCGTCGCCCAACTGGACGCGGGCCTGATCGACGTCATGCCGGAAACCTACACCGTCTTCATGTGGTTTGTCAGGAATTCCGGCCGCAAAGTGGCGAACTACCAGTATGTGTACCTCGATGCGGGCGATCCGGTTTACGTCGCCTTCAAGCCAAATCCAGACGGCCGGCACTATGCCGCGGTATTTGACGCGGGGTTGGAGAAACTGCGCAAGAGCGGCAAACTCAGCCAGATTCTGCTCCGTTACGGACTCACCGACTGGCGGTAAGACGCTTGGGTTTTCTGCCCGGCCGGTTTTAAGTCAGCCAAGACTAAACTGCCCGCTCAGCCCATGGTATGCCTCACGCCGGCTTGCCGATGCCAGAGGCTTGGAAGCCGATTTTTCGCAAGACGGCGAGATCGACAATGTTGCGACCGTCAAAGAGGAATGCCGGCTTGGGCATCCCTGTGAAAATCCTGGCATAATCGAGCGTCCTAAACTCGTCCCACTCTGTCACGATGGCGATGGCGTGCGCCCTGGCGCAGGCCTCGTAGGCGTTCTTGGCGATGGTGAGGCGCGGATTTTCCTCGCCGCCGTTGAGCACGTCGCGCCGGATCTCACCTGCCGGTACCTTCGGATCATAGACACTCACCTCGGCGTGTTCGGCAAGCAGATCGCGGCAGATGTTGATGGCGGCGGACTCGCGCGTGTCGTTGGTGTCCTTCTTGAAGGCAAACCCCAAAATCGCGATTTTCTTGTCCGCGACGGAGTTGAACAGCTCCTTCACAATGCGGTTGGTGAAACGCTTTTTCTGCCAGTCGTTCATCTCCACCACGCCCGCCCAATAGGCCGCGACATCCGGCAGGCCGAAGCTTTCGCACAAGTAGGTGAGGTTGAGGATGTCCTTCTGGAAGCACGAGCCGCCGAACCCGACCGAAGCCTTGAGGAATTTCGGCCCAATTCGGCTGTCTTTTCCAATGGCATTGGCCACTTCATCCACGTCCGCCCCGGTCGCCTCACAGAGCGCGGAGATGGAATTGATGGACGAGATGCGCTGGGCAAGGAAGGCGTTGGCGACCAGCTTCGAAAGTTCGGACGACCAGAGATTCGTCGTGATGATGCGGTCGCGCGGCACCCAGCGGGCGTAGACGCCCACCAGGGTCTCCACGGCCTTGTCTCCCTCGGGGGTGCGCTCGCCGCCAATGAGCACCCGGTCCGGATTCATGAGATCCTTGACCGCGGTGCCCTCAGCCAGAAATTCCGGATTCGAAAGCACCTGGAACTTCAACCCGCGGGTATTGGAAGCGAGGATGGTGGTGATGGTGTCGGCTGTCTTCACCGGAATGGTGGATTTCTCCACGATGATCTTTCCCCTGTCGGCATGCTCGGCAATGGTGCGGGCGACCGATTCGATGAAACGGAGATCAGCGGCGCGGCCGGCCCCCACCCCGTAGGTTTTGGTCGGGGTGTTGACACTGACAAAGATGATATCGGCCTTCTTGATACAGCCGGCGACATCGGTGGAGAAAAAAAGATTCCGGCCCCGCGCCTCGTGGACGACCTCATCCAGTCCGGGCTCGTAGATGGGCAGGGGACCGCTGTTCCACGCCGCGACACGCGTGGCGTTCATATCAACCACATTCACCTGAATGTCGGGACATTTCAGGGCGATCATCGCCATGGTCGGCCCGCCGACATAACCTGCGCCAATGCAGCAAATGTTCATATTGAGAGGGGCCGATTTGTGCAGGCACTCGGCACGCCCGGCAACAAGCAAATCGTATCGAAGAGTTTTGCCGTGGAAGCGGGACTATCAGTCCCGCGGATTGCATTCATCAAGGGAGGGCCAGCGTCCCTGCGGGTCCGCGGCCAAAATGCGGGACTGATAGTCCCGCCTCCATCAGAGAAACCGGCAATAAAAAGCCGGGGACAACCCCGGCTGAAATGACGGCGTGCGCTCAGGCCGGACTGGGAGCCGGGGTGGCGCCGGGTGCCTCCTTGGCGGCCGGCTTCTCGGCCGGCTTCCCGGGATCGCTGGCGGCTAGTTTGGGCGGTTTGGCGCTCACAATCGGTGTCTGCAAGTCGCCGTGCTGCAGAATTTCCAACACGTGCTTGCCCTCGATGGTCTCGTGTTCGAGCAGGGCGGCGGCGATTTTGTCGAGCGCCGGGCGGCGCTCGGTGATGATCTGCTGCGCCCGCTTATACTGGGTGTGCAGGATGTCCGAAATGGCGATGTCGATTTTTCGCGACGTGTCCTCGCTGACATGCTGCGAACGGGTGATATCCCGGCCGAGGAAAACCGTGTCCTGATTCTCGCCCATGGCCACCGGGCCGAGCTCGCTCATGCCGTAGTCGCAGACCATGGCCCGGGCAATCCGGGTCGCCTGCTTGAGATCGCCGTAGGCACCATTGCTGAAATCGCCGGTCACCAGCTCCTCGGCAATGCGCCCGCCCATCGCCATGGCGATCTGGTTGAGCAATTTCTGCCGGGGTTGGGTGAGAATGTCCTTGGTCGGCAGGTAGGTCGTGCTGCCAAGACTCTGACCGCGAGGGATGATGGTGACTTTGTGCACCGGCATGGTGCCGTCATCCAATACCGCCTGAACAATGGCGTGGCCGGCCTCGTGCCAGGCCACCAAGCGCTTTTCCGCATCGTCCATGACCCGCCGGCGCTCGCGGCCCCACAATACCTTGTCGCGGGCCTCGTCGATGTCGGTCATCTCGACCCGCTTCTTGTTGCGTCGCGCTGCCAGCAGGGCGGCTTCATTCAGCAAGTTGGCCAGCTCCGCGCCGGACAGACCGGGCGTGCCGCGTGCAATGATGGCGAGGTTCACATCGTCGGAGAGAGTGATCTTGCGGGCATGCACCCGGAGAATCTGCTCGCGCCCGATGATGTCGGGCAGGTCAATGTAAACCTGGCGGTCGAAGCGGCCCGGGCGCAGTAGGGCGCTGTCGAGCACGTCGGGCCGGTTGGTCGCGGCGATGATGATGACGCCTTCCTGCGTGTCGAAGCCGTCCATTTCGACCAGCAGCGAATTGAGCGTCTGTTCGCGCTCATCGTTGCCGCCGCCGAGACCGGCGCCGCGCTGGCGACCGACCGCGTCAATTTCGTCGATGAAAATCAGGCAGGGCGCATTCTTGCGGCCCTGTTCAAACATGTCGCGCACGCGGCTCGCACCGACGCCGACAAACATTTCCACGAAATCGGAACCACTGATCGAGAAAAACGGCACGTCGGCCTCGCCGGCGATGGCCTTCGCCAGGAGGGTCTTGCCCGTGCCGGGAGGCCCGACCATCAGGATGCCCTTGGGGATGCGGCCGCCGATCTTCTGGAATTTCTTCGGATCCTTGAGGAAATCCACGACTTCGCTGACCTCCTCCTTGGCCTCGTCGCAGCCGGCCACGTCGGTGAAGTTGATGCGGTCCTTGTCGCGCGTGAGCATTTTGGCGCGACTCTTGCCGAAGCTCAGCGCCCCCTTCCCCGCCTGGCGCAACTGGCGCACAAACAGGAAATACAGCAGGCCGATGACGATGACAAAGGGCAGCACGTTGATGAGCAACTGCGTCATCGCGGTCGTCGCCGGCTTTTCCACAAAAGCGGTGGATTCCTGCAGACGCTCGAGATTGATGTCGGTCAGGCGGCCGGTGGCGATGAATGACTTGGTCATCCCACTCTCGCTTTTAAGGATGGGTTCTTTCATTTCACCGGTCAGGACGGACCAGTCGCGGCCGCCGGTCGCATCGCTGCGGATCGCACCCTCGGCAATCTGCTTCTGCTTGGCATATTCCACCACTTCCTGGATTTTCAGCGTCGCCGGAGCCGTGCCCTTGGCCGGATTGAATAGAAAAAGCGCCACGATCGCGGCGATGATCGCCAGCCAGATCAGCAAAACTTTGGGCTGAAAACTCTCCGGCGGGAGGCTTTTCAAAGGGCGGCGCTTCTTGTTGTCGTCGTTATCGGCCATGTGGGGATTAGATTAGTGGGTGAAGGTGAAGGTTCCACCGGAATAAGTCAAACGCACCGCGGGTGGAACTTCCGTTGCATTTTCCACGTCCGACCGTGGATTTTATTAGTGGTGCCGGGGCGTCGGCCGGACGCGGATGGTATTTAAAATAGTTCCAATATCGGAACAATCCGAGCCCTTCTTAAAGGTCAGTTTGCCCTGAGCGATCACCGCAAAGCCCTTGCGCCCCAGACTGAACCGGGTGGGCTTGCAGCGCCCGATTGCCGCCAGCAGCATTTCAAAGCCCTGGCGGGAAAGATCTGTGGCGGGCCGCACCTTCAGCAACCAGCGATGCAGGACCCGCCGGACCACCGCCCGCGGCATCCCGGCCAAAGCCTGGACATTCAACCGCCGGTCTCGCCCCGCCGGCACCATGGCCTCGGCCCAAGCCTCCAGAGCCTGGTCGTCTTCCTCCAGCAATTCGCGGGACAGCGCCGCTCCGGCGAGGGCATCACGCCCGGCCGATTTCACCCAAGCCGGCATTACGCTGCGGCGGACCCGGTTGCGGAAAAAATCGCCACGCGCATTCGATGAATCCTCGCACCATTTCGCCCCGGCCCGGCGCAGCCCCGCCACCAGTTCAGCTTTCTTCAAGGTCAACAGCGGTCGCAAATGCGTGCGGCCATCGCCGGCCGGTTGGACCGGACGCGGCGCCGCCAGTCCGCCCGCGCCGCTCCCCCGGGTGAGTCGCATCAACATGCTCTCCGCAATGTCGTCCTGCTGGTGCGCCAGCCAGAGCACCCGGCCCCCGAGCTTGTTCATTTCCCGCCTGAAGAACGCGTGCCGTGCGGTGCGAGCCTCGGCCTCGCTTGCGTCCAAATGCATTCCCGGCCAGCGCCCCACTCTCAGTCGGATGCCTAGCGCGGCACCTACCCGACGGCAGAATTTTTCATCGACGTTTGATTCCCGGCCGCGCAACCGGTGGTTGAAATGCAACGCGACCAACCGGGCGCGCCTCTCCGTCCAGAGGGCCCACAGCAAAAGCAGCAAGGCCAGAGAATCCGCCCCGCCCGAGAAAGCGACGCACCAGACATCAGTCTTGCGCCGCCGCTCCGTCCACGCGCG
>CAZBLQ010000151.1:0-8865 GCA_964492635.1 uncultured Oleiharenicola sp.
TGGCCCGATTGGACCGGCGGATGCTATTGCTCGCGGTTGACCCATTCGAGGCAGCGACCACGGGCAATAAATTTATCTGCCGAATCCACCTCGACCGATGCTTCGCCGCCAGGCGCGACGCTGGAAAGTTTGTAGGCCGCTTTTTCCACGGAGCTGATTCTGGCTATGATCGCGCAGGATGTGTTTGCCGGGAGCTGGGCCGACAGGCGATTCGCCAATTCCGCGTCGCAGTCGAGAATGAAATCCACTGCCGTGGGGCGAGGGACCAGAATCGAGATGAAGTAACGGTCGCCAATGCGCGCGATATCGCTGACCATTCCGTCGACCACAATAGGTCTTCCCTCGGGGTTCACCAGGACTTTTTGCAGATCGATGGAAAACCTGCCCGGGGTGTCCCTGGCCCAATTTGCGATCGCATTGTGCCTGGCCACCGCCCGGTCGAGTGCGGCAACGGCAAAGTCCAGCTTCAACTGGCGCTGGGTCTCAGCGGCAACCTTGGCGCGATGCTCCGACCAGGTGCTATATCCCCACCAGCCCAAGGCACCGGCGAGAAGAAGGAAGACAAAGTGTCCCGAGGTGATTTTCATGGATGGGAGTGAATGGTTTTGAGTCTCTCACGACGTCCGTACTATTTTCGTGACAAATATTTTCCCGACGATCTCAGCGGAATCCAACGTCCCAATGATCCGCGGCGACGGATGGCGCGTCTCCTGCCACAGCAGGAGGCGTGACAGACGGAGACGTCGGATCCGGTGGTTGGTTAGGCACCATGATTCGTCAATTGAAGGAGTCGGAAAATATCCATGTGCATCAGCCCGAGGAAGTCGAGTAATGCGTGGGCGACTATAAGAGGCCACAGCTGTCGCCACCGCCAATAGACGAGTCCGAAGATCACACCCGTCGCCATAACGATCGACGCGCCATAGAACCCGAGATAGACATGCAAGCACATTCTAAGCAGCGCCCCTGCTAGAATTGCAGGCCACATGCCGATTTTATGGAGCGAACTTATTATGTAAGCCGCCTCAAGCATTTCCTCGAATACCGGATTTGTAATCGAATTAAGGATAATAAATGGCAGCGTAGCTCCCTCGCCCATATGCACGTGCGAGGGCCCAGTTGGATTTACGCCGAATTCGAGCGCAAAATGATGTGCCAGAACCGCGACCAACATTGCAGCCACATAGAGCAAAAAACCCATTACCGTCCATCTCCATGTGACTTGGAAACGAAATGTCTCGGACGCCCAACCGCGGATGTGACCGATTCCGAATATCACCATGAACGTCACGGCTTCTGCGATCAGCAACACGATCATTGTGTGATCGCCGAAACGAACGGGGCGTGGGGCCACGTTCATCAGCATCCTGATGATAACGAAAATGTTTGCCAGAATCGGCAGCCCAAATGCGATCAGAACTACGAGACAGAATTCTGCCGGCGCCGAAAGATTGCGAACGAAGGATCGCATTGTGCCAAACGTTGAGGTCAGCCACCGAGGCCGGAGGCCGACGGTTGGCTGCGAGGAATGTCAGGCCTTTTCTGTGTCCCAAGACTCATCGGTGATGCGATAATGCTACGGCGGTCGCGATACCAGCCGCGAGCCAGGCAAACGCGCCGAGAAAAATCGCGGGCAGCAATGAACCTTTGCGGGTGCGCCACAGATCGGGAGCGCCCGCGATTTGACTGCTGACGTGCGCCGCTCCAATCACCAGAAAAGCGGCCTGCGCGGTTTCGGAGGAAATAAACGACCGCGACCAGAGCAGGAATAACAGTCCAGCGCTCACCGGGAGGAGCGCTGGGCTTGACGGATCTCTCGCGTGAATGGTCTTCATGATTTTGCCTAGATCAACGTTGATTATGCCAACCTGGGGTTGGTTGATTGAAATCGGGAATTGGTTAAAAGGGAGAGCATTAGCGCAAAAGTGCTCTGTTCAATCGTGGTTCGAGGGTGGCTAGGGTATTATTGCCGAGCCACTCAATCAACCAACTCGGCTGTAAAATTTCCACAGCGCCAGACCACGGCCCGTCGTTGCGCCAACCTGGGTGAAAACAAGAGCCCGCCGGTTGGCTTTGGGCAGACACAAGAATCGATGAGACCATGGTAGCACCACGCACGCTTCTAGTTGGCCAGCGCCCGGCTGCAACCTTGTAGTGCAACCTTCCTCTGCTACTTTCCTCGGGTTACGGTTCGTAGCTCAGGCGAAACAGGGGGAGCGACGGATAACCGCCGAATCTTGCAGGGTCTGAATCGGCATGAGAGGCAATTTTGCCGGCGGGCCGCTGGGCCCCGGTCACACTTCGAGTCGATCGCCGGGGCGCGCTACAATTGAATAAAGCGCCGGCATGAGAAAAACGCTTATGAGGATGCGCGAGAAGAGACCGCTGACAATGACCAGCGCGAACGGCCTTTGGGAATCGGTGCCGACGCCGGTCGCCATGGCTGCAGGCAAGAGACCGAAGGCCGCCACGAGCGCCGTCATCATGATGGGCCGGAGCCGCAGAATCGCTCCCTCGCGAATGGCTTCGGTCGTCCCCATGCCGGTGCCGCGCAATTCATTGACATAGGAAATATAGACCACCGCGGTCTGCACCGAGACGCCGAATAGCGCCAGAAACCCGATGCCGGATGAGACCGAGAAAGGCGTGTTCGTCAGCCACAACGCAACGATTCCCCCGACCGGTGCCGAGAGCAACACCCCGAGCACGGTGATGAGTGGAAACTTCAGATTGCTGTAGAGGGCAAACAGCAGGAGGAAGATCAGGAACAACGTCAGGGGAAGGACGATCCGCAACTGATTGCGCGAAGCCGTGTATTCCTTGTATTCGCCACCCCAGTCGATCCGGTAACCTTCAGGCAGCTGCACCTGGCTGGCGACCTGCTGCCTCGCGTCATCCACCGCGCCGGCGAGATCGCGGCCGGCCACGGAAAACTGGACGCCAATATAGCGGGAATTGTTCTCCCGGTAGATGAACGAAGCTCCGTTCGCCACCTGGATGTCCGCGAATTCCCTCAAAGGGACCTGCTGGCCGTCGGGGGTAGCCACGAGAATGCCGCCGATTTCCTCCGGCGTCTCACGGAACCGGTTTTCCAGCCGGACAACCAGGTCAAACTGCTGTTCACCCTGCACGACCTGGGTCGCCACCGCCCCGCCGACGGCCGCACCGACCAGACCGTTGATGTCCGCGACGTTCAGGCCGTAGCGGGCGATCTTGTCGCGTTTGATTTTGATCACGAGACTCGGCTGCCCGAGCTCCTGCACGAGCGTGACTTCCCTGATCCCGCGCACTCCCTCCAGGATGCGCTTGATGGCCCGGCCCTTGGTTTCCAGGGTCGGGAGATCGGCCCCGTAAACCTTGACGGCGAGAGAGCTTTTCAAGCCCGTCTCCGCCTCGTCCACCGCATCCTCGGCCGGCTGGGTGTAATTGAAATTGATTCCGGGGAACGCCTTCAGTCTTTCATCGACCGCCGCGATCAATCCGGCCTTGGTGCGATACGGCCCCTTCCATTCGGAGTAGGCCTTCAATCCGACATAGAATTCCACGTTAAAGAAGCCGGTCGGGTCGGTGCCGTCATCCGGACGGCCATGCTCCGAGGCGACGGTGGTGACTTCCGGAAACGAGCGCAGGATCTGGCGCACCTCGGGCGCGATCTTCTTCGATTCCTCAAACGAGATGGTGTAGGGCATGGTGGCGCGGACCCACAGCGCCCCTTCGTCAAGATGCGGCATGAACTCGGCCCCGACCCGCGGGATGAGCAGCAGCGACCCGCCGAGCAGCAACGCGGAAACGACGGTCGTCCACCAGCGATGCGCGAGACAGACGTCGAGGCCGCGGACATAAACCGATTTGATCGCTTCGAACGCCACGTTCCGCCGCTCGCTCACCCCACGCCGCAACACCCAGGAACACAGAACGGGCAAGAGTACCAGCGTGACCAGCAGCGAACCGAGCAAGGCAAAGATCATCGTGTCGGCCATCGGGGTGAACAGTTTTCCGGACGGCCCGGAGAGCACATAGATGGGCAGGAACCCGGCGATAATCACCGCCACCGCGTAAAATATGGGCCGGTCCACCTCGGCGGCCGCCTCGATGATCACCTGGCCGATGGATCGCGGCTGGCCGCGCCGCAGGGCCGCCTGCCGGAAGATATTCTCAACCATCACGACGGCACCGTCCACGAGGATGCCGAAGTCCACCGCCCCGATCGACAGCAGGTTGGCCGAGACATTCTGCACATCGAGGCAGATGAACGCAAAGAGCAGGGCCAGCGGAATGGCCGTCGCCACGATCAAGCCCGCGCGCAGGTCGTAGAGGAAGAAGACCAGCACGACGACGACCAGCAGCATGCCCCAAAGGAGATTGCGCTCGACAACCCTGGTGGTCAGGTCGATCAGGCCGCTGCGATCATAGAAGGCATGAACCTTTACGTCCTTCGGCAGGATGCTCTCGTTAAGCTCCCTGGTCTTGGCCTCGACCGCCTGCAGGACGTTCTGGGTCTTTTCGCCGGTGCGCATCAGGATGACCCCCTCGACGGCGTCGTCCTGATCCATGTAGCCAAACTGGCCGAGCCGCGGCGCGTGTCCGATCTCCACCCGGCCGACATCCTTGACGAGGACCGGGGTGCCGTTATGCACGGCGAGCACCACGTTGCCGACATCTTCGATCGTCTCGATTCGACCGAGTCCGCGCACGTAATAGAACTGGCCGCCCTGCGAGTAGAACCCGCCTCCGGCGGTGCCGTTGTTGGCGCCGAGCGCATTGACAATCACGGGAACCGAAAGCCTGGCGCCGGCGATCTTCGCGGGGTCAAGCAGCACCTGATACTGCATCGTTTCACCGCCAAGCCCCGAGTCATCCGCCACGCCGGGAACCGACTTGTACTGGCGCTCGAGGATCCAGTTCTCGATCGTCTTGAGTTCCATCGGCGACCGGTCCGGGCTCTGCACGACGTAGCGGTAGATCAAGCCCGACGGGGAAAACAGCGGCGCCACCGACGGCGTGACCCCGGCGGGCAGGCTCAGGTCCCCGATGCGTTCGAACACCTGCTGGCGGGCGAAATAATTGTCCGTGCCGTTGCGAAAGGTCAGGATGACATCCGACAGGCCGTAGAGTGAAATCGAGCGCGCCACCGTCAGGCGGGGAATCCCGTTCATCTCGACCTCCAAGGGCACCGTGATCAAACGCTCCACCTCCTCGGCGGCATGATCCGGCCATTGGGTGATAATCTCGACCCGTGGTGGCGAGAGGTCGGGATAGGCATCGACCGGCAGCCGGTTCATCGACCAGAGACCGACTCCCACCAGCAGAAGCGTCAACAAGACGACAAGAAACCGCTGCCGCAACGACGACGCGACGATCCGGTTGATGATCGAGGCCGGGGCTGGCGGCTGGACGGGCGGTGGTAGGGCGGAGTCGCTCACGGGTCGTCTTACTGATTTTGCTGAAATTGCACGAAGAGTCCGCCATCCACGACGAGTCGCTCGCTGTCCTTGAGGCCAGCAGTGATTTCATACTGATCGCCAACGCGGGAACCCAGCGTGACATGCCGCCGCGCAAAACCGCCGTCCGCCTCCGCCAGATAGACAAACGGAAGGTTCTCGTCGTCGCGGAGGATCGCGGCCACGGGCGCCAGCAATCCCGTGCTTTCGCGGCCGGAGTGAATCAGCACGCGCACATACATTTGCTTCTTGAGCACCTCGCCGGGGTTGTTCGCCACCACGCGAACCCCGATGGCGCGGGTGTTGGGATCAAGGATCGCCGAAATGTTGTCGACGGTTCCCGGGATGCTTTCCGGCCCGGCGCTGGTGACCACCTCGGCCGCGTCGCCAACGGCGACCGAAGCAAGTTGCGATTCAAAGATATCCGCCACGACCCACACTTGCGAAAGGTCGGCGACGGTGAAACACGGCGTCGCGCCTGCCTGGAGCAGCTGGCCCGGCGTGATCAGTTTCTCAACGACCGTTCCGGTCAGGGGCGCCCGGATGACTCCGGCCTTAACGGTGGCGGGCCGTCCTTCCTGAATGTCACGTATCGCCTCGTCCGTGACACCCATCGAATGCAATTGCTGCAACGCAGAGTCGCGGTCGGCTTCCCCGTTGACGGCGTCCGTCTGGGCCTGTTCGAGATCGCGGCGGGCAAGGGCATCGGCGTCGAACAATTGTTTGTCCAGGTCCGCAATCCGGCGGAGGTTCGCGGCCGTGACCAGCGCCTTGCGATAGCCGCTGATGGCCGCCGCGAAGTCCGGCGAATCGACGAGCGCCAGCGGATCGCCCGCCTTGACCCGGGCGCCGAGCGAAACCAGCAGCCGCGAAACCGGGCCCGAGATCGGCGCAAGCACCGTGGTGGCACGGTCGTTGTCGAAGCCCACCGTCCCGGTGGTTTCAATCACGCGATGAAAGGCGGCCGCCTTGATCGTCTGGATGTGAAGACGTTCCCGTTGGGCGGCGGTCACGGTCACGGTACCGGCCGTGACCGGGGCCTCTGACTTGCTTGCGGTTTCGGGCGAACAGCCCGTGAGCACCGCTGCCGCGACCGCGACCGCAATTATGGCTTGGGTTTTATTTTTCATGCAGGGTCCCTGGGGGTTCGGAAGGCAAAGGCGCGCCGATGGCGCGTTCGAGGTCGGCCTGCGCTGAATTCACCGCGCCAAGGGCATCGGTGTACTGGCTCTCGGCATCAAGGAGAGTTCCTTTTGCGTCGAGCAATTCGAGGGCGGACGAGCCGCCGAGACTGTAGCTGGCAAAAGCCGCCGTGAAGGCCGCGTGCGCTTCAGGCAGCAGTTCATCGCGCAGATAAACCGCCTGCCGCCAGGCGGTCACCGCCGCCGAGTAGGAGTTCTGGACATCGAGCAGTACTTGCCCGTAAAGGTCAGAGCCGGTCGCCTGCAGTTCGCGCTCCCGGTGCCGGGCCTGCGCGATCGCGCCCTTCTCATGCTGCGAGAAAAACAGGGGAAGGGAAATGCCGCCGTCGAATTTGTACGAACCCGGCTGCCCGGTGATATTGCTCCGCCACAACGTCAGGTTCAGGTCCGGCACCCAGTATTGTTTCGCCAGCGCGGTCGAGTCGTGCGCGGACTTTTGCGCGACGCTCAGGCTAAGCAGTTCAGGCCGGGAATTGATCGCCAGCTCCTCGAGCGCCTTAAGCTCAGGAATCGGTCCGGGGATTTCCAGCGCATCGGCTGGTTCCAGCCCGGAATGGATGGGCCGGCCGAGGAGCCTGTTCAAGCCGGCCCGCGCGGCGGCGATCGCGTGCTCGTTCGCGATCAAGGCATTGCCCGTTTTGGAAAGATCCACCTTGCCCTTGAGCACATCCAGCTTCGCTGCGGTGCCGGCCCGGTAGCGGGCCTCGGTTTTCTCCAGGAACTGCCGGGACATCTCCTGGCTTTGCGTCAGGTCCTCCTGGTGGCGCAGCGCAATGAGCAGGGTAAAATAGGCCTGGGCCGTCTGGGACACGGTTTGCTGCTGCAGTTGCGTCAGCGCATATCGGGTCTGCTGCCAGGAGGCGCGGGCAATCTTCCCGTTCAGCCGGGTGCGATTGGGAAATGGCACGGTGAACTGAAGGCCGAGATCGTGTTCCGAGGCGCTGTGGGGATTGAAAAAACTCGACAACTGGTCCCACTCCGTGACCAGCGCCGGGTCGGCCCAGGCAGTCGCAATCGTGATCCCCGCCAGAGCTTCCTCAACCTGCTCGCGGGCGGCGACTAGAGCCGGATTATGGGCCAGCGCCTCCTGCACCGCCTGCGTCCGCGAGAGGTGAAGCGAGGACATGGCTTGGCCGGCCGGATCCGCCATCCCGGCTCCGCGAGGCGCCTGAGCCCGCCCCGCAATCGGGGCCAGGCCGAGGCACATGGCGGAAAACCAAGTGATGATCAAACGACACTTCATAAGGATTTCGGAAACGCTATCGCTGGGTTTGCTCAAGAACTAACATTCAATGCGTTAAACGCCGAAAGCGGGCACCCCGCTTCGCAGTGGATCAGCCACGCGGCCGGGATAACCGGCGCGACGGGCGACAGGCAAACTCAGGCAACCGGCGGACCGCGCCCCGGCAGCAGCAGATAGCGCGGCGAATCCAATAATATCTGGACTGCCCTGACGTAGGACTGTTCGCGCCAATCGGCTGACGGCAAAGGCAAGGCCTGAACCGTCAACAGGACCGAGACACCGTTGGCGAAAATGACCACCGCACAGCCATCGTCCGATGCCGCGTTGGCGTAGGAATGCAGCTGCTCGTGGAGGAGCGGACTCGCCGCGAACAGACCCAATGTGAAAACCAAGACGGCGCAGCCCGTGGCGAGCAGTCGATGGCAACACCTTGGATCGTGGGTTTGGCTCAAGCGGCAGCTACCATGTGCCGCGTTTCGCAACACGCAATCGGATTCCTCCTCTCCTCTTATCCCTTCCCCGAAGAAGAGTTTCGATCCCGAATCAGCCTTCTAACTTGCTGGCAACGAATACTCCACGATTTGAGAAATCGCGTGCAGGCACTGAAGGATGCGCAATGCCTCACCGGCGCGTTTCCGGCTTCCAGGGGATTACTTCAGGACATGTGCCCTTTCTCGAAGACAGGCCCTTTTTGCGGTTTGCCTCGAACTGAATGAATTCCATTTTAGCTGCGACAACTATTTCGCCGATTGGGCGGTGCGAAGCTGAGGATAGCCCATGTCCCCTTCGATGGGAAACTTAACCTTCGCACGACGTGACGCGAATATTCCGGAGTGACGTACCATTTTACGGGTAACGGGACATCGGGCGCCCGCCCGCAGGATGCGTTCCGGATAGAAAGGATGGTACTGGCCCAACATTACCTTATACCATCGTCCCTTGATTAATAGACTTTGGCGCGACAGCGCCGGTAGGGACG
>CAZBLQ010000152.1:0-8831 GCA_964492635.1 uncultured Oleiharenicola sp.
CATATTGAGGGGCTAACGCCTCGATGACCCGCACCTATGGCTGGCGCGGCGGATGCCCCGCAACCGCCGTGACAGACGTAGGTGTCGGGCCCGGCGATTTGTTCGGCATAGTTCTCATTGTTAGGCCGGTCTTACCAATGCTGCGACTGCACTCGCCCACAGGATAATGCCCGCACCGAAACATCCCACGGGACTTCGCGGACCCGCATTCGATAACAGCGGATAGACAATCGCCAAAAGAGTCATAGCTGCTCCAGTAACAAAGTGGCGTCGAACCTTGAATGCAACCGCCAGCGGGAAAAAATGAACGCCAACGATGAGGATAATTGCGGGAATAATCCAGTCCTTGTAACCGAGCGCCGACAATATGGCTGAGACGACAAACACCAACGTCCACTGGATCGCATTTACGGCAGTGAAGATGCGGCCGGACCTTTTGCTCTCTGGCGAATCAGATTCAACGGCACGTGCGGCTCGATTCCTGCGAAACTGTCGAACTGAGGCGCCGAATAGAAATAATGTCCCGGCCACGACCGTCAACACGGCCACGGGTTTCATTCCGTAGCCGGCAAGAATCCCGAACAGTAACCAGGCGCTGCCAAGAAAAGTAAAAAACATTGCACCTATGGCGCGATTTGCAGACGCCGCTGAGCCATTTCTGGGGGTATCTTCTTTTGTGGTTATCATCAATCGGTCGATCAAGGTTACGATGAACCACCCCGGCTTGGCGAGGCTGGTTCCGCCGAGTGTGTGCCCGGCATGGGCGTGAACTGACGCGGTGAAAGTCCTCGGTGCAAGATACCAAAAGTGAAAACAAAAGCATTAGACAAAGGCAACCGCGCGGTCGCGAGACCGGGTGGGAAAGAAGTTGGCGTCAAAGCGGCGAGCGCACGAACAGAAACGGGCTATGAGGCCGGTGATCCGCTGCCGTTGAACGCATCACTAGTATTGCATTGGTCGTGGTATCAGTAGCCACCAAACCCCAAATTCCAAGAAAGGTTGGGACTGATCGTTCGCCCAACGCTCAGGAAGTTAGATGCATTGAAGCTCTTTCCCGAGAAACTCGAGGAATCCGAGGGAAATTCCGGTCGAAAGATCCAGGCAATGTTCCATCCGGGCCCAAACTCCTTGTGCAAATCCTTGAAGAGCCAAATATTCAAACCGAGTTCATCCGGCGAAATCGCCACGCAGACCCCCATACGAGAGATAGACCGCGCATACGGTCAATACGAGCGAGGTGGTGAAGGAATGCCACCAGACCAGGCGGCCAACGGGGCTGCGATGACGGCGCAGCGCCCTGAACAATCCGCGGATGGCAAAAAAGGCGAATGCCCCGTGCGCCAAGTGGCTAACGATTGTGACCGAATTGCCTGACCAGATCGCCCCATCGGCACGGGCGTAGTAGTCGCCCGAAGCTTCCCAGATCAGGACAAATACGGCGCTGCCGAACAACGTGGCCAGGAGCGGGTCCGTCCGGACGCCCAAATACGGCGCGCCCTTGAGGTCGCCGAAGAGCATTCTTGGCAGCCAGAAGAGCCCGAAGAGTGCCGAGCTGAACATGAGAAGAGCAGTCGCAAGGGCAAACCCCAGTTTCAGATCCACGATGTACGTCGGCATGCGACGGAAAGCAGGCCCTCCGACGGTCTGTAAGAGCGTGCCATCGAAGTGGTCCCCAATAAGGACGAGACTGCGAGAATTGTTGAGCCTTCGATAGAGCCGACCGCTCACCCTGACGTAAGCGACTTTTCCATTGGTTAGGTCCCGGAGGAAAAGCTGGCCGTTTCCGAAGCTTACATGGGTCACACCCAATATGCTTTCCAAATACCGCGAACTCTCGTTGCGCGGGGTGATAGGCTCGTACCACCCTGCACAATCGGCCATTTGTGCCTCATCCACATTCCCCGTTGGCGGCGGCGGCGGCGGTTTCAGATCCCGGACCATGTAAGCCCGAACAGCCTCTTCCAATTGATACATGGCATAGCCATTTTCGCTATTAATCATCAGCGCGTAGCCGAGGCCCTCGTCGGCGAGGTAAGCCATATTTGCCAATGCACCGGGCACCGCTCCACCGTGACCGTGAAAAACCCAATTCCTCCACACGGTGGTGTAATTGTTCAACCCATAGCCGATCTCAAGGCCCTCGGCCGCAGCGTAGGTGGAGGTCGGGCGCTCCATCCGATCAATCGCATCCTTCGGCAAAAGCTGGGTCCCCCGAAATAAACCCCGGTTGAGATAGAACCCGACATAGTTCGCCATGTCGCGCGGCGACGCAACTATGGCACCCGCAGGACGAGTAAGAATATTGAAATGGGGATAAGTCGCGTTGCCGCCTGACCGGTAGCCCGTGACCAATTTTGGGAGCATTTCCGGCCTTTCGAAATATGAAGCGTCCGTCATGCCGATCGGCTTGAACCAGGTCCGAACCACGTAATCCTCGAACCTCTGGCCCGTGGCCTTTTCCACGAGGTAGGCCGCCACGTCCGGCCCCAAATTCGAATATGAAAAGAGTGTTCCCGGCCGCCACCGCGAGGTGCGGGAACGAGGATGGTAAGCCAGCCCCTCGCGCCGCGTGGGTTCAGGCGTAGGATTCCATGCCCCTTCCTGTGGTGTATTGTCGTCCCATCCCGTAGTATGCTCTAGCAGATGGACAATCCGAATGGGATTGGTCGCCTCCCATGGATTGATGAATTCCACCTCCGGGGCCCGTGATCGCAGGGTATCCAGCAGGTTGAGCCGTCCTTCCTGCTGAAGTTTCAGCACGGAAAGCGCCACGAATGACTTCGATATTGAGCCGAGGGGAAACAATGTGTCCTCGGTTGCGGGTCGATTTTTCGCGGCGTCAGCCATGCCGACACCGGCCACCCATATCGGGCCGTCGCGATCCATAAGCGCAATTCCTGCACCGGGCGTATGAGTGTCCCTTAGTATTTTTTCGATCTGCTGCCGCAATTCGACGATGGTTGCAGGGGCCGGCGTCTGGGGAGGACTTTCCGGGAACGCCGTTACTTTACTCAGAAAGAACAGAACGCTGATGAACCGGAGCGGTGAATGCATTTTGTGCGGAGATAAGGATCCAAACCCTGCAGGGGTTCTCATGAACAAACTGTACCAAGTTACATCGATCATATGCATGTGCCAGTCGTCACGGTCGTAACCGTGACCTTCGGCCGCGACGACCCTAAAGAAGACCCAATTCTCTCGCGCGCAGCGCTGCTTGGGTGCGGTCCAGCACCTGCAATTTTCCCAGCACCTGGCTCATGTGGTTTTTTACGGTGCCTTCGGATATTATGAGCCTGCGACCGATTTCCTTGTTGCTCATTCCGTCGGCTAGACAGCGCAACACGTCTTGTTCGCGCAGGGAAAGCGGTTCGAGCAAACCGCCGGTTTGAGACGGTGCCGGTCGCGCCGTAAGCCGGCCAAACTCCGTAACCAGCTTGGCTGCGACCGAGGGCTGAAGCCAGGTCTCGTCGCGCGCGGCGAGCCGGATGGCCTCGCACAGTTTCTCGGACGGGGAGTCCTTCAACAGAAAGCCGGCTGCTCCGGCTCGTAACGCGGAGAACACCTCCTCATCCTCTTCAAAAGTGGTTAGAATGATCACTTTGACCGATGGCGCTTCCTTTTTGATTAGCCGAGTCGCCTCGACGCCGCCCATATTCGGCATCCGCAGGTCCATTAAAATGACATCGGGGGCAATCCGCCGCGTTGATTCGAGTGCCACAATTCCGTCACCTGCTTCGCCCACAATTTCGAAGTCAGTCTGCTGGCTTAGGATCAGGCGCAGTCCCTCACGGAACATCGCCTGGTCATCGACGAGGAGCAATCGGAGTTTTTTCACGCCGGAATCTCTACTTGGAGACAAAAGCCGCCACCGGGTGAATTTCCAGAGGTCATTCCGCCGCCCAAGACGGCGATTCTCTCGCGGAGGCCTGTCAAACCGTGGCCGTCGAGGCCGTCGCTTACGCCCCGGCCATCGTCGGTAACCCGAACGCAAATCCGCACGGGATCGCGGTAGTCGAGCATCACTTGGGCGGTCTGCGCTCGTGCGTGCTTGCGTACATTGGTGAGGCCTTCCTGAGCCGCACGAAACAGGGCGTGGGCGGCTTCGGGCGTGAGCACGCGGGCTTCGCCGAAAATCTTGAGGGAGACGGCTGCCCCCCAACCATCGGTGGCCGCCACGAGATCGCTCAGACGTGCGGCCAATGGAGGCGGCGCACGGTCGGCTTGGAGAGCTCCCACGGACCGGCGCACCTCGACCAACGCATCGCGTGCGAGGCCTTGGGCCTTCGTGACCGCTTCAAGGGCTCTGTCGGGATCGGTGGAATGGATCGTCTTGGCTGCTTCGAGTTGCACGTGGATCGTCGTCAGGAAGTGCCCCAAACTGTCGTGGATTTCACGGGCAAGTCGATTCCTCTCTTGGATGACTGCCAATTTCTCGACCTCGGCCGAAAGCGATTCAGCGCGGGTTCGAGCCGCTTTTTCCCTCATCGCGATCCGGGTGAAGATCGCAACAAAGCCGAACGCTGGAAGAGTCGAAACCGACCAGTGAACGAGCGAGTCGACCCCGTAGAAATGGCCCTCCACCATGAGAGTCATCCCATACAGGGCGGAAACTCCCAGCATCGCAGTCCCAAAGTCGAACAATGACACTGTCGCTGCCACCAATGGAAGCACGCAGAGAAACATATCGGAGCAGAGGTGGCTGGTTAGTAAAATTGCGAGAAGAAGACTTCCTTGGATGCAAAGATAAGATAATCTCAATGGCCCACTTAGGCGTTGCCGGAAAAAATTGTAGTCGATTGTCCCCCCAAAGGCGTAGAGCACACCGAAAACCAGGCACCATGCCCCGCGTTGGCTGGTGAAATCGATTGCGCGTTCCCAAAGGGAGGAAAGATACCCCAAGACAACCGTAGCTGCGAACGCCAAGGAAGCCACACAACGCCAGTCAAAGATGCGCTTGGGGGAGGATATCATCGTCCATTCTATTACTAATGCGGCCCGTTAAGCATGTGCCGAAAGTCATGGTTATCCGATATCGCCGACGCAACGTCGCAGTTAATGTGATGGACCCGTTTCCGGGGCAATGTCCTCGAAAACGTAGCGCAGCCCGCGGTTCGTAGCTTCGGAATTACTCGCTCCATGGCGCTCGCCGTCGATGACTCGAAAGTTGGAAACCAAGCCGGGATATTTCCGGCCGGCAAGCTGATCGTAGAATTTTTGGATGCTCGCCACAAAACCGGGCGATTCATAACCGCCCACGGTCATGAACAACCTACCTTTGAACGGACGACGGGACGCGGCGAACTTGGTCTCATATTCGAAAATCCAATCGCCGCCGAGTTGCACTGATGGACTCATCGCGATATAACCGCTGAAAAGCTCGGGCTTGGTCAGCATTGCATACAGGGTGAAAAGTCCACCGAGGGATCCGCCGCCGATCACCCGGTGAGAGGAGTCGACCCGATACTCGCGTTCTACAAACGGGATGATCTCCTTCTCGATCGCCTCAAGGAATTCCGCCGCATGCCCGGAACTGCCAAACAATCCCATGCGAACCGGAGCCAGTTCCCATTGCCTCATCTTGCCATAATCGAGATTGTCGCCGGCGTAACCAAGGCTGACCGTGATGTACTCCGGTACCACCTTATCGTACCATAGCGAACTATAGAGACCGACCATCCGGGTAAAACTCCAATATCCATCCGTCATAAACACAACGGGGTACTTCTTCTTGAGGTCGGTCTGGTACGAATAGGGCAACGCTACGTAAAGCTGGTAATCGCGACCATTCGCCGAGCGAGGTAAGATTCTGACCTCGGTACCGCCGAGCACGTATTCGGGATACTTTGGTCGTTCACCGGCAAATGAAGCCGGTCCGAGCCGGAACAAGTTCACCAGAACGATCAGCCGCAAAAGGCGCGAACGGAAACAAAAGGTAACAATCTTCATGGGAAGCCAAAGAATCCTCAGACTTTCACCCGATTCAACCTGATTAACTTTCGTAACTCTGCACTGCCACTGAGATTCCCCATATAGTTTTCCCAACCTCGTTTTGAGTTCTCATTTCAAAAAAAGTCGCTACCCGGCGCGTTTGTTAACACGAAACAAAAATGAAGCGAATGGACCGTTTAGACCCGTTTGGTCTCAGAGATTGGATCAATGATAGCTCGGATTCTCGTGTTTTGTCGCGTTGTGCAGTGCGAGGACGAAGGCCTGCAGTTTGGCTGGGCTCTTGATGCCCGGCGCCTGTTCCACGCCGCTGTTGACGTCGAGCCAGCGCGCGCCCGTCGCTGTAACCGCCTCGGCGACATTGCTCGGGTTGAGCCCGCCGGAGAGAATCCACTGTTTCGCCGGATGGGCCTCGCGGTGGCGCTTGAACTTGGCCCAGTCACCGGTCTCGCCCGTACCGCCCATTTTCACCGGATGAAAGGTGTCCAGCATGAAAGTCTCCGCCAGCGGCAGTTGCTCGGGGTAAACGTCGATCTCGCCCGGCAGCCGGGGCGCGAGCCACAGCCGCGCCACGCCCACGGTCTCGGCCCAGGAACGGATGACCGGGACGGGAGTCTGCGGATTGAAATGGATTTGGAAAAAATCCAGGCCCAGCTCCATCTGGCGGGTCAAATCCTGCACGCTCGGATCGACGGACACCGCGACTTTTTTGCGCGGCGGCAGACGGTCCCGCATCGCCTTGAATTGCGGATCGGAAACCCAGCGGGCTGATTTTGGATAAAAGATAAACCCGAGGTAATCCGCCCCGAGGGCATCAGCGGCATCGGCATCCACCAGCGAGGTGATGCCGCAAACCTTGAGTCTGATTCCGTTGATCATACTAGAATATGAACACAAAGAAGCAAAGTAGCGAAGGAATGCTTTGTTTCTCTGCTGCTTCGTGTTTTCAAAACGAATTGATTGCCTGGATGACGTGGTCGACCTGCTCGTCGGTCAGCTCGGGGAACATCGGCAGGCTCATGCACTGTGCGCTGGTCTTTTCAGTTACCGGCAGGCTGCCGGGCCGGTAACCCAACGACGCATAGCACGGCTGCAGGTGCATCGGGCCTGGGTAGATGATCTCCGTGCCGACGCCCGACTTTTCCAGGTGCGCCCGCAGGGCATCACGCTGCGGGTGCAGGAGAGTGAACTGGTGCCAGACGGATTCACCGTAGGCCGGCACGACCGGCAACTGGACGCCGGACAACTTGATGCCGGCACGATACTTGGCCGCGATGGCGCGGCGGCGGGCGGTCCACGAAGCCAAATGCTTTAGCTTGATGTTGAGCACGGCGCCCTGAAAGCCGTCCATCCGGAAATTAAAACCAACCTCCGTATGCGCATAGCGTCTGGGCGAGCCGTGCACGCGCAGCAACTGGGCCCGATCCATTACTGCGGGGTGCTTGGAGACAAACGCCCCACCCTCGCCGCACGCGCCCAGATTTTTTGTGGGATAAAAGCTGAAGGTTCCGCAATCACCGATGGAGCCGACGGGCGCGCCTTTGTAGGTCGCACCGACGGCCTGCGCGCAGTCCTCGACGACGAAGAGCTTGTGCTGCTTCGCTATGGCCATGATCTCGTCCATCCGGGCGGGCTGGCCGAAGATATGCACGACGACGATGCCCTTGGTTTTCGGCGTGATGGCTTTGGCGATGGCCTCCGGGCTGATGCACCAGGTATCCGGGTCGATATCGGCAAAGACCGGCTTGGCGCCAACGTAGCTGATGCCCCAGCAACTGGACGCAAAAGTGAATGCGGTCGTGACGATTTCATCGCCCGGGCCAAATCCGCCGCAGAGCGAGGCGATGTGCAGTGGCGAGGTGCCGCTGTTCATACCGAGGGTGCGCGGGTAGCCCAGCGTGGCGCTGAACGCCTTCTCGAAATCCTCCACGTCCTTGCCGAGGCAGAAGCGGGTGTTGTCGTAGGTGTTGGCGAGGGCCGCGAGGACATCGGCGCGAATGGCCTGGTGCTGCGGCTTGAGATCGAGAAAGGGAACTTTCATGAGTTAGCCCGCGAATACACGCAAATTGACTCTAATCCAATCAGAAGATTCGTGTGCATTCGCGTGATTAGCGGGCCAATGCCTTGGTCAGGGACAAGACCAGACTGTCCAGACTCGGCTCAGCCGCTTCGAAATCCACCGGCAGGCCCAGTTGCTTCATGGTGGCGGTGGTGCTCGGACCGATGCTCCCGGCCAACGGGCGGCGGGCCTTGGCGGCCAGTTTGAGCGCGGCGGCCTGGTCGAAAAACGACTGAGCCGCCGATGGACTCGCAAACAGGATGGCGTCGGCGCCGCGGGTGCGGAATTCACCCGCCATGGGATCTTTGCCCAGGTCGGTTTCCTCGGTTTTGTAGACCGGCAGGCAATCCACGATCGCCCGGTCTTCTTCCAGCTTCTGGACGAGGATTTCCCGGTTCAGGTTGCCGGTGACGACGAGCACCTTGGCACTGTCCATCGACTCGCGTGCGATCAGTTCCTTCGCCAGTTCCTCACCGCTGGCCTTCTTCGGCTGCAATTCAACCCGCAGATGCAGGTCGCGTACGGCGGCGGCCGTCGCTTCGCCCACCACGGCGATGCGGGTCAGCCCGAGAGCGCGAATATCATCATGGACGCGGAAGAATTCCTCGAAGAAATATTTCACGCCGTTGATGCTGGTGAAAATCACCCACTCGTAGCTGCCGAAACCGGTCAGCACCTCGGCGAGCGTCTCCAGGTCCACTTCCTTCCGCACCTGGATCAGGGGCAGCTCGAGCACGCTGGCGCCCAGCGTTTCCAGTTTGTGCCGCCACTCGGCCGCCTGCTCGCGAGGGCGGGTGATGACGATGCGGCGACCGGTGAGTGGTTT